>JAYQOO010000224.1:0-1538 GCA_038144855.1 Acidimicrobiia bacterium | reverse complement strand
GCGTCTCCAGGCGGCGCTTGATGCCGGAGCGGAGTTGGACCCGTTCGGGACTAAGGCGATTGAGCAGGAGCGCAAGATGTTGGAGGACCAATGTGGCTAGTGGTCCCACCGTCATGTCCTTGTGTGCCGGAATCGGCGGTATCGACCTCGCCGTCCGACGAGTGTTTCCAGCGTCTCGCCTCGTCTGTGCTGTCGAGATCGAAGCCTTCGCCAGCGCGGTCTTGGCGGCACAGATGGCAGAAGGCCAGCTGGATGCGGCACCTGTCTGGTCTGACCTCAAAACATTCGACAGTCGAGCGTGGCGTGGCTGCGTGGATCTCCTCACTGCGGGATTCCCGTGCCAGCCGTTCAGTGTCGCCGGGAAGCAGCGCGGCAGTGAAGACCACAGGCACCTATGGCCGCACGTCCGTAGGGCTATCAACGGGGCGAGGCCGTCTTTTGTCCTTCTCGAAAACGTCCCCGGCCTGCTCACTGTTCGACAGCCTGACGGACGCACCGCCTACGAAGTCGTCAGATCCGAGTTACAGCGCTTGGCTTACCGAGTTGAGGCGGTCCTCGTTACAGCGTCGGAAGTCGGCGCCCCGCACAAGCGGGAACGGCTGTTCGTCCTCGCTGTGGCCGACAGCCTCAACGGAGGGGGGTGCTGGCGAGATTTCCGATCAGTTGGTCAGGCGGGGAGCCAAGGATTCGTTCGGGGCGGGTTCACGGAACACGCCGGGCAGCAAGGCCCACAAGGGCGTCAGCCTATCGGACCTGGTGCAGACGGGCGATTCGATGGGGCGGCAGTGGGCCACGCCGACCAGCAGCGACAGTGGGGAGAAGGTCACCCAAGCAGCGCGGCAGGGCAAGTGCCTTGTCAGGGAGGCGTTCCAGTTTGGCCCCCAGCCCCCAGCGACACCGCAGGATGGGCTGCGGTCCTCGCCATCAGGCCCGACCTCGCCCCGGCGATTGAATCCCCGATTCGTGGAGCGGCTGATGGGGTTTCCATCCGGGTGGACGAACTTCGCGCCTACGGCAACGCCGTCGTGCCAGCCCAAGGCGCCCACGCCCTGCGGCTGCTGCTGCAATTACACGGGAGGCGGTAAGGCATGAGCGTCAAGACGGCACTCCAGGCATTAGCGATCGCCCGTTCATCGGAGGCGGACGAGGCGGTACTCGCCGTCTACCTGCACGAACTGGCCGACCTTGATCGTCAACTGGTCATGCTGGCGTGTGAGCGCCTCGCCAAGTTACCTCGCAAGGAGTATCAGGCCGCGTTGCCGGACGTTGGCACCATCCGCGCCGAGGCCATCTTGGTGCAGGTCGAGCGCGACCGCGAGGCGGCGCGACGGCGACTGGCACCGATACCAGAAGACGAAGACCGGCGCAGGTATTTGCACTGCCGTCATTGCAGTGATTCGGGATGGCGATTGTTTCGCTGTACTGGACAGACGGCAGACCGTGGGCAGCGCGACCAGGACTTGACGATGATTCCTTGTAGTAGGCGGCAGGTTCACGTGCCGCATACGTACGCGGAGCGATGCCAGTGTTACGACGTG
>JAYQOO010000223.1:0-1545 GCA_038144855.1 Acidimicrobiia bacterium | reverse complement strand
ACATGTCCGAGTACATGGAGAAGCACGCCGTGTCGCGATTGATCGGCGCGCCTCCTGGCTACGTCGGCTACGAAGAGGGCGGGCTACTGATCGACGCAATCCGCAAGTCGCCCCACGCCGTGCTGCTGCTCGATGAGATCGAGAAGGCGCACCCGGACCTGTTCGCGATCCTGTTGCAGGTGATGGATCACGCCACGCTCACCGACACCCACGGCCGTCATGCCGACTTCCGGCACGTGATCCTGATCATGACCACCAATGCCGGCGCGCGCGACTTGTCTGGACGCAAGATGGGCTTCTTCGAGAGTGCGCAGGGCACCAAGGCCACGGGCGTGCTCGAGCGGATGTTCGCGCCAGAGTTCCGCAACCGCCTCGACGCCACCGTGCACTTCGCGGCCCTCGGGGCCGGAGAAATCGAGCGGGTCGTCGACAAGCACCTCGATGAGCTGCGTCAGCTGGTGGCGGCGCGCGGGATCACGATCGAGCTCACGCCGGCCGCACGGACGTGGCTGGCGGCCAAAGGGTTCGACCGCGCCTTCGGCGCCCGTCCGATGGCGCGCTTGATCGAAAAGAGCATCAAGAAGCCGTTATCCGAGCTGCTGCTGTTTGGCGAGGTCGCCGGCCAGGGCCGCATAGTTGTCGACCTCGTCGGCGATTCGCTCCGCCTCGCCAAAACCTAGCGCCGCCAGGGTGCCACGACTGGCCAATTAAGGAATCACAACCGGTCGTCGACTACCTCTCCGAAGTCGCCCACTGGTGGGCGGCGGCTGTGGGCTCCCTATTGCCAGGCGAGGTTACCGTGAAGAACTGGACCGTCGGTTTCAAGCTGTTTTCGGGCGTCGGCGCACTTGTGTTCCTTCTCGTCGTGGTGGGGGGCTGTCGGTCAACGCGTTGAGCAACGTCAAGGGCCAGCTCGACACCGCCACCGGACAAACCACCAAGAAGATCGAAGCGGCGTTCGAACTTCAGGAGACGGTCGTGCGCTACCGCAGCGAACAGCGCCGTGGTCTGCTGGGGGCGTTTGCCCACGATGCGGACACGGTGGCGCAGGCCAAGGAGCGCATCAAGGTGCCGGCGGCCAGTTCCGCGAGCGCATCGAGGGATTGGGCGCGCTGCTGGTTACGGAGAAGGGCCGCGCGATGGTGGCGGAGATCCAGCAGCGTGAAAGCGAATGGACGTCGGCCAACGATCAGGTGTTCGGCATGATCGCGAAGAACGAAAACGAGCCGGCGTGGGCCCTGGCGCGCGAGAAGGCCAACCCGCTGATCGATCGGATCGACGTGCTCAACAACGAACTTCTGGACCAGCAGCGGACCTTCCTGGAGGAGTCGCGCGCCTCAGCGGACGCGGCCTACAACAGCACCCGTCTGATGCTGTTGTAGGCATTCGGCGTCGCGCTCGCGGTGGGTGCGCTGGTCGTGTATGTCGTGCGGTCCATCGTCGCGGCACTGCGCGCGGCCAGTAGCGACCTGCGCCAGGGCGCCGAGCAGGGGGTGGCCGCGGCCGGCCAGGTCTCGACCTCGTCGCAATCGCTGTCGCAAGGCG
>JAYQOO010000222.1:0-1568 GCA_038144855.1 Acidimicrobiia bacterium | reverse complement strand
ATTCTCCGTCGCGTCGTGATTTCGTTACGCGCCCCCCAGCCCCTTCCCAAATCGAGTCGAGGCCCGAACGTGTTGATCGCGGTGACACCGGTTCGGTCCGAGGCGGTGTGGGGTTCGTAGTTAAATCGACGCGCACATGCGCACCTTGCCGCTGCCAGCACGCTTGTATGTTGGCGCCACGATCGCTCTCGGCGCGTTACTCGTGGTGTCGCTCGGTCCGCGCTCGACGTTCCAGAATCCGACGCTCTTTTTCGTTCTCCTCGTCATCTCAGCCGTCACCTCCGCCTTCAAGGTGAGCTTGCCGCTCGCCAAGAGCGGGTCGACGATGTCGGTGTCCTACGCGGTGGACTTCGCCGCGCTGCTGCTGCTCGGCCCGAACGAGACCATGCTCGTCGCGGTCACCAGCGCGTGGAGCCAGTGCACGTTCCGGATGAAGACCAAGAATCCGGTGTACCGCACGCTGTTCAGCATGGCGTGCCTGGCCATCACGGTGCAGGCCTCGGGCTTTGCGTACCAGGCGCTTGGCGGCGTGCCTGGCTCGCTCGCACATGACGTTGCCGGCATCGCGCGACCGCTCGTCGGCGCCGCCACGATCTACTTCCTCTTCAACACCTGCCTGATCGCGGTCGCGGTGTCGCTGGCAACGCGTCAGTCGTTCATGGCGGTGTGGAACCAGAACTTCCTCTGGAGCGCGCCAAGCTACTTCGTTGGCGCCGGCGCGGCGGCCATTGTCACCTGGGGTGTGATGACCTCAGGCGTGTATCTGGGCTTGCTGGCATCTGCGCCGCTCTACCTCACCTACCGCACCTACAAGGTCTACCTGGGACGCATCGACGACGAGCGGCGGCACGTGGAAGAAATGGCCGACCTCCACCTGGCGACAATCGAGGCGCTGGCTCTCGCCATCGACGCCAAGGATCAGACCGCGCAGTCGCACATCCGGCGTGTCCAGGTCTACGCGACCAGCATCGCGCGTGGTCTCGGCATGTCCGACACGGAAATCCAGGGCGTGAAGACCGCGGCGCTGCTGCACGACATCGGCAAGCTCGCCGTGCCGGAACACATCCTGTCGAAGCCGGGACCGTTAACTCAGGAAGAGTTCCAGAAGATCCGCGTGCATCCGCAGGTCGGCGCCGAGATCATCAGCGCCGTGCCCTTCCCATACCCGGTGGCTCCGCTGATTCTCAGCCATCACGAGCGCTGGGACGGCAAAGGGTATCCGCAGGGCCTGAAGGGTGAAGAGATCCCGCTCGGCGCGCGCATTCTCTCGGTCGTTGACTATTACGACGCGTTGACGTCGGATCGGCCGTACCACAAGGCGATGACGCCGGAAGCGGCATTGGCATTGCTGCAGCAGGAAGCCGGACGCGCGCTCGATCCCACCGTCGTGCAGATGTTCGTGAAGATGGCGGCGGAGATGGAAGCCGCCGCGGGCACGATCGAAACGGCCACGCCCCGGCGGTTGTCGCTCGAACCGACCAACGAACGCGGCCGGCCGGCCGTGGGTTTCCAGCCGGAAAGCGCCAAGAGCAGCACGGTGTTCGAAGACATCGCGCTCGCCAACCGCG
>JAYQOO010000221.1:0-1578 GCA_038144855.1 Acidimicrobiia bacterium | reverse complement strand
ACTGGCCGTTGACCAGCCATGAGCCGTCGGGTGACAGCGGCGTGCGCTGGGCCGCCAGCTGTTCCCATCGACCGTATTCCTCCGGCCGAACGGCTCGCGGCTGCTGCCCGGCAACGGTCAGGGCATTGATCGCCACCATGACGGCGACAACATGACGAATGCGAATGGATTTCATCGGTGATGCTCCCGGTGTGAACCGCGAGATGGTACGCCGAAACACTGGCCTAAGATAGACGGCATGTTTCAGCGCCACGTGCTCGCTTTTGCCCTGATCGCCTGTTCGTCGATTGGCATCTCCGCCCAGTCGTCCCGCATTCCGACGCCCGAGTCGGTGGTTGGATTCGCGCCAGGGGCGGAAGCCAAGCTGGCGACCTACGACCAGACGATCGAGTACTTCAAGAAGCTCGATGCGGCGAGCGATCGCATGACGCTCGTTGAGGCCGGCACTTCGACGCAGGGCCGGACGTTTTATTTCGCCCTGATCTCCTCGCCTGAGAACCTCAAGAAAGTCGATCGTCATCGCGAGATTGCGCGTCGCCTCGCGCGGCCGGAAGGTCTCAGCGAGGCGCAAGCGGCGGCGCTGGCGCGCGAAGGCAAGCCGCTCGTGCACATCGACGGTGGCCTGCATTCAACGGAAGTGGCCGGCCCCCAGCACACGTTGCTGCTGGCCTACGACCTTCTGTCGAAGGCCAACGAGCCGCAGCTTGCGCGCATCCTCGACAACGTCATCCTGATGTTGTGGCCGACGATCAATCCCGACGGGCATCAGATGGTCGCGGATTGGTACATAAAGAATGCCGGCACGCCGAACGAGACGTTGCCGAAGCTGTACCAGGAGTACGTCGGCCACGACAACAACCGCGACGCCTACATGCTCAACATGATCGAGTCGCGCGTCATGGAGCATGCGTGGCGGCAGTGGGAGCCGCAGATCGTCTACGTGCAGCATCAGACGTCGCCGTTCCCAACCCGCATCTGGCTGCCGCCGTTTGCCGAACCCATCGCCACCCACGCGCCCTACCTGATGTCGCGCCAGGTGAACACCATCGGTATGGCGATCGCACAGGGTCTCGAGGAACGCAACATGGTCGGCGCCACGCACATGGGCACCGGCTACGACGCCTGGTACGCGGGCTACATTGACTACACGCCGATGTTCAAGAACGTGTCCTCGTTCTGGACCGAGACGGCGCTGGCCGGCATGGCCAACACGCGCGAATACACGCTGCAGAATTTTCCGGAGCCGTATCGCGACTTGCGGCCGCAGGCGCTCTACACCAGTCCGTGGAAGCCTGGAAAATGGACGCTGCGCGACGCCGTCGACTACATGGAAGTCGCGTCGATCTCGGTGCTCGACTACGCGGCGCGCTTCAAGGAAAACGTGCTGCTGAATCGCTACCGCTCGGGCAAGCGGCAGATCGAGGAGCATCGCAAGGATGGCCCGTTTGCCTACTTCATTCCGCAAGCGCAGCGTGACGTGCCGACGACGGTCGAGATGTTGCGCCGGCTGGCGTTTGGAGGCATTCGCGTCTATCAGTTGAGCGCCCCGGTCACCTCCAAAGGCGAGACGTTTGCCGC
>JAYQOO010000220.1:0-1638 GCA_038144855.1 Acidimicrobiia bacterium | reverse complement strand
GTATTGGCGACGTAATCGTATTCCTTGGCGCCGTTCACGTTGATGCCGAACGGATTGAAGGGAATACAGCCGTTGCCCGGATTGGTGAGGGTGGAACGGCAAACGATGGCCCCGGAGACCGGGTGGAACACCGAGTCCAGCGCCATGTCGTGCGGCGAGGTGGCCCCTCTGGACTGCAAGTTGTCCGGCGCCCGCGTGGAGTTGTGGGTGGTGCTTCTGGCGTAATATGCATCCCAGTTCCAGTCGGAGTCGCCCGCGACAAAACTGCCGGTAAGACCCGCGACATAACGGCGTTGTGTGCGCCCATTGTCCGCCTTGATGTCCAGCGGGGTGCCACCGTCCGATGTCGTCAGCGAAAGCTTATTGCTGGCTCCGTAAAAGGTACTCAAGGTGATCGAGCTCATACCGCCGGCAATCATCGTCTGGCGGATGTTGGCGGGGATAAACGCATTATCGACCCGGATGCTCTGCCCGAATTCGAAGTTCGGCACCAGCGAGCGATTCAGGGCGTGCGTGTAGCCCCATGACCATTCGACGTAAGCGTTGACGTTCTCGGCCAGGTCATAGCTGAAGCGCGTGAAGACATTCGTGCGCTGTACCTGAAGGTCGAGAGTCGGCCACTTCCAGATGTTGGTCTGGTCATAGTCGCCGCCGATCATGAAATTCCCGCTCTGAACGCCGAAGGTGAACGGCGCCTGCTTGCCGCCTTCCAGGAACTGGATGCCGCGCAGCGGTGAATTCGTGCCGTTGACGTTGTCGGCAAGAATCACGCCGCCCGCCGTCGCGCGCACGCCGATATGGCTGGCGATGGTGTATCGAGGCTGGCCGTTTGTAGCGGTATAGGTAGGATTGAGAACGACGGCTCTGGAGTTCTCAGGCTTGTTCCACGGACGGGGGTTGCCGTTGATGCCGGCGGAGTAGGTGTGTTCGCCGAAGAACAGGAAGTGGCCGCGGCCGCCGGCGAACGGCGTTCCGTAGGTCAGGGTTCCTTTGTAGTTCTCGTCGTCGCCGTAGGTCGTCACGCCGCCCTGAATCTCGCCTTTGACCCCGGTGAATTCACGGTCGAGCACGAAGTTGACGACGCCCGCCAAGGCGTCGGAGCCGTACACGGCCGAGGCGCCGCCCGTCACCACGTCGACGCGCTGAACGAGGCCGCCTGGGAACCCGTTGATGTCCGGCGTCGAACCGTTGTTCTCGAAACCGGCGAGGGTCGCACCGACGATGCGCTTACCGTCGAGAAGCACGAGGGTGCGAACCGCGGAGAGCGCGCGCAGGTTCAGCTGGTTCACGCCGCCCGTTCCCGAACTCACGTTCGTGCTGGCGTTGCTGGTTCCTAAGCTGCCTTGCAGCGCCGGCAGGCGGTTGACCGCATCGGCGATGTTCGGAGTTGCGATGGCGTTCAGGTCTTCGGTGCTCAACACCGAGACCGGCGTCGGCGCTTCGAAGCCGTCGCGCACGATGCGCGAACCGGTAACCACGATTTCATCGACGATCGCGGGTGCTTGTGCCGCTTGCGTTTGCGCGAATGCATACTGAGGCGTTGCTGCCACCAATAGAGCAGCGACCGCAGTCGAACTGCTGAGATGTCTGGCGAACGAGGGATTTGTGCGCGGATTCATGAGGGGCCCCTCCCAAGGC
>JAYQOO010000219.1:0-1694 GCA_038144855.1 Acidimicrobiia bacterium | reverse complement strand
GTGTTTGGCGCGTTCGCGGTCGTGATCGCGTTGCTGTTGCGGCCCGATACTTCGACGCCCGCCGCCGAGTCCGCTGGGCCGAGCACGCCGGCGACGCCACCGGCAGCGCGCGCGCCCGCACCGCCGGCGGAGCCGGCGCCCTCTCCAACTCCGGCACCAGCGCCGGTCGCCGAAGTGCCACCGCCTGCGCCGGCTCCCACGCCGGCACCGGCGGACACGACGGCCAAGGCCGCGGCAGCGGCTGCGGCCGCGCGGCCACGTCCGCTTCGCGATACCGATCCTGACGCCGCGACGGTTCCGGCCCACGCCGGCGAGTCGGCCGCGGCGCTGCAGAAGCGCCGTGACGATGTGCGCCGCCGCTATGCACAGGCGCTGCAGAGCCTGGCTGTGCGCCGGTTCGGCGAAGCCCGCGATCTGTTCGCGGCACTGTCCCGCGAGGTGCCGCGCTTCCGCGACATCGATGCACGCCTCGCCGAAAGCAACGAGGGCCTGCGTCAGGAGGCTGCGGATGACTTCAAGGCCGCCGCCAAGCTGGAAGAGACCGCAATGTGGAGCGAAGCGATGGCCGCGTACGAGAAGTTGCGTCCATCGGAAAGCGTGTTGCCGGGATTGGCCGAGGCGATCGAGCGGACCCGCAAGAAGATGAACGAGGCCGGCGTCGATGCGTTGACGCGCGCGCGGCAATTCGACAGCCGCGGCCGCATGCCGGAAGCCGTCGCCTGGTATCAGCGCGCCGTCAAGTGGCTGCCGCCGGATCATCCTGGACTGGAGGCGGCCAAGCAGCGGCTGGCGCAGCTGGTGAATCGCCCGTGACCGATGCCGAGCTCGACGATCGGCTGGCCGAGGCGAGTGTTCGCCAGGGCCAGCTGACGCCGACCGCCCTCGAACGGGCGCGAACATTTCAACGTAGCCGACAGTCCACGCTCGGCGGCGCCATCGCCACGCTGCAGTTGATTCCGCCGGAAGTCCTGCGCGGCATGCTCGAGGAGATCACCGGATCGCGCGGCGTCGACCCGTCGCTGATGACGGTGTATCCCGATTTCGTCGCGCGCGTGAACCAGTTGTTGCCGGCCGACCTGGTGGCGCGGCTCCTGGTGTTCCCGGCGCAGATGGAAGCCAACGCGCTGCACGTCTGCATGTTGAATCCGACCGACGGCTGGACCGTGAATGCGCTCGAAGCGGTATCCGGTTGCCGCATCTTTCCGATGGTGGCGAACGAAGTCGCGGTCAGCGCTGCGCTGACGCAGCACTACGCGCCGTTCCTGTCCGGCGCCCCGGTGCGCTACCAGCCGGACGGCAGGCAAGCCGAAGCTGAAGCGGTCTACCGGCAGTTGCTCGCCACGCCTTTTGCGCAATACGCGGATCCCGCGATCAGCATGGTCAATCGCCAGCGCGACCTGTTGATGCGCGGCGATGCGGTGTTGCTCGACCTGATTCGTGATCCGGTGATCATCCGCCTGGTGCAGCAGTTGCTGTGCCGAGCCGTCGAAGCCGGTGCCAGCGACTTGCATATCGAGCCTGCCGAACACGAGTTACGCGTCCGCGCCCGCATCGATGGTAGCTTGCGCGTGCTCGAACGATTTCCGCCGTCGATGGCGCTGCCGGTCACGGCGCGTGTGAAGGCGATGGCCGAGGCGCCCTGGTCCGGGCCCCAGACCCGCGGCGGATAAGCCACTGGGGGGCTGACAATGAGG
>JAYQOO010000218.1:0-1883 GCA_038144855.1 Acidimicrobiia bacterium | reverse complement strand
CGAACCCGTTGTCGCCCTCCGCCTCACCGGCCAAGATGACGCGGCCCAGCATCTCCATGCGCTCGGGCGTCGTGTAGCCCAGCACCCATCCACGGGTCAGGTCAGGCGTGACCTGCGCGAAGGCGAGGATGTCGCAGAACTGCGCCTGCCGCGTCCACGAGGCCATGCCAAGCGACACCATCCAGTGCGGCTGCGGCGCTTGGCTACGGCGCTTGGTCTTCACCTCAATCAGCATCCCATTCATTTCTATGTCGTGCGTGAACTCGTCGACCATCGCCAGCGCGTCCACGAGGTGGGCGCGATCCGCGAGGTGGTCGAACACCAGCCGCTCGCCGACGAAGCCAGCGCGGTTGCCCGATCCGCTGACAAGGCTGTTCCGCAGCACACCCATTGCCTGAGAGCGCTCCAGCGCCTCGTCCAGCATCCACGGCTCTATGTCGACTTCCGTTACCATGCGGCAATGTTATGCGGCGGCGCAGCATTGCGTCCAGCAAAAAGTGAGGGGGCCGAAGCCCCCTCTCAGTTGTGGCTTCAAGGATAAATACCAAATCCCTCGCCAACTATTTTGATTTGGTATTTCACAGCCCCGCCTCGTCTCCTGTGATCCACTTGCCAACGACGACGCAGGGTGCCTCTCGGCCATTGCGCTTGTCCTCGATCATCTCAACGCGCAGCACGTCCGTCTCCAGCCACTTCTTGATCATCGCCACCACGCGGCCCTTGCCTGCCTTGTCCTGCGTGTCGATGCCCAGCACGGCACCTATCGTGTGTCCGACCCAATTCTTCGCCTGCACACTCTGGCGCAGCGGGTCGTCGTCCTGCGCCGCCTTGCCCACCGCCTGCTGGACGCGCATCGTGTCGCGTGTCGTCACGCCGTCGAAGAGGTCCGGCATCTTGAACACCTCGGCCACGCCGACCCACTCGCCGTTGCCGATCTGGACGCCGACCATCTTGCGGTAGACCGCCGCCGCTGCGGGCGGCGCGAGGTTGGCCTTTCCGTCGTCGACGCGGAAGATGCCGCGAGCGTCCTCGCCTTGCACGCCGAGGCGCATCATGTCGTCCTCGCTGACCTTGTTGATCACCCGCGCAGCCCGCGCCGCGCCGATCAGCGAGCCAGCGCCACGGACGCTGTCAATCGTGGCCTCGTCGCCGTGGCCCTTGCGGATGTGGTGGACCAGCACGATGGCCGCGCCGGTCTCGTCGGCGATCTGGCGCACCGCCGCGACCGCCTTGTTCATGGCGGTGTTGTCGTTCTCGTTGATGTCGATGGCTCCGACCCACGGGTCGATGATCACAACGCCAATGCCCTCGGCCACGATGCGCTCGCGCATATACTCGATGAGCGCGTCGTTGATCACCACGCCGTCCCGCGTCTGCGTGACGAACTTGGCCTGAAAGTCGCGACCAGCGTCGAGGAACAGCCGCCCCTCGACCTCCTCGCGCTTGACGCCGTGGTGCTGCATGGCGGCGAGGAAGCGGCGGTGCATCTCCTCCATCGGGTCTTCGAGGTTCATCACCCACACCTTGCACTGCTCGTAGACCTCCTCGCCCAGAAGGGCGCGGCCTATGCAGATCGCCAGCGCCTCGACGCTGATCATGCTGGTCTTGCCGACGCCGCCCGCCGAGGCCAGCACCGACACGAATGAGCGCAGGTAGTGCCGCCCGTAGACCCACTGGCGCGGCGGCAGGGCGGCGCTGTCCCACATATCGAAGGGGGTCGGCCCACGGAAGCCCTCACGCTGCTCCTGCGCCCTCTGCTCGGCCACCGGCTTGGCGGCGGCCAGAGCGTTACGCAGCGCCTCGACGCCGTGATCGCGCAGGTAGTCGTTGGCGTCCTTCGTCTGCGCGTCGATGTCGACGAAGCGGACGACGCTGACGCGGAT
>JAYQOO010000217.1:0-1929 GCA_038144855.1 Acidimicrobiia bacterium | reverse complement strand
GTCCATCGTCGCGGCACTGCGCGCGGCCTGTAGCGACCTGCGCCAGGGCGCCGAGCAGGTGGTGGCCGCGGCCGGCCAGGTCTCGACCTCGTCGCAATCGCTGTCGCAAGGCGCGACCGAACAGGCCGCCTCCCTCGAAGAGACGTCGGCATCGATGGAAGAAATGGCGTCGATGACGCGCCAGAACGCTGCCAACGCGCAGTCGGCGGCGCAGGTCATGCAGCAGGTCGACTCGCGGGTGCAGGACTCGAACACTGCGCTTGCGGACATGGTGGTCTCGATGAAGGAAATTCACGAGTCCAGCCAGCAGGTCGGCCGCATCATCAAGACGATTGACGAGATTGCGTTCCAGACCAACATCCTGGCGCTCAACGCGGCGGTTGAAGCAGCGCGTGCCGGCGAGGCCGGCATGGGCTTCGCGGTCGTGGCCGATGAAGTGCGCAGCCTGGCGCAGCGTTCCGCCCAGGCAGCCAAGGACACGGCCGCCCTGATCGAGGCGTCCACGGCGAAGGCCGAAGCGGGCACCGGCAAGGTGCAGCACGTGTCGGCCATGATCAGCGGCATCTCCGAGAGCATGGTCAATGCCAAGCGACTGGTGGACGAGGTCAGCTCCGCCAGCAGCCAGCAGACGCAGGGCATCGACCAGGTCACCCAGGCGGTGTCGCAGATGGAGAAGGTCACGCAGACGACGGCAGCGACTGCCGAGGAAAGCGCCGCGGCCAGCGAAGAGCTGAATGCGCAGGCGGAGTCTTCGATCGCAGTGGTTCGCCAGCTGCAGCGCCTGGTGGATGGTGCCGCGGCCTCAACGCCGGCGACAGCGGCCACGCCGCGCGCGGCGAAGACTGCCTCGCGAGGCAAGGTCGTGCCAATGCCGGTGCCGGCCCCGTCGCGGCCGGCCGAAGACCTGCTGCCCCTCGAGAAGACCGGCACTTACGGCAGCTTCTAGCGGGTGCTAGGTGCGCGGGTGCAGAGGTGCTATGGTGCGGGTGCTGGTAGCACTCCGCACCCGGCACCCTGGCACCCGGCACTGAGCATCCTTATGCGCCCACGAGCGATCGTCCCGGTTCTCGTCACCTTCTTCTTCATCCTTCCCACAACCGCCGCCGCGCAAGGACTCCTGCAAACGATGCAGGCGTTCGAGTCGCGCTGCGCGCAATGCCACGGCAGCGCCACGACGCCCGTCACGGACGATGCGGTGCGGGCACCAAGCCGGGCGATGCTGGCGGCCCTCACGCCCGAGCGCGTGCTCGATGCGCTGACCAGCGGATCGATGCAGGCCAACGCGAAGGGACTGCCCGATAACACCAAGCGCGCGATCGCCGAGTTTCTGACCGGCCGCCCGATCGGTAGTGCCGCATCCGGCGCCGCGACGGCGATGAAGAATCAGTGCACGGCCAAGCCGGCCGGGGACCTGCTGAGCGGGCCGTCGTGGATTGGCTGGGGCAACGACCTGATGAATTCCCGCGCGCAGACGGCAGCCAAGGCCGGCCTGACTGCGGGTGACGTGCCGAAGCTGGCGCTGAAGTGGGCGTTCGGGTTCCCGAATGGCTCATCGGCCTACGGGCAGCCGGCAGTCGCCGGCGGTCGCGTCTTCGTCGGATCCGACAACGGCTTTGTCTACTCGATCGACGCCAAGACCGGCTGCGTGTACTGGTCGTTCGAAGCGAAGTCGGGCGTGCGCACGGCCATCACCATCGCGCCGATTAAGACCGCCACCGGTTCGCGCGTGGCGGCCTACTTCGGTGACCTCAAGGCAAACGTGTTTGCGATCGATGCCGAAAACGGCTCGCTGATCTGGACGGCGCGCGCCGACACGCATCCCTTCGCGCGCATCACTGGCGCGCCGACACTCGCCAACGGACGGCTCTACGTGCCGGTGTCGTCGTTCGAAGAGGGGTCGGGCTCGAACGATCGCTATGAGTGCTGCAC
>JAYQOO010000216.1:0-1994 GCA_038144855.1 Acidimicrobiia bacterium | reverse complement strand
GCGGTCCGCACGGTGGCAGGTACCGCGCGGTCCATGGGTTTGGACGTCGTCGGATAAGCGCAGCGTCCGGCTTCAGCCGGACTGTTGGGGCGGGAACAATCCGGCTGAAGCCGGATGCCGCAGAAGATAAGAGCTACACATGAGAACTCACGGCAAGAAATTCACGGCGGCGAAGGGGCAGGTCGAAAACAAGCCCTATCTGTTGGCAGACGCGCTGCCGCTCGTGCAGAAGATCAAGTTTGCGAAGTTCGACGAAACCGTCGCGCTGTCGATCCGTCTCGGCGTCGACCCGAAGCACGCCGACCAGATGGTTCGCGGCACGGTCGTCCTGCCGCACGGCCTGGGCAAGTCGAAGAAGGTGCTGGTGATCGCCGGCCCCGACAAGCAGAAGGAAGCCGAAGCGGCCGGCGCCGATCACGTCGGCGGCGAAGAGCTGGTCGACAAGATCAACGGCGGCTGGCAGGACTTCGACGCGGTCGTGGCGACGCCCGACATGATGCGCGCGGTCGGCAAGCTCGGTAAGGTCCTCGGTCCGCGTGGCCTGATGCCCAACCCGAAGACCGGCACCGTGACGCCGAACGTCACCCAGGCGGTCAACGAAATCAAGGCCGGTAAGGTGGAGTTCCGCGTCGACAAGACCGGCATCGTGCACGCGCCGGTGGGCAAGATCTCGTTCCCCTCGCAGAACCTGGTGGACAACGCCGCGGCGCTGATCGACAGCATCGTCAAGGCCAAGCCCGCCGCGGCGAAGGGCAAGTACCTCAAGAGCATCACCGTGTCCTCGACGATGGGCCCGGGCGTGAAGATCGACGAGACGCACGTGGAAGCTGCGTCAGCAAAGAAGTAGGACGACAGAACCATGGCCGTCACAAAAGCAGACAAGACCACTGAACTCCAGTCGCTCGAAGGTGCCTTCAAGGGCAACGACGTCGCGATCCTGATCGACTACAAGGGAATCAACGTGCCCCAGGTGACCGAACTGCGCAGCCAGCTTCGCAAGGCGAAGGCTGAGTACAAGGTCGTCAAGAACTCGCTCGCCAAGCGCGCCCTCAAGGGCACGTCGTTCGAGTCGCTGTCGTCGCACTTCGAAGGCATGACCGCCGTCGCCTATACCAAGGACGATCCGGTTGCGCTGGCAAAGGCGCTGACCGCATTCATGAAGAACGCGCCGACGCTGAAGGTCAAGGCGGCGGTGGTGCAGGGGCAGCCGGTGAGCGATGTCGCCGCGCTCGCCACCATGCCCGGCAAGCCCGAGCTGTATGCGAAGTTGTTGTTCCTCCTCCAGGCGCCGATGGTCAACCTGGTCCGCGTGCTGAACGCGGTGCCGCGTGACCTGATGAGCGTCCTCGTGCAGGCGGAAAAGAAGAAGGCGTAACCGTCGCGCCGAGGCGCGGCTCGACCACATTTATCTCAGTAAGACCAGGTTTCTTTTAAGGAGAGAGCAATGGCCGAAGTGAATCAGCAGCAGGTGATCGACTACATCAAGGGCATCAGCGTGATGGAGCTCTCAGCGCTCGTCAAGGCGCTGGAATCCGAGCTCGGCGTGTCGGCGGCGGCAGCAATGCCGATGGCGATGCCGATGGGCGGCGGCGCCCCGGCGGCCGGTGGCGGCGCGGCGGCGGAAGAGCAGACCGAATTCACCGTGACCCTGACCGATGTGGGCGCCAACAAGATCGGCGTCATCAAGGTCGTTCGCGAAGCCACCAACCTCGGCCTCAAGGAAGCGAAGGACCTCGTCGAGGGCGCGCCCAAGCCGATCAAGGAAGGCGTGTCGAAGGACGAAGCTGCTTCGATCAAGAAGAAGTTCGAGGAAGCCGGCGCGAAGGTCGAAATCAAGTAAGTCTCGAGATCTCCGATCTCAGGATTTGCTGGTTTTCCAAGGTTTGCCCGCGCACTGGGGATGAATTCCCCAGTGCGTGGAGCATTTGTTTTTTCTTTGTCTGGACCTTGAGCCTAACGCATGTACAGCCTTCCAAAGAACGTTTACCGCGAGC
>JAYQOO010000215.1:0-1998 GCA_038144855.1 Acidimicrobiia bacterium | reverse complement strand
CGAGGCGGCGGAAATGCCGCCAACGTTCGGCACCAATCCGCTGCGCGGCCCGGGCATCAGGCCCGGCGGCAAGAACGCCAACACCCCCGCCAAGGACGGCGCTGAAGACAATTACGAAGAAGGCGCCCGGGCGCTCGCGAGGCTCGATCCCAACAAGAAGGACGTCGTGATCGGCGTCTCGGCCAGCGGCATGACGCCGTTTGTCCGCGGCGCGCTGACCAGCGCCCGTACCGCGGGTTCGCGCGTCGTCTTTGTGACCTGCGACCCGCGCAACGAGTTGCAGGCGTTCGTGGACCTGACGATCGCACCGGCGGTCGGCCCCGAAATCATTGCCGGTTCCACGCGCCTCAAGGCCGGCACGGCGACCAAGATCGTCCTGAACATGCTGACGACCTCGGCGATGATCCTGATCGGCAAGACCTACGGCAACCTGATGGTCGACGTGAACGCGCTCGGCTCCGACAAGCTGCGCGATCGCGCCCGCCGTATTGTCCACGTCGTGACAGGGCTGACGCACGAAGATGCCGAGAAGCTGCTCAAGTCGGCCAAGTGGAACGTCAAGATCGCGATCGTGATGCAGAAGACCGGCCTGAGCTACACCAAGGCGATCGCGCGGCTGAAGAAATCAGATGACCGCATCCGCGAGGCGATCGGCGAAGACATCGAGCCGCGGCTGCGCGCGCTGATCGGGGCCTAGGTCAGCCTGACGGCGGACGCGATCAGCCGGACCACGCCTGGCGATCGACCATGACGGTCACGTCCCGGTGCACCTGCAGCAGCGATGCCGGCAGGCGCGAGGTGATGCGGCCCTCGATCATCCCCCGCACCGCATCCGCTTTCTCGGGCCCGGTCGCGATCAGCACGATCTCATCCGCGCCGAGAATCGTCGCCATCCCCATCGACAGCGCCCGCTCGGGCACGCGCCGCCAGTCGCCGCCAAACCGCTGCGCGTTCGACGCCCGCGTTTCTTGTTCGAGTTCGGCGACGTGGGTCTGCGCGCAGAGGCCTTCGGCAGGCTCATTGAACCCGATATGGCCGTTCGCGCCGATCCCCAGAATCTGGAGGTTGATGCCGCCCATCGCGTGAATCGCCGCTTCGTAGCGGAGGCACTCCGCCGTCAGGACCGGCGCGCGTCCATTGAGAAACTCGATGTGCGCCGGCGCGATGCCGACGTGATGAAACAGTTCCGCCTGCATGTAGGCGCGGTAACTGCTCGCATCAGACCCGTCGACGCCCACGAACTCATCGAGATTGAAGGTCCGCACGCGCGACCAATCGGCCGGCGCGCTCCTTCCCCCCGGCGGCACTGCCCGCAATTGGCGGTACAAACCAAGCGGAGTACGTCCGGTTGGGAGGCCCAGGACTAAGTCGGGGCGAGAGGCAATGTGCGCGAGAACGCGTCTGGCCAGTGCCGCGGACAACGCGGCATCGTCTTCAAATCGTTCGATCTTCAAGTCGCTGTGGATCGAGGGGCTTCAATGTAGGCCGGCACCCGAACGCCGCCGTTCGCCTCAGCCACCGCCAGCCGGACCGCGCCGACGACAGGTTCCTGAGAGAGTGGACTGACGTGTCCACGAGGAGCAACCTCCGCCATCCGGCGGCGAACCTCCGCGGCCAACCATGTGCCGCTTCCCTCTCGATCCGAATCCTTCGGAACCAGCATACCGCCCGACAGCAGGATCGGGAACTGTTCTCCGCGCATATCCAGCCGGCCGATCACCGACGCTGCCGCCATGGCGAGTTCGTCAGCGGCGTGGGTCATGATGTCGTGAGCCACCGGGTCGCCATGCGCGCGCGCGCCATCGACGATCGAACCGAGCGCGGCGATGGTCCTGCGCCCCTGGGGCCGGTGATACACCTCCGAGACCAGAAGGTCCGGTCGCGCCAGCGAAAAATGCTTGAGCACCAGCGGCGTCAGCGCCGTGCCATGGCCTCGACCGTCAACATCGCGCAATACCGCCACCAACCCCAGGCGCCCAAAACACTAGCCGGATCCAT
>JAYQOO010000214.1:0-2042 GCA_038144855.1 Acidimicrobiia bacterium | reverse complement strand
CGCCCACAGGCCAAGCACCGCCGCGGCCACCATGAGGCGGCTCTTCAGCGTCGTGCGCCAGTGAGGATCTAGCTGAGCGGCCACGTTACAACCCGTTCGGTTACCGCGACGCGACCACGGATGTCGCCGGCGGCGCGGGCGGTGTCACGCGCTCCAGCACCACGGCTTCGTTGTCACCGGGCGTCACCATGCCGAGCCGCTCGGTCGCCAGTTTCTCGATGCGCTGCGGCGCGCGCAGCGTTTCCATCTCCAGCCGCAGGTGGCGGTTGATGTCGTGTTCAGCCGCGCGATCGCGCTGCATCTGCTCGAGGCGGTAGCCGTGACGCAGCAACTCGAAGTGCTGCCACGCCGAGAACAACAACGCCAGCACCAGCACGATGCCGATGCCGAGCGACTGCCACAAATCGCGCAGCCGCCGCTCGTCGACCTCGCGGACGATCTGGTTGTTGCGGAAGTCCTTGCGAATTTCGTATTCGAAGGTTCCTGCCTTGTCCATGCGCCCCTCTTACCGAACTCGAACTGCGGCGCGCAGCTTGGCGCTGCGCGCGCGCGGATTGGCGTCAGCCTCCGTCGCTGAGGCCTCGACCGGGTGCTTCGTGAGCACCTTCACTTGAACCTCGCCCGGCGCGAATTGCGGCTGGCCGCGCTCATCGACTGCGCTCGGCCGCGACATCGCGCGGAACGTGTGTTTCACCACTCGGTCTTCAAGCGAGTGAAACGCGATCAGGGCAATCCGGCCACCAGCCGCCGTGTCGCCAACCCCGGACTCCACCGCAGGCTGCAGTCGCGCTACGGCTGAGCCGATATACCGATCGAGCCCATCCAGCTCGCGGTTGACCCAGATGCGAAGCGCCTGGAAGGTACGCGTCGCTGGATCGATCCGCTGCCACGTGCGTGCGGCCACCGCTCGCCGCACAATCTCCGCCAGGCGCCCCGTCGTCTCGATGCGCCCGTGCTGGCGCGCCGCCACGATGGCCCGCGCCACCTGCCGCGACCGCCGCTCTTCGCCGAACTGGTAGATCGCGTCGGCGAGTTCGGTCTCGTCCACGCGATCGATCAATTCGGCCGCGGTCTCACCCGTCGTGCGGTCCATCCGCATGTCGAGCGGCTCATCGCGGCGAAAACTGAACCCGCGTCCGTCGGCGTCGAGCTGCATCGACGACACGCCGAAATCCGCGAGCACTCCGGCGACGCTGCTCACACCCTGCGCATCAAGCACGCGTTCCAGCTCGCGGTAGTCCGCGTGCACGAGCGTGACCCGATCGCCGAACGGCGCCAGCACCTGACGCGCGATCGCCAGCGCGTCGGTGTCACGATCGAACCCGATCAGCCGCGACGCGCCGCCTTCGAGCAGCATGCGCGCGTGACCCGCAAGGCCGACCGTGCAGTCGACGAACGTGCCGCCGCGCTCCGGTTGCAGGAGCGCTCGCACTTCGTCGAGGAGAACCGGAACGTGCGTCGGCTCATCCACGTGACGGCCTTACCCGACCGCGAGCAGCGCGGTCATATCCCGAAGTCCGAAAGCGCCTTCGCGTCCTCGTCGGTAAACGGCTCCGCAGAGAGCTTGGCGACGAGACGCTCGTGGTTCCACACTTCGAGAAAACTCTGCTGGCCAAGCACGTCGACTTCGCCGGTGATCTGCGCGCTCTCGCGCAGACGCGGATGAATCACGACGCGACCCTGCACGTCGAGCTCGCCGACCTGGCCGTAAAAATTCACGCGATCGAGAAAGCGTTGCCGCGCGGGATTCGTGGAGGGGACCTGGGCGAGCTTGCGTTCCAGTTCTGCCCAGACTTGCATCGGATAGATGCGTACGGACTGACCCGTGAGGCTCGTCACAAACAGCTCTGAACCGTGATTTTTCTGAATCACCGCTCGGAACGCGTTCGGAACCTTGAGCCGGCCTTTATCATCTATCTTCGCCGGGGAATTGCCCCTGAGCACCCCGGATACTCCATTACTCTCCACAAAAATCCACCTGGATAGTAGAGGGGGTGCCAGGGAAAGTCAACTTCCAAGTGCGTTAAACCTCTGACAGTTAG
>JAYQOO010000213.1:0-2193 GCA_038144855.1 Acidimicrobiia bacterium | reverse complement strand
GGGCATACCCGGGCCGGCCTTTTTCTTTGCGGGGTCCGGGAGTAACATCAAATGACTCCGAATGAGCCTCGACCAGTTGCTGGAGTGGATTCCAAAAGGCGGGCCTGAAGAGGCGCTGGCGCGCCAGGTCGAGTTCGATCGCCTGCCGCGGCACGTCGCCATCATCATGGACGGCAACGGGCGCTGGGCCGGTGAACGTCACCTGCCACGCGTCGAGGGCCACCGCGCCGGCGTGGACGCCGTCCGCGACGTGATCGAAACCTCCGCCAGGCTCGGCCTCGAAGTCCTCACGCTCTACGCCTTCTCGGTTGAAAACTGGAAGCGCCCGGCGGCCGAAGTCAGCACGCTGATGGGGCTGCTCAAGCGTTATCTCGGCCTCGAACTCGAGACCCTGCTCCGCAACAACATTCGCTTCAACGTCATCGGCCGTGTCGATGCGCTGGCGCCAGACATTCGCACCGAGCTGCTCGATGCCGAACGCAAGACGGCAAAGAACACCGGCATGCTGTTCAACATCGCGCTCAACTACGGCGGCCGCTCCGAGATCGTCGACGCCGCGCGCCGGGCGATCGAAGCCGGCGTCAAGCCCGAAGCGCTGGATGAAGAACGCTTCTCGTCATTCCTCTACACGTCCGGCCAGCCGGATCCCGACCTGATGATCAGGACCAGCGGCGAGATGCGCGTCAGCAATTTCCTGTTGTGGCAGATCGCCTACGCCGAAATCTGGGTGACCGACACGCTCTGGCCTGACTTCCGCTGCCGTCATCTGCTGGAGGGCGTGGTCGCGTATCAGAAGCGCGATCGACGTTTTGGCGGCATCACTCCACCGGTGCCCGCCGGTGTCCGATAGAGCTATCGATTAGATGACTCGACTTGTCAGCGGCCTCGTGCTCGCGGCTGTTGCGGTGGCGATGGTGTGGTTCTTCAGCTCCATCGCGCTGCTCGGCGTGGCGCTGGCGGTTGCCGCGCTGGCGTTCCACGAATACGAAAAGATCGTCGACGTCATCGGCGCGAAGATCCCGTACTGGACGACGCTGCTGGCGACGCTGCTGGTGTGTTCGATGGTGCCGTTCCAGTGGGTCGATCTCGAATCGGTGCTCGCGGCGTCGCTGCTGCTGATTGCCGTCAACGTGCTGCTGTCGGATCGCGTGGGCGCACCGCTCCTGGCCGACACCGCCGCCGCGTTGCTTGCCCCGGTCTACATCGGCCTGCCGCTTGGCTGTCTTGTCGGCGTGCACGCTATTGCCGGCCGCGAGGCGGTGTTTCTGTTGATCGGTGGCGTCGCACTCAGTGACACCGCGCAGTACTACTCGGGCCGGACGTTCGGCCGGACGCCGCTGGCGCCGCTGCGCAGCCCCAAGAAAACCCGCGAGGGCGCGCTGGGCGGGTTCATCGTCTCGCCGCTGATCCTCGGGGTGGTTGGTCCGCTGATCCTGCCGGCGTTTCCATGGTGGTGGCACGCCAGCCTGGGTCTTGGCCTCGTGGCCACCGGCATCATCGGTGACCTGTTCGAATCGATGCTGAAACGCGCGGCCGACATGAAGGACAGCGGCACGCTGATCCCCGGTCACGGCGGTGTGCTCGATCGGATCGACGCGCTGCTGTTTGCCGCACCGGTGTTCTATTTCTTCCTTCGCAATGTCTAAGACACGCGTCGCCATTCTCGGCTCGACCGGGTCGATCGGGACGAGCGCCTTGGATGTGGCGCGGACCCACGCCGACCGCATTGAAGTGGTCGCCATTGCCGCGGCGACCAACGTCGCCGCCATGGCGAAGCAGATCCTCGAGTTCAGGCCGCGCGCGGTCGCGATGGCGACGGCTGACGCCATGGACAAGCTCACCGGCGCACTGGGTGGATCACCGGCGGAGCTGTCGGGCGTGGGCAACGAAGGGCTCTGCCAGATCGCCGCGCACCCTGACGTCGATATCGTGCTGTGCGCGTCGTCCGGCACCGCGGCGCTGGACGCCGTGTTGTGTGCGATCGACGCCGGCAAGACGATCGCGCTCGCCAACAAGGAAGTCCTTGTAATGGCCGGGGGGCTGGTCATGGATGCCGCGCGCAAGAAGGGCGTTGCCATCCTCCCGGTCGACAGCGAACACAACGCGATCCACCAGTGCCTGCACGGACGTCAGACCGGCGAGTTGCGGCGATTGATCCTGACCGCGTCCGGCGGGCCCTTCCGCGGCAAGTCG
>JAYQOO010000212.1:0-2276 GCA_038144855.1 Acidimicrobiia bacterium | reverse complement strand
GATCGGGATAGCGGCGCGAGCCGGTGGCGATGATCTCGGCGCAGCGGATCGCGTCCTCCTTGATGTCGTAGGTTTCGACGACCTGGATGCCGGGCGCCTTCGCCAACGCTTCTTTCACGCCGTCCAGGCGGCTCTGGAGATTCGCCGCACCGAGGCTGGTGATCAGCGCGACCTTGCCCTTGCCGTTCAGCAGCTTGATCGCTTCCTCGCCCATGATCCGGCCCGAAGCCTTGTCGTCCACGCCGTAGAAGGCGATGCGCTTTGATGACGCCGCGTCGGAATCCCAGGTGGTGACGGGAATGCCGGCATCGATGGCGCGGTTGATCGTCTCGGCGAGAAACTCACCGTTGAGTGACGAGATCGCGATGCCGTCGACCCGCTGCGTGATGTAGGACTCGAGGATTTCTTTCTGCTTCAACTGGTCCGCGGAGGCCGGCGCGTTCCAGAGCACCTCGACGTCGCCGAACTCCTTCGCCTGGCGTTCGGCGCCGAGCTTGGCGTAGTTGAATACGGGGATGTCCAGCGCTTTCGGAATGACGGCGAAGCGCAGCTTCTTTGGTGTCGCAGACGCGGCCGGCGCTGCTGGAGTGGAACTGCCGCCGCAGCCGGCTGCGAACAGGAGGGTGACAAGCAGAGAGCAGGCGCGCTTCACGATTTCGAACTCCTTCTGAGTAGCAACTGGTCGGCCACGACGATGATGATGACGACGAGGCCGACGATCAAGCGATCGTAGAACGTGGCACCGGGGATCTGCGGCAGCGCGTTGCGCAGCACGCCGAAGATCAGCGTGCCGAGCACGGCGCCCATCACCGAGCCGCGCCCGCCGGCGAGACTCGCGCCGCCAACCACGGCCGACGCGATGATATCCAACTCGTAGCCGGTCGCAAGGTCGGCCTTGCCCTGGCCCTGCACGAGCACCAGCACCACGCCGGCCAGCGACGCCAGTAGCCCGCTGATGACGTAGACCGATGCTTTGATGCGGCCGATCGCAATCCCGGAAAAGAGCGCCGCCGTTTCGTTGCCGCCGATCGAAAACACCGAACGGCCCCACTGAAAGCGTGTCATCAGGACTTGGAACACCACGGCCATCGCAAACATCGTGATCGGGGCGAGCCAGTCAATCGGAATGCCCAGCGGCTGCCATCCACGTGGCAGTCGGCTGGAGATGTCGTAGTACTGGCCTTCCGTGATGATGAACGCGATGCCACGCGTGATGCCCATGACGCCCAGCGTCGCGATGAACGGCGGCAGCTTGATGGTGACGATCAGCAGCGACGTGACCAGGCCGGACACCACGCCGACCGAGAGCCCAAGCATCATGCTGGGCAGCAGCGACCATTGCTGTTCAACAAAGTGATAGCCGGTGACGACACCGGCGAGGGCGATCACGGCGCCTGGCGCCAGGTCAATGCCGCCGGAAATGATGACCACCGCGGCGCCGACCGCGGCAATGCCGTAAATCGACGAGTATTTCAGGATCAGCAGTGCGTTCTCGGCGTTCAGGAACGGATGCGGGCGGCCGGCTTCGTCTGGCCACAGGTACCAGGCGAAAAAGAGCACCTCGGCGACCAGGATCGCCACGGTGCTCAATTCACGAAATGCGCGCAGCCTGATCACGCGTGCACCGTGGTGGAGGTGGATGCATGGTCGTGCGTTGCGAGGTGCATCACCTGTTCTTCCGTCGCCGTTGCGCCGTGCAGTTCACCTTGCAGGCGCCCCTGCTTCATGACCAGGATGCGGTCGGCCAGGGCCAGCACTTCTGGAAGGTCGCTTGACGCCATCAGAACAGACAGACCGTCCGCGGCCTGACGGCGGATGGCTTCATGGATCTCGAACTTCGCGCCGACATCGACGCCCTTGGTCGGTTCGTCCAGCAGCAGCACCGCCGGACGGGTCGCCATCCATTTCGCGACGACGACCTTTTGTTGATTGCCGCCGCTCAATGTATCTGGCGTCACGTCGATGCCCGCCGCCTTGATGCGCCACTCGGTCAGCATACCGGCCGACTCACGCCGTTCGCGTGCGCCATTCACCAGCATCTCGCCGGCCAGGTTAGCTTTCGGGATCAAGAGGTTGTTGCGCAGGTCGAAGTTGAACCAGAGCGCCTGTCGATGCCGCTCTTCGGGCACCAGGACCACGCCCGCGGCAGCCGCGTCGCGCGGTGACTGAAAGCGCACCGGCGCTCCGTTCAGGCGTATCGTGCCTGCCGCCGGCTGGTGGAGGCCGATCCGCGTCTCGAGCCACTCCGCGCGCCCCGCCCCCACGAGTCCAAACAA
>JAYQOO010000211.1:0-2296 GCA_038144855.1 Acidimicrobiia bacterium | reverse complement strand
GCGCGGCGGGGGTTTATTTGCCGTAGGCCCGCAAATCCCGGGCGCGCGGGCCCGATGTCTCTCAAAGCTCGCCTCAATCAATCCGTGTAATCCGCGTGATCCGTGGATAAACTCCTGCGCATGAAACGAGGATTGGCTGCGGCACTGATCACGGTCGCTCTGTGGACGCACGTCGCAGCGCAGCAGTGGCTGCACTACGCGGGCGATCAGGCCGCGTCACACTACTCCCCGCTCGATCAGATCACCGCCGCCAACGTGACGCGGTTGGCCATTGCCTGGGAGTGGAAGCCGAACGAGAAGGTGTTGCCGCAGTTCGGCACGCGGCCGGGCGCGTTTCAGAACACGCCGCTCGTCATCGATGGCGTGATGTATCTCAGCACGCCCTACAACCAGGTTGCCGCGCTTGATCCGGTCACCGGGAAGGAACTGTGGCGGTACGATCCGAAGGCGTACGAAGACGGCCAACCGCCCAACGGCCAGGGGTTCGCGCATCGCGGCGTGGTCGCCTGGCGAGACAGGGGCGAACTGCGCATCTTCCTGAACGCGCGCTACAAGTTGATTCAACTCGATGCCAGGACCGGAAAGCCCGTTCCCACCTTTGGCAAAGACGGCACGGTCGACCTCAGCGAAGGCCTGGTGTGGGCAATCAACAAGAAGCACTACACCAACACGTCACCACCGATCGTCTATAAGGACCTGATCATCGTCGGGAACGGCGTCGGCGACCGGCTGACCTACAAGAACGATCCGCCCGGTGACGTGCGCGCGTTCCATGCGCGGACCGGCAAGCTGGTCTGGAAGTTCAACACCATCCCGCAGCGCGGTGAGTTTGGCAACAACACGTGGGATGGCGGTTCCTGGCAGTTCACCGGCCACACGAATGTGTGGGCGCCGATGAGCATCGACGAGTCGCGCGGCCTGCTCTACATGCCGGTCAGCACGCCAAGCAACGACTACTACGGGGGACGCCGCCCCGGACAGAACCTGTTCGCCGAGTCGCTGGTGTGCCTCGACGCCAACACCGGCCAGCGCAAGTGGCACTTCCAGATCGTGCATCACGGACTCTGGGATTACGACCCGGCGTCGGCGCCGAATCTGGTGACCATCACTGTCGATGGCAAGCGCATCGACGCCGTTGTGCAGCTCACCAAGCAAGGCTGGGCATTCGTGTTCGATCGCGTCACGGGCAAGCCCGTGTGGCCGATTGAAGAACGGCCCGTGCCGCGCAGCGACGTCCCCGGAGAAGCGTCCTGGCCGACGCAGCCCTTCCCAACAAAGCCTCCGGCGTTCGAATCGCAGGGCGTGACGCTCGACGATGCGTTTGATGCGACACCGGAGTGGAAGACACGCGCCACCGATGAATTGAAGAAGTACCGTCTCGGCCCCATCTACACGCCGCCGTCGCTTCAGGGCACCGTCGTGCTCCCCGGCGTGTGGGGCGGCGCGAACTGGGGTGGCGGAGCCTTCGATCCGGCGACCGGCCGCCTGTTCGTGAAGACCTCTCGCAGCCCCGGCATCTTCAAGATGGAACCGTTCGCAAAGTCGGGCCAACCGCAAGATCGCGTCGATGAGGTCGATGCCGAGTACGTGCAGCGCAGTCCGTCCTCGTTTATCGACGGCGTGCCCATTCTCAAGCCGCCCTACGCACACCTGGTCGCTATCGACCTGAATCGCGGCGACATCGCGTGGAAAGTGCCCTTCGGCGATGCACCCGAGATCCGATCGCAGCCGGCGCTGAAGGGCGTCCCGCTTCCCGATCGCCTTGGATCCGTGGGCCCTCCAGGTGTCATCGTCACGAAGTCAGGGCTGATCTTTGCCGGCGGCAACGACATGGCACTTTCGGCATTTGATTCGAGAGACGGCCGGGAACTGTGGCGCTACGTCTTACCCAGGCAGGCCACGGCGACGCCGATGACGTATCTCGACTCGCAGGGAAGACAAATCGTTGTGATCGCCACCGGCCGAGGCGAGGACACGGCACTCGTTGCCTTCGCCCTGCCGAGATAGAGGACACCATGCCCACCGATCGCTACACGAAATTGATGCTGACCATCATTGCCGGCGCATTGCTCTATTTGTGTATCGTGCTGACACCGTTGCCTGCTGTACAAGCGCAAGCTCCGCCACTGCGTCCGGGGCAGATTTCCAGTGAGCCGCTGCCGGTCGTGATCACCGGCTGGCAGGCTGCGGGTCAGGCCATGCCCGTCACGTTTCAGCGGCCCGTCCCCGTGACCGGGAACAACGACGTGCGCGTGATTACCGAACGCGCGGCCGGCGTCGCTGATCGCGTGGGGGG
>JAYQOO010000210.1:0-2428 GCA_038144855.1 Acidimicrobiia bacterium | reverse complement strand
ACCCACGAGCCAAACGACATGCCCGCGGACCAGATCGGAAGGTCCGGAAACCGCTCGGTCGCAAACGCCAGGGCAGCCCGAAAGTCATCCTTCTCGCCGGGGCCTGAATCAAAGGTCCCGGCGCTGCGGCCGCAGCCGCGAAAATTGAAACGCAGCGCAGCCACGCCGATGCGCGGCATGGCCTTGGCCGCCTGGTACAACGCCTTGGTGTGCATCGTCCCGCCATGCAGCGGATGCGGATGGCCGAACACCGCAATGGCGCGCGGTTCTCCCGCCGGCAGGTCGAGCAAGGCTTCGAGCGGGCCCACCGGGCCCGGGATCTCACGCAGGAACTCTGACGTCATTCACAAACCTTTCAAGCACGCCGGCAAACGCATCCGGCCGCGTCACCAGACCATTGTGACCGGTGCGGGGGAGCACGACGTGTGTTGCTGAACGAAGATCTTCGAGGTATCGCCGCGTGACCTCGACTGGCACGACCTGGTCGAGGCCAGGCTCGCCGGTGACGACCAGAGCCGGCGCGTCGATGACGCCCGGATCGGCAAACTGATGCCGCGTGGCCCATTCAATCCGCCGCGCCATCTTGACCGGCGAGGTTAGCGCGCCAATCACGCTGATGCCGTAGGTGACGGCGAACCGCGCCCGCACATAAAAACGAGGGAATGCGGCGGTCATCTCCGGCCGCATGCGTCGCGGGGCCGACGCCACGAACAGCGGCGACATCAGCAGCGGCGCCGACAGGAAGCGGCGTTGTTGCTGATCGGGCTCCCAGGATTTGTGCAGGGCATTGGCCAGCACGAGCCCCGCGACCCGGCGAGGAAACCTGGCCGCGAACTCAGCCGCGATCAGGCCGCCGTACGAGACGCCCGCGATCACCGCCTGGTCGAGTCCCGCGCGATCGAGCGCGGTGTCGACCTGCTCGACGTAGTTGTCGAAGGCCTTTGCCGGATCGCAGTCAAACGGGCTTGAGCGCTCGTCGCAAAGCGAGAACGTGATGACGCGGTGGCGCCTGGCCAGCGCGTCGACGGCCGGACGCATCCATTCCCAGCGGCCCTGGAGGCCGGGGATGAGCACGATCGGTGTTCCTGATCCGGTATCGATCATCGCGATCTCGGGCGCCTAGTTCCTGAGCGGCTTTCCGGTCTTGAGGGTGTGTTGAATGCGCGCGAGGGTCTTGGCTTCGCCAAGAAGGCTCATGAACGCTTCACGCTCGAGATCCAGCAGGTACTGTTCGCTGACCGTGGTGGCGTGCGGGAGGTTGCCGCCGCCGAAGATGTGCGCCAGCTTCTGGCCGATCAGCTTGTCGTGATCACTGGCGCGGCCGCCGCGCCACATGAGGTGGACACCAAGATTCAGCGCCGCGGTCACCGACTCGCCCCCGACCGCAATCGCAGTACGCGGCGCCGGCACGTGATAACCCTCGCGCACGCGCTCGAGCGCCTTGGCCTTGGCATCCGCCATCAGGCGCTCGCGATTCATGGTGAAACTATCCGTCGCGCTCAGGTAGCCCAGCCGCTGCGCGTCGGGGCCGCTTGCCGACACCTTGGCGAGCGCGACGGTTTCGAACGCCTTCGAGACGTACGGCAGCGGATCGCTGGCCGGCGTCGGCACCTGCGCCATCGCGCGGACCAGCATTTCCTTCGTGCCGCCGCCACCGGGAATCAGGCCAACGCCGACTTCGACAAGGCCCATGTACGTCTCCGCTGCGGCCTGCACGCGATCGCAGTGGAGCGGAATCTCGGTGCCACCACCCAGCGCGAGTCCAGCCGGTGCGGCCACGACTGGTACCGGGCTGTAACGCAGCGACATGGTGGCCTGCTGGAACGCCCGAATCATCAGGTCGATCTCGTCCCAGTTGCCTTCCTGCGCTTCCAGCAGGACCAGCATCAGGTTGGCGCCGGCGGAGAAGTTCGGCGCGTCGTTGCCGATCACCAGCGCCTGCCCGTTCTTCGCGGCCTCCTTCACGCCGGCCTGGATCATCTGGATGGTGTCGCCGCCGATGGCGTTCATCTTCGAGTGGAACTCGACCGCGATCACGCCGTCGCCAAGATCGACCAGGCTGGCGCCCGAGTTCTTCTTGATGACCCGATCGTGTTCCTTTGCCGTGCGAAGGATCTGCAGGTCTGCGGCCGCCGGCTTGACCAGCCCCTCGCGGAAGCGTGGCGTACCGGATTCAAGCAGGCCGGCGAGCAGCGGCGGCACTCCGCCTTCCAGTGCATGCGAGCCTTCCGAGGCGGCGAGGACGGCCTTGACGCCGATCACGTCGATCAACTCGAACGGACCGAGCTCCCAACCGAACCCCCAGCGCATCGCGCGATCGACATCGTCGATCGAATGTGCGATCTGCGGCGTGATGCGCGCGGTGTAGACGAGCGTGGGCGCCAGCCTGGAGCGCAGGAATTCGCCCGGCTTGTCCTTGCTGCTGAAC
>JAYQOO010000209.1:0-2638 GCA_038144855.1 Acidimicrobiia bacterium | reverse complement strand
GACCCGCACCAGTCCTACCGGCCATCAACCGTGCGGTCGCTCGACGGAAATCCCGCAATCCGCCCCCACATCTGGCCGTTGCCGATTTCCTTGTTCCGCGCAAAGCCGACGATCGTGTCGACATCGGCCTTCATCGCTGCGCCGTTGAACTCGGGTGTGGCCAGGTCGGCGGCGATCGGCCGTGGCGCCCGTGTGCCGGTCTTCACCGCTGGACTCGATCCGGCCTTGGGCGGCAGGCTCACGCCGAACCAGGAGCCGTCTTTTCCGGCGGTTGTGGCCCGGCGCGGGCCGTCATCCTGGGCGGCAACCGGCAGGGCGATTGACAGCAACAGGCAGGCAGCAGCCAGGCTCTTCATGGGCCGAGATTCTAGTAGAGTTTGCGCATGCTGACCCTGACCGTTCTCTTGTTGACGTTGTCCACCGAGCAGGCCCAGGTGCCGGCCACGCTGATCACCCGTGAAGAACACGAGGCCGTGCTCGAAAAGCAGAAGGCCGCCAACGTCGTCGACCAGCCGATCAAGGCGAGCGATGTGCCGGGCGGCCGGGCCTCAGTGGCGATGCTGCATCGCGTGAAGCCAGAGGCCAGCGCGCTCATTCACGACCACGTGACCGAGACGTATTACATCCTGTCCGGTTCGGGAACGTTCGTGACCGGAGGTTCGCTGGGCGACGCCAAGCCCACCGATCTGACCCGCGTCAACGCCGGGATGAGCCAGACCGGCACGCGCATCGGCGGCACCGCGCAACGCGTGAAGCCCGGGGACATCGTGATGGTGCCGGCCGGCACGCCGCACAGCTTCAGCGCCCTGGACGGACCGATCAGCTACCTCGTCTACCGCTTCGAGCCTTCGGCCAGGAAGTAGCCTCGCCGGGTTCGCGCCGTCAGGAAGGCGATCGCGGCGCTCGCAAACGGCGCCGCCTGGTGTCCGAAGATCGGCCCGTGCCCGCCGCCCGGGACCACCCACAGCGAGGCCTGGGGAATCCCGCGCAGCAACTCGGCCGCGGATTCGACCGGATACAGCGGGTCGCGATCGCCGTGCACGATCAGCGTGCGCGCAGAGATCGTCGACAGCGACGCGGCATCGAAGTTCATGTCGGTGCGGTCGTCCGCCAGCGCGTGCGCGTAGCGCCGCAGGTCGGCATTGGGCATCGTGATGTCGTTCATGCTGCGCATGACGGCCCGAGCCTGCTCTGGAAAGCGCGGCGTGCCGCTCACGTGGATCATGGCGCTGATGCGGCCTGGCTGCTGGGTTGCCATGTGCAGCAGCGTATTGGCGCCGGCACTCATGCCGATGGCCTGCACGCAGTCAATGCCCAGGTGATCCAGCAGCGCGAAGATGTCTCGCGCGATATCCGCAAACCGAAATATTCCAGACGGGTTGGTGGACGATCCGTGTCCACGCAGATCCGGAGCGAGCACCCGATATCCGGCCGGGATGTCTGGGAAGACATGCTTCCAGTCATCACCGCTGCCGGTGAAGCCGTGGAGCAGGAGCAGTGGATCGCCCTCGCCGTTGTCTCGATAGAAGATCTTGAGCCCGTTCAACTCGGCGGTGTGTGACATGCGGAGATTGTGCACGGGGCGATCACGGAGAAACAGACTGGTTCTGTTGCGTGTTAAGCGGTGGATCACCGCCGCTGAGCACCAACGCAAAACCCGGGGGCTGGGGCGACATCGCTGAAATTATCCCACCACACCGCATGACAGGCCGCGTCGCATCCGCATTTTCATTTTCCGCTCCGCCGCGATTCGCCGAATGGCCCGTATTGCATACTAGGGAGTGTTCGATCGGTCCGCGATCGATCTCATATCGGAGGTTCACATGAGCCGTCGTATTTCTGTCGCGATTTTCCCAATCTGCCTGTTGCTGCTGCTGCCGGTCGTGGCGGCGGCGTCCTCTGACGGGGAAACTTTTCCTGCTTCGCGGACATGGCAGGTCCGTTTTGATCACCCAAACACCAAGTCAGTGCCTCTCAAAATCGAGATTCCGGCAGTCACGCAAGACGCGCAGGCGCGACCCCAGGCCGTTGAGCATGGCGGATTCCATGACGCTCGCCGCAAGATCCACGTGATTGCCAGCTACGCGACGATCCCGCTGTTTGTTGGCGAATACCTGGCGGGCGACAAGCTGTATGACGGCAACGGCAGTTCGACGGCGAAGTCAGCCCATGGCGCGTTCACGGCCGGCCTGGCGGCACTGTTTGGTGTCAACACGGTCACCGGTGTCTGGAACCTGGTGGACGAGCGGAAGGAACCGGGGCACACGCGCCGGCTGGTGCACGGGTTGCTGATGCTTGCCGCCGACGCCGGCTTTATCGCCACCGCGTCGTTGGCGCCCGATGATGACGACCGCGGGTTCTCCAGCGATCGCTCCGCGCATCGCAACATGGCGATCACGTCGATGGGCTTGGCTGCCGCCAGCTACATCTATATGCTGGTGACGCGATGATGGACTGGTGGGCGGTGTACTACAGCGATCACCAGATGGTGTCGCTGGCGATCCGCTATGCGCACCTGGCGGCATTGATGGTTGGCGGCGGCACGGCACTCGCGATCGATCGCGCCGTGCTGGTCGCCGCCCGAACCCGCGCCGAGGAACAGCGGCGCGCGGCGTTCGTCGCCATGCAGGGCTCGCAT
>JAYQOO010000208.1:0-2648 GCA_038144855.1 Acidimicrobiia bacterium | reverse complement strand
GCATCACGGACGATCACGGCAGGCGGGTGGATCCCGTGGTCATGGACGGCAGGTCGAAGACGCTGACGGACTGGATGCATCTAGGGATCGACTTAGCCAAAGATGCTCCGGTCAGGGACGATGTTGTTGCCGGGATCGGCGCCTTGAACCTGAGCGCGTGGAAGTACACGCCGCAGCCAAAGCCCGATCCCGATCCGCGCATCGAGTGCTCAACGGTCAATGATCCAACGACCTGGGACGTTCAGCAGCCCGCCAAGCGCCAGCACGTGAGCGATGCGGCTTTCGCTGCGTATGCGACGTATGACGGGGCAAGCGGTCGAGAGTCATTCTCGCTATGGCATGAGTTTCGCGGGCTTGTCCTTCTCACCGTCGCCGAGCACGACGAGCTGCTGGCGCTGCGGGCAGAGGTGGAGAGGCTGCGTGCGATGGTCGCCCTCAAAGACGTGCACATCGCTGGTCACGTCCGGCACTTGCGCGACGTGGACGCAATGATCGAACAACTACGAAAGGGGCGGGATGATTACGTGCCTACGCAGCAGCAGATCGATTCTTTGCGCGAGAAAGTTGGCCCGCAGGAATCGAGGCAATGGCACGGTGGATTGCTGGTATCGCCTATCGCGGACCACCGTCTCGGCCTTGGCCTGCCTGACGCAGAGCCGTGCGACACCGCGCCGCGCACCGGGCTGCCGAGGATGCTGCCGTGAGCCTGATGGACGACGACTACACCGGCCTCGCCCGCACGATCGGCCAGCTCCGGCTGCAGGCCGAGGAGGTAAAGCCGCGGCGAGGACGACCGCCGCGGGCCGCCTCAGAGAACAATGTCATTGTCAGAGACCTCCGGGCGCAGCTTGTCGAGGCACGCGACAGCGAGACGAAGGCGCTGCTCCTGCTGTCCGAAGCGAAGAAGCGCGCCCACATCGCCGAAGAGAAATTGTCCGGCGCGTTCCAGCGTCTCGCGAAGTACGAGCGGGGCGAGGCCAAGGTCGAGGCCGACCAGAGCGAGGTGCTCGCCGCGTACAAGGACGATCTCGCCAAGGCACAGGAGCAGGCCGCGGAGTACAAGCGGCACGTCCAGAGGCTCGAGGCCGAGGCGCGCGGCAAGGACCAGCGCATCTCCGACCTGCAGCGACAGGTGGCGCAGCGCGTCGAGGCGCCGGCACCAGTGCAGGCCGAGTGCCCAGTCTGCACCGCGATCAAGCTCATGGTGCTCGGCGTGCAGCACGTGGAGCCGAAGCCGAAGAAGCCGAAGGCCGCGCGAGGCGGGCGAAGCCCCAGCACCAGGACGGTCGTCATCGCCGTGCTGGAGAAGGCAGAGAGGCCGATGACATCTGAGGCCATCGTCCAGGCGTCCGGGTTGTCGCCCGACCAGGTCTACCAGACGCTGTGGAAGGCGATGCGGCTGGACCCGTCGCCGGTGATGCGTGTCGGCATTCGAGGCAACGCCAACATCAGCGACAGCGGCTACGCGTACTGGCTGGCGGATCGGCCGCTGCCGGAGTGGTTCACCAGACATCAGGGAGCATCGGCATGATCATCATCGGAATCGATCCCGGAATATCCGGCGCCATTGCCGCAGTCAGCCCAAACGGCCACCTGCAGTGGGTCGTCGACATGCCGGTCCGCGACGCCGGCAAGAAGACGCGCACGGCGAACGAGATCGACGGCGTGGAACTCGGGCGGCTGCTGCGGCTGCATCTCAACGACATCGCGCACGTCGCCGTCGAAGAGGTGCAGGCCAACGGCATCAACGGCAGCGTGAGCAACTTCGGGCTCGGTGACTCGCGCGGCTGCATTCGTGGCGTGCTCGAATGCCTCGGGCTCAGTGTCGAGCGCATCGCTGCGCGCCGGTGGAAGCAGCACTACGGTCTCGTGGCGGCGAAGGACACGCCGGACGCAGCGAAGAAGGAGGCGAGCCGTGCGTGTGCGGTGCGGCTGTATCCCGGGGCCGACTGCCTGAAGAGGAAGAAGGACCACGGGCGCGCGGAAGCCATCCTCATCGCTCGGTTCAGCGCGCAGCAGTCGCGGCTGCAGGACTCGTTCCTCGGTGGATCGACGCCAGCGCTGGAGTTGGTCGCATGAGAGGCCAAGCCCTGACAGAGCGCGACCGCCACATCCGCGAACTGGCGCGCCGGCTACCGCTGCGACGCGTGGCCGAAGCCGCGGGCGTCACGTACTCGACCGTCACGGCATCGCTGGCACGGAGCAGAGCGAAGGCGCGTGGCGAGTGGAAGCAGGAGGCGCCGCAGTGGCACGGGAAGAAGCCGACCATGGACGCCGGCTGGCTCGAGCGCAACGTCGCGCTGTACCTCAAGTCCGAGCGTCCGCAGCACTACCTCAACGGCATAGCGATCGTCTGGGGGCAGGCGTGGGCGGATAGGGTTGAAGCAGAGGCAACGCCCCACCCGCGCCGGGGCCAAAGAGGCGCGGACCACATAGGAGCACGTCGATGAAGAAGTCCAAAGGCAAACCGCAGCCCGGGAAACCGGGCCGCAAGGGCTGCTAAAGGGCGGGAATCAAAAGTGGAGCGAGGGCCGGGTTGGGAAGCTCGGCCCTCACAACGAGAGACAGATGATGACCTATCAGCCGATCCCAGAGTGGCTGCAGCCCGTGAAGAATGAGTGGATGACGCAGGCGCGTATATCCAAGTT
>JAYQOO010000207.1:0-2669 GCA_038144855.1 Acidimicrobiia bacterium | reverse complement strand
GCTTCGGGGCCTCGAGCGCCGACCTGGAAGCCCTCGACATCGAGAGCGTCGAGGTCATCAAGGGCGCCGCGGCCGCCTCACTCTACGGCTCGCGCGCGCAGTCGGGCGTGATCCAGATCCGGACTAATCGCGGCAGCTCGCTGGTGGAGGGCGTGACCCAGTTCCAGCTGCGCAGCGAGCTCGGCAGCAACGAGCTCAACGGCAAGCTCAACTGGGCCAAGAACCATTTCTATCGCACGAACGCCAACGGCGAATACGTCGATGCCGCGAACAACGTGGTGCCGCGTACGGCACGCGTGGCCAAGGACGTCTACCTCCGCTTCCAGGACGAGACCTACCGCGATCCCATCTACAACCAGGTCAACCGGTTCTTCAATCCGGGCAACTTCGCGAAAAACTCGCTCAACATCGCGCAGAACGGCGCGCGGACCAATTGGTTCTTCTCGCTCGTGGACACGCGCGAGGATGGCGTGGTGCTCAACAGCGGGCGCTATGACCAGCGCGACATGCGCCTCAACCTCGATCACCGTCCGAACGACCGCTTCTCCTTCTCCGTGAGCGGCTATCACAGCATCTCGTCGCGCCGTGAGCTCTACGGCGACACGTTCTTCGACCTGATCAACCAGGCGCCGGATGTGGACCTGCTGACGCCGGACCCGGATGGCACGCCCTACCTGTTCCAGGGCGACCCGGAAGGCCGTGAGGAGAACCCGCTCTACGTGCTGGCCACCGAGGACAATCGCCGCCGCCGCGCCCGCACGCAAGGCTCGGTCGAAGGGCGCTACCAGGCCAACTCCTGGCTGACGCTGGACGCCAACCTCAGCTACGACCGCTCCGACCGCCGCGTGAACTTCTTCCTCGATCGCGGCGTGAAGACCGAAGGCTTCCCCACCGGTGGCATCGGCGAGATCAGCCAGCTCGCGGCGACCACCACGGCCGTCAACGCCGCGGCCAGCGCCAATGCGCTCAAGCAGTTTGGCGACTTCACGGTGCGCTCGACGGCCCGCTGGCTGATCGAGCAGGAAGACAACCAGATCACCGACGCCGAGGGCCAGGACCTGGCCGTGCCGGGCGTGAAGAGCCTCAACAACGCCCGCACGCGCTTCGTGTCGTCCACGACCGAGACGATCGAGGCCTCCGGCTTCTTCATCACCGCTGGCGCGGACTACCGCGGCAAGTACATCGCCGACGCGCTGCTCCGCCGAGACGGCAGCTCACTGTTCGGTCCCGAGGAGCGCTGGAACTCCTACTACCGTGTCAGCGGCGCCTGGCGACTGGCCGAGGAGGACTGGTGGATGTTCCCGCAGGTCGGCGAGTTCAAGCTGCGCGTCTCGCAGGGCACCGCGGGCGGGCGTCCCAGCTTCAACGACCACTACGAGACCTTCTCCTTCACGGCTGCCGGCGGCGTGGAGAAGCTGAACCTCGGCAACGCCGCGCTGCGGCCCGAGCTGGCGACGGAACGCGAGGTGGGCGTTGACGCCATCTTCCGCGACCGCTACTCGCTGCAGGTCAGCTACATCGACACCAAGGTCGAGGACCAGCTGGTGCAGATCCCGCTGGCCGGGTTCTACGGCTATTCCTCGCAGTGGCAGAACGCAGGCACGCTCACCGGCAACACCTGGGAGGCCACGCTCGAGGCGCAGATATACCGCACGCCAACGTTCAGCTGGCGCGCCGGCCTCGTCTTCGACCGCACGCGGCATCGCGTGACGGAGTTCGACCGCTCCTGCTTCGTGACCCAGGCGATTGCGTACCGCTGCGCCGGCGTCTCGCTCGGTGCGATGTACGGCTTCAATTGGATCAAGGACAGCGACCAGCTGCCGGCCGGCGCGCAGGCGTCCGCCGACCAGTTCGACGTGAACGACGAAGGCCTGCTGGTCTGGGTCGGTGCGGGCAAGACCTATCGCGACGGCGCGAATGCGACCGGCTGGGGCACCTCGACCACGATCGACGGCCGCACCTACGGCTGGGGCCTGCCGATTGCCGAGCTCGACTCCACCGGCTCCAACGCGCTGGTGCAGATCGGTAACGGCAACCCGCGCTTCCGCTGGGGCATGAACCACAGCGTGACCTGGAAGAACTGGGACTTCTTCGCCCTGCTCGACGTGCAGGTCGGGGGCGATGCCTACAACCAGACCAACCAGCGCATGTACCAGTGGGCGCGCTCGGGTGACGTCGACCAGGCCGGCAAGCCCGAGGAACTGAAGAAGCCGATTGAGTACTACGTGGCGCTGTATGCCGCGAACAGCCCGAGCGACTACTTCGTCGAGAACAACGGCTTCGTCAAGCTGCGTGAGGTCTCGGCCCGCTATCGCGTGCCGGCGCGCCTGCTCGGGATGATGGGCAACGTTGGCATCCGCGACGCCTCGATTTCGCTGATCGGGCGCAACCTGTTCACGTGGACCAAATACAAGGGCTACGACCCAGAGGTCGGCGGCACGATCGTGCGGCTCGACAGCTTCGACTATCCCCGGTACCGGACGTTCACCGGCGCCATCACCCTCAACTTCTGAGCGAGGATCCCATGCGAAAGCTGCTCTTGGTCCTCGTGCTCGCGACTGCCGCGTGCCTCGACCTCGACGTCACGAACCCCAATCTCCCCGACCGGGTGCGCGCCACCGCGGACCCGGCATCGACGGAGACGGTCGTGGCAATTTCCTTCCCCACCG
>JAYQOO010000206.1:0-2672 GCA_038144855.1 Acidimicrobiia bacterium | reverse complement strand
GGCCAGAGCCGACGACAAGGACCTCGCAGTCAAGCGTCTCTGACATCGTCCTCTAGGGTCTCTCGACGTGAATAGTTCTGAAATCGGGCGAGTCGCTCGTGAACCAACATGACATCCTTCAGCATCGGTATCCGGGAACGCCCCCAGCGCTCAACGTGCCGGCGCAGGTCGGGATCGGACAGCCGCGTGATCCCACGCCGGTAGCGGACACGGGCGGTCATCGCGAATATCCACGTCAAGGTCAGGACGACCAGGCTCACGTGCGCCGGCATCAGGCTTATCTTTCGCGCGACGCCACGTGCAATTGCCGACACCGCTGATGGGTCAGCCGAGGCCGGGACGAAGACTGCCGCAAGGCGGCGCAGAGCGGGCGCAGCCAGTCCCGCTAACGGGCGGATCGGAGATCGCCACGCCTCGGCGGACAGGATGCCGTTCAGACTCGCACCCGAACCTGAGGCAGCCAGGTGGCCGCCTGGAACAACGCCGCTCCCAGGATCACAAGCAGCAGCAGCGGTGCCAGCACGATATGCCCGTTGACAAGTACACGATGTGCGGTCAAGCCAGGCTTGTACTGCACCGAGACTTCGCTCAGCCCGCGCGGGACCGGGATCGCCATGATGGTGTCGTTGGCGATATAGACGGGTGCCGGACGGCCGTTGACCGTCGCCTCCCAACCGTCCTCGTAAGGATTCTTGATCACCATCCATCCGTCTGACGGCGCCGCGTAGTCGATCGCAATCGTATCGCCACGATACTGCCTGACGTTCGGAATCAATGAATCCTGATCCACTTCGAGCAGCATTCTCTGCGCCGGCTTGTCGCCTGGCACGGCCAGGGTCAGGTACCCACGCCGAACGTTGTTGACGTCGAAGGTATAGGGCCGGATCAGCGACCCCTGTGCCGGGACGGCAGCCACGTCGTCAATGACGAGGCGAACGGCCTGGGCGTCGTCCCCGAACAGCGTGGTCGCCACATGGGCGGGGAATCCCGAGGGCAGCGGCACGTCGTAGACGATGAAGCCGGCGCGCTGGCGGCGTCCCCGATCGACCGGAGTCAGATCGAAGCGCAACGATGACGGCGCCGCCGCGACGCTCACGTCCGGCGGCGGCGAGAGCGCGCCGCTGAGCCCGGGGATCGCTGCGCCGGACGGGTCTCTCAGGACTACCGCGTAACTGTCGGCTCCGGTGGCGACGATATCCTCGAGGCTCTTGTTTCGGACGTCGACCCCCACGGTGGCGTGAGAAATATAGCGCCTGTTCCGCGTCATGTACTCCTTGAGGGCCGGTCTCTCGCCGGCGCGATCGTAGGCCATGTGGCGCAGCTGGTAGATGCCGCGGAGATCGAAGATGCGCGTCAGCATCGTCGTCTGGTAGAAGGCCCCCATCGCGGTCTGGTCGAGGAAGTAGATCTCTCCCTGCAGCATGCTATGCGGCGATGACTGGGTGACGGGCGTCACCGGCTTCGGATCGGTGTACACATGACGGGGGAAACGCCAGAACCCAGGGTTCTGATAGTCGATGAATACGTCACCGAACCGCTCGAGCCCGGTGAAGCGGCGCTCGTACAGGCGATCGCCGCTGAAGGGGATGTCTGTCAGGTAGCGCGCCGACGCGAACAATTCGGCGACGACGATGGCGGCAATGCCTGCCTGAGACAGCCACCGCCAACTGATGGTCGCGACAAACAGACGGAGACCGAGCAGGGCCACCAGGAACAGGAACGTCGCTTCGGCAAGGCGCGCGGACGGCGCAGGCAGCAACGGGGTCCTGTACGCGACGAGCACGAGTAGCATGGCAGCTACCAAGGCCGTGCGAACCCAGGGCGCGCGGACCGCGCCGGCGGCAGCCTGGCGGGCAGGGCCGAACAGTTCCATCAAGCCAAGTACGACGAGGGGGAGAAGATAGTAGTAGCCCGCGCTCAACGATCCGTGCAGATGCGCCAGCAGATACGCAAACGGATCCGTCCAGGCGATGACGGCGTGGGCTGGTGAGCCGATCGTCCAGGCTTGCGCCGGATAGCCGATAAAGAACGTGCCGGCCACGCCTGCCACGTATATCCATTTCTCGCGCAATCGAGAGAACACCGCGCCGATGGCCGCGAGACCGAGTGAGAGGGCCCCGATGTAGGTCCCGCGCGAGTCAAAGACGTTCCGGTTGAAGTTCAGCAGATCCAACACGACGTCGCTGCCGATGCCGCTACCCGCCTGCGCGTAGTACACCGAGGGTCTGAACACGTTCGAGAGGCTTGTCCTAACCTCGCCTCCCGACAGAGAAAACGTCGTGTGAATGAGACCGAGATACAGCACCGCGGCGGCGATGATCCAGGCAACCGCCGCCAGCAGGCCCACGAGCCTGAGCTTCGGCCACAGTCCCGGCAATTCCCAGAAGGCATGCTTCGAGATCCCACGCCACCCTCCAGACTGCCATCGATCGAAGAGGACCAGGACGAGACCGGCCACCAGCACGAAGTGCAACGGCACGTAGGAGTAGCCCAGGGCGATCAGCGGCATCGTCGAGAACACCACCCCGAATGCCGTGATCATCCACACCGCCGCCGTGGCCGTCCGCTGTCGCAGCAGGACGGCAAAGAAGAACAGCTGCAGGGGAATGAGGTTGAACTGCACCTCGAAGAGCAGGCCGCTCCAGACGTGGTTGGACAGGGTGGTATTGAGC
>JAYQOO010000205.1:0-2691 GCA_038144855.1 Acidimicrobiia bacterium | reverse complement strand
AGCGAATCCAGTAGATGTCCGCGACCAGACTGTCGAATCCCAGTGACAGTCGCTGCAGTAACGGGCCTGATTCCACCCACAGCGTGGGATTCTCCGGCTGGTAAGGCTGCCACCCCCGGTCGCGGACGACCTGCACGCCGATCGACGCCGCCATCAACACGGCCATCAGCGCGATCAACGGCGCGCTCTGCGGGCGCCCTGACGTGGCGGGGGCACTCATTTGAAGTCCCGGCGCCGGAAGATCGTGATCGCTGCGGTGAGGAGCACGCTTGAATACACGACGGCGTACAACAGCGTCAGCAGGACGTGATCGGCACCAACCGGCAACCCGTGGACGACCTCGGCCTTCACATCAAACGGGGCGAGGTTCGGGATCACATAGTAGAGCGCCCGCGCGACGGTGACGACGGGAGCGGAATCCACCACCGTGCCGAAATTCCGCAGGTCGGCGTTGAAGTGGCCGGCCACCCAGAAGCCCAGGGTGAGGAGGGTCGAGAGCAGCGGGCTGGAGAACGTCGAGAAGAACAACGCGATCGCGGTCACGAGCGCCAGCTCCGCCACGATCAGCACCACGGCGATCAGTAATCGGGGATCCAGCGCGGGTGCGGGCCACGCCGCGCGGGCAACGGGCGACGAGACGTACAGCATGTAGCCCAGCACCGCGTAGTAGGCAACGGTCATCACGCCCAGGTTGATGATCAAGGTGCCGACCAGGCCCGCGTACTTCCCGAGGATGAACTGCGCACGCGACACGGGCTTGGTGAGCAGTCCGAAAATGCTCTTGCGCTCGACCTCCTTGGAGACCAGCCCGATGCCAAGGAACACCGCGATCAGCAGGCCAAATATCGACAGCGCGGCAAGACCCAGGTCTTTGACGATCTTCATGTCCTGTCCAGCGGTGAGCTGGCTGATCAGGTATGAAGCCGCCATCAACAGGATGGCGAAGACCATCATCGAATACGGCACGCGGTCACGAACCGATTCGCGAAACACGGCTCCGGCGACCAGGAAGATGGCGCGCACTCAGGCCATTCCCGTCTGCCGTGGCGAAGCGGCTTTCACCTGGCGGATGAAGAAGTCTTCAAGGGTTTCTCGAACGGGGTGCAGCGAGATCACCTGGGCGCCGGCACCGACGAGGTCGACCAGTATTCGCTCGGGAGCCGCATCCGCCGGCAAATCGATCACGTAGCGCCCTTCGGCGAGCGCGGTGATCGATCGGGCTCGGCCTTGCAGCGAGACGCGCAGCGCATCATTGACTCCGGCGGCAACCAACTCCCAGCCCTTGAGCTCGAACGCCACCATTTCGTGAAGGGCGCCGCACGACACGAGCCGGCCCTGGGCCATGATTGCCACGCGGCTGCACAACGCTTCCGCATCCGACAGGATGTGTGAGCTGAAGAAGACCGTGCAGCCTTTCTGCTTGAGGCGCAGGATCAGGTCGCGCACCTGGCGCCGCCCGATGGGGTCGAGCCCCGACATGGGCTCGTCGAGAAACACCACCTCGGGATCGTTGATGAGGGCCTGCGCCAGGCCGACACGCTGCAGCATCCCCTTCGAATAGCCACGCAGCCGCAGCCGCCGCTCGGCGCCGATTCCGACCTCGTCCAGCACGCGCGCGACACGGGACGTCACCTCAGCACCGCTATATCCAAAGAGCTTCGCGAAATACGCCAGCACTTCTTCCGCGGTCAGGTAATCGTAGAAGTACGGATTCTCCGCCAGGAAGCTGATGCGCTGCCGCACCGTCACGTCGCCCGCCGGCTTACCGAGAATGCGCGCGACGCCGCTGGTGGGGTAAATCAGCTGCATCAGCAGCTTGAGCGTGGTGCTCTTGCCGGCGCCATTTGGGCCCAGGAAGCCGAAGACTTCACCGGGCTCGACCGACAGCGTCAGCGCATCAAGCGCGCGGTACGGCCGCGGACGCCAGAAGCCGACCAGGAAATCCTTGGTCAGTCCTTCCGTTTCAATCGCGGCCGGCATGATGGGATGGCGGCGTTACTTGCCGCCGGCCGTGACCCGCTTCAGTTCCCACGCGATCGCCGCATCGAAGAACTCCGCGCGCAGCCCGGGCAGCTGCATCCCGTTGACAAAGAACGTCGGCGTGCCGCCGATCTTCAGCGACGATCCCTGCGCGATGTCCGCCTTGACGAGTTCAAGCGTCGCCGCGTAGCGCTTGTCGAAGTCCGTGACGCCGCCAACCGACGCGGCCGCCTTCTTGACGGTGTCGGGATTCATCGCCGGCTGGTTGGCGAACAGCCAATCCTCCATCGCTTCGGCCTTGCCCTTCTCGCGCGCGAGCCTGACCGCCACCGCGGCTTCACACGCGCCGGGATGCAGGTCCTGGCCGACGAAGGCATTGCACTCCCGCTCGAGGGGGTAGTCCTTGGAGATGAACTTGATCTTGCCGGGCGCCTGCTTGGCCCACTTGGCGAGCACCGGCTTGTACTGACGGTAGGTATCACCGCAGCCAGGGCATTGATAGTCGTTGAACTTGAGGATCACCACCGCCGCGCCGTCGCTCGGCGCAACCACCGGCTTACGCGGCTGTGCCGCCAGGTAGGCTTCGAGCTGCTTGATCTGGTCGGCAGAGGGCCCCGCCGCGGCCTGCTGCTCACCACCGGAGACCGCCGCCTCCGCTGCCGGGGCCGCCCCCCCCGGCGCCCCCCCCGGCCCCCCGCCCCTCGCCGCCGC
>JAYQOO010000204.1:0-2708 GCA_038144855.1 Acidimicrobiia bacterium | reverse complement strand
GGTCCTTCATCAGCGAGATCAGGGGTGAGACAACGACCGCCAGTCCATCGCTCATCAGCGCCGGAGCCTGGAAGCAGATCGACTTGCCGCCGCCCGTCGGAAGGACCAGCAGGGAATCGCGGCCGGCGATCACGGCATCCATCGCTTCGCGCTGCAGTGGGCGAAACGAACGAAAACCCCAGTACTTTTCGAGAATTTCAGGAAGGTCGGACACGGTTCTCGGCTGACAGCTCTTAATTCTAGGGGCCGAGGGCCGAAAGCAGGTAGCCGATTAGTGGCAGACGTCCAGGCCATGGTCCAGCACGTTGCCGTTCATGTCCATGAACTGCCATTCGTAGAGCGCGGGATCCAGCTTCAGGCGCAACATCCCGTAAGTGGGGATGAACACTTCCGACTGCAGCGCGGTGCGCGCGCGATTGTAGAGCGACGCGCCGCCGGTGCCGACCGTGAACTGGCGGATGCCCCTGGCGTCGTCGCGCTTCTGCGACGCGTCCACCGGACCGATGCGTTCGTAGACGTGGTCGTGGCCCGCAATCACCACCTCGGCGCCAAGGTTGTAGAGCAGCTCCCACAGTGGGCGCAGCGTCGGGGTTGGACCATTGACGCCTGAGCTGTCGAACGGATGATGCATCACCGCCATGGTGCAGCGCGTCGGCGCCTGCTGCATCACGTCACGAACATAGGCGTACTGCGTCGATGTGCGGCCGTAGGGAACATTGGTGTTCAGCATGAACACCGTCCACTCGGCGGCCCTGAAGCTGTAGTAGCCAAGGCGGTTCGGGCCGCTGCGATCACCAAAGTAGGTGAAGTAGGGATCCGCGCTCGGCGAGGCCACGTAGTCGTGATTGCCTGGCGCGGCGCGCATCCGCGGCTTGAAACGTCCGAAACTTGGCTCGAAGCACTGCTTGAAGTCTTCGAGCGTGCCGTTGGGATACGCCAGATCGCCGGCGAGCAGAATCTGGCCGTCGAAGCGGTCGAACAGTCGTGCGAGGGGCGCCAGGGCGGGCGAACCACACCACCCGGTATCGCCCAGTATGTTCACGAACGTGGACGTGTTGCCCGGAACCGGCGTGACCGGTGGTGTCGTGGGCACCGCCACTTCCGCCTCGGTCGTCGAGGGAGTGGTCGTCACGGGCGTCACGGCAACCGGCGTGGGTTCGACGACGATCGATTGCGGGGCGGTAGGCGAACCTCCGCCGCACTGGGTCACAGCCAGAGCGCTCCATAGCAGGAGCGCCGTCGCGAACACCGGCCGAGGGCGGAGGGGCATCCTTTGAACCGACTGGGCCTACCCGGTTGGGGCTTGCATTCGAGCGGACCCTATAGTCAATATTGTTCCACTGTGGCCAGTTCTAGCGCAACACGGCTGTTACACGCCGCCTTCGCATTTTTCGTGTGCTTTGCACCGGTCGTGGTGGAAGCGCAGACGACCGCCGACTTGTTCAGCACCACCGCCATCGGCCGGCTGGACCTCGAGCTGAACTCCGCCGACTGGGCGAAGCTGAAGGAAAATTTCCAGACCAATACCTACTACCCGGCCGACCTCGTCTGGAACGGTCAGACCGTGCGCAACGTCGGCATTCGTTCGCGAGGGCGTGGCTCGCGCAACGCGAACAAGCCAGGCCTGAAGATCGACTTCGACCAGTACTCCAGCGGCCAGAAATTCCTCGGGCTGAAATCCCTCGTGCTCGACAACCTGACGCAGGACCCATCCGGCATTCACGAGACGGTGTCGATGGCGTTCTACGAGCGGCTCGGCATTCCTACGCCGCGCGAGACGCACGTCAGGTTATACGTCCGAGGGCAATACATCGGCCTGTACGCGCTGGTCGAGGCTGTCGACAAGGACTTCCTCGCGCGCATCTACGGCTCGATCGGCGACGACACGCAGAACGACGGCTGGCTGTATGAATTCGTGTGGCAGGAGGACTGGCGCCTGACGGATTTCGGCAGCGACCTCGCTCCCTACAAGCTGCGCTTCGATGCGACCACGCACGAGTCGGAAACCGACGAGAAGAAGTACCGCAAGGTCCAGGAACTGGTGTCGCTGATCAACAGCACGTCGGAAAGCCAGTTCTACGCCACCATCAATCCACGCTTCGACCTCGCCGGCTTCGTCCGATTTGCTGCGGCACAGACGTTCCTCGCCGAGACCGACGGCTTCCTCGGCTCGTTCGGCATGAACAACTTCTATCTCTATCGCCTGGAGAACCAGGATCAGCACGTGCTGATCGCCTGGGACACCGATAACACGTTCTGGGGCCCGCTGTTCCGCATCGCGCCGGACGACACCAACGTGTTGATGCAGAAGCTGATGCGCATCCCCGAGTACAACGCGTTGTGGTATGCCGAACTGGCGCGCGCCACGCAGCTCGCCGAAGCCGACGGCTGGCTCGACACCGAGATCATCCGCCACGTGCAGCGCATCGACGCCGCGATGCGCGAAGACACCAACAAGCCGTACTCGACGAGCACCTACGAAGGCGAGTCCGGCGAGATGCTGTCGTTTGCGCGCGAGCGCATTGCCTACGTCAAGTGCGCGCTCGCCCAGGGTGATCGCGCCTGTGGCGGATAACAGGCCAACAGACCGACAGGCGAACGGCCAACAGCAAAGCGCCCGTCACCGCTAACCGCGACTCATCCCAAATCGATTGACGGCTGGCCCGCTGCCCTTCAAGGTGTCGGGCATGAACACACTTCTCCTCGCG
>JAYQOO010000203.1:0-2958 GCA_038144855.1 Acidimicrobiia bacterium | reverse complement strand
GGCCCTGGCGGCCGCGGTCCCGGCGGCCCTGGTGGTGCCGGCATGCGTGGCCCGGGTGGTCCCGGTGGCGCCGGCGCACCGGGCGCGGGCGGTCCTCCGCCGATGAGCCCCGAAGAAATTCAGAAGCGCGTTGCCGAGATGCAGCGGACGCCTCCCGAAATGGGCACCTACGCGTATCACCTCAGCGACTACAAGAAGGTCGACGGCGTGATGCTGCCGCACAAGATCGAGACCTCGCTTGACGGCGAGCCGAACGAAGAGTGGACGATCGAAAAGTACAAGGTCAACCCGCAGCTCAAGGCGGATCTCTGGCAGAAGAAGTAACCAGAAGTTGAAAGTCGAGAGTTGGCAGTTGACAGGCAAGTTGTCAGTTGCCAACTCAATTGAAAGTTTGCAGTTCCAGGTGAGACAGCGACGGCCGGAAACGGATTTATGAGACGCATAGTCAGTCAGTTCATCGGGGTCGTCATCGCAGTGGTAGCGATGGCATCGACCGCTAACGCGCAAGCGGTGCAGGGCCAGGGTGTCGGCTCAACCCTTCGCGTGACAGTGCTCGACCAGACGGAGGCCGCGCTGATCATTGCGCAGGTGACGTTGGTGGACGCCCGAGGTGCCGAGCAGACGGCGACGGTCGATGCTCGCGGTGTCGCGGTCTTCGAGAACCTGAACCCCGGGAACTATCAAGTCAAGGCGGCGGCCGACAGCTTCCGCCCGATCGCCACGCCCTTCAACGTGCGGCGCGGAGAAAATCGCACGACGCTGAGGCTCGCCTTGGCCACGATCGAGCAGAGCGTGGCCGTGCAGGGCGAGAACGCCGCCGATCGCCGTGACAACGGCTTCACCCAGACGCTGTCGCAGGATCAGATCGACTCGCTGCCCGACGATCCGGATGAAATGGCGGAAGAACTGATGCGCATGGCGGGGCCAGGCGCGCAGATCTTCGTCAACGGCTTCCGCGGCGGCCGCCTGCCGCCGAAGGACCAGATCCAGCAGATCCGCTTCCACACCAACTCGTTCTCGTCCGAGTATCACGAGGCGGGCATGGTGCGGGTCGAGGTCATCACCAAGCCGGGCATGGGCGGCTGGCGGGGCATGACCAACTTTGGTTTCCGCGACGAGTCGTTAAACGCGAAGAACCACTTTGCGGACACCAAAGGCGCCGAGCAGATGCGGCGCTACATGATCAACTTCTCGGGTCCGCTGGTGAAGGGCAAGACCGGGCTGTCGATCTCCTTCGACGGCAACAACTCCTACGACTCGCGCACCATCAACGCGCTCAGTTCGACCGGCACTGCCGTGACCGGCCTGGCGGAGACGCCGACCGAAGCGATGAACTTCAATGCGCGCGTCGAGCACCTGATGGGGCCGACGAGCCAGTTGCAGCTCGAATACTCCCGTCGCCAGAACGACCGCCGCAACATCGGCGTTGGCGACTTCGACCTGCCTGAACGGGCGTATGCCACCGACAACAGCACCGACACCTTCCGCCTGCGCTCGACCAACGTGATCGGCAAGAAGGTGTTCAGCGAATTCCGCTTCTCGCTGATCAACTCGGTGCTGTCGACTCAGTCCTCGTCGTTGCTGCCAACGATTCGCGTCAACGAAGCGTTCAATGCCGGCGGCGCCGGACAGATGGGCGACCGCGAAGCGCGCGAACTCGAAGTGGCGCAGAACTTCGACTTCACGATCGGCCGCAAGCATTCAATGCGCGCCGGCGTGCTGCTTGAAGCCGGCTGGTGGAACAGCAACCAGCGCTCCAATGCGTTCGGCACCTACACATTCACGAGCCTGGCCGCGTATCAGGCCGGCCTGCCGGCGACCTACTCGATCCGCACCGGTGATCCGGTGGTCGACTACAACCAGGTCAAGGCGGGTTGGTACCTGCAAGATGACTTCCGCCCGGCCAAGACGCTGCAGGTGAGCCTTGGCGTGCGCCAGGAGATCCAGACGCAGGTGGATGCGAAGTGGAACTTCGCGCCGCGCGCGGCGTTCACGTGGAACGCCACCAAGACGGCGACGCTCCGCGGCGGCTACGGCATCTTCTACGACTGGTACGATTCGGCGCTCTACGAGCAGACGATTCGCGTCGACGGCACCCACCAGGTCGACTTGGTGGTGCAGAACCCGTCGTTCCCGGTGACCGACAACAGCGGTACCCGCCTGCCGGCGAGCGTGATCCGCGCCGCCTCGCTCGAGCAGCCAATCATCCAGCAGGCGTCGATCGGCCTCGAAAAGCCGCTGACGGCGTGGGCTGATTTCCGCACCGATTACATGTGGACGCGCGGCACCAACACCTTGCGCTCCATCAACGTCAACGCGCCGGTGAACGACGTCCGCCCGGTTCCCACGGTGGGCAACATCACCGAGATCCAGTCGACGGGCAAGCGCGCGTCCGACCGGATCACCGTGTCCTTGAATGCGCGCTACATCCCGCGCCGCATTCTTGGCATGGTGACCTACCAGTACACCAACGCCCGCAACTTCTCGGACTTCCCGACCGCGCTGCCGTCGAACAGCCTCGATCCCGATGCTGATTGGGGGCCGTCGGCACAGGACGTGCGCCATCGCGTGTTCTTCAACTTCAACGCGCCGCTCGGTAACGGTGTGCGCGTCAGCGCGAACGTGCAGGGGTCATCGGCGCTGCCTTACACGATCACGACCGGTCTTGATGGCAACGGCGACACCGTCTTCAACGATCGCCCGGCAGGCGTCGGCCGCAACAGCGCGCGTGGTGCGGCGCAGTGGTCCACCAACATGCGCATCAACAAGTCGATCGGCCTCGGCGGTGCCCGCTCGGGACCGCCGAACATGCCGATGCCCCCGCCGCCGGGCGGTGGCGGTGGCAATCAGGCGATGAACCAGCGCGTCGGCGGTGGCGGCATGGGTGGTCCTGGTGGCGGTGGCGACGGGCCGCAGATGGTCGTGATGGAGCAGAACAACCAGAAGTACCAGTTGAAC
>JAYQOO010000202.1:0-3089 GCA_038144855.1 Acidimicrobiia bacterium | reverse complement strand
CCCTGGTAGTTGGCGGCAGCGTCGACCAGCAGCAGATCGCCTTCGTTCATCCGTCGTGACGAGGCGGAGTAGTGCAAGGTGGTGGAATTCGGTCCGCTGCCGACGATCGATGGATAGCCGGGTGCCATGGCGCCTCTGGCCAGGTAGACACTTTCGATCGCGGATTCGACCTCGCGCTCGAAGCGTTCCGGACGAGCCGCCCGCATGCCCGCCATGTGCGCTTCGGAGGAGATGTCGACGCTTTCGATGAGCAGGCGTTGCTCGTAAGCGGTCTTCACCTGCCGCAGCCCGTGCACCATCGGCGCGAGGTTCACGATGCGGGTGCCGATCAGGCGCTCACGTATGCGATTGGCAAAGGCGAATTCGTCGGTGAGCGGCTCGTTGATGCCGGGCGTGCCTTCGAGCCGCAGGGCCACGCGTGACGTGCCGTCATCAAGCGCCTTGAAGAAGCCGTCGTACTCCGTGTCGGTGCGGGCCGCATCGACCGCGAGTCCGTAAGGCCGCCGGTTGAACAGCGCCGTGAGGAACTGGTCGAACTCGTTCGTGAAGTAGACCGTGGAGATACCCGTTCGCGCCGTGGCCTCTTCCTTGCTCAGATACTTGCCGTCATAGTGCTCCCGCCGCGGGTTTGACGGGGAGATGAACAGCACCTCGCTGCGTCGTCCGCCACCTGGAATCAGCACCAGGATGGTCTCGGCCTGCTCGACACCAGTCAGGTACAGCAGGTCACTGTCCTGGCGGTACTCATAGTCAACGTCCCGGGAATAGACGCGCGTGGGCGCGCTCCACAGGACGGCCAGCGAGCCGGGTCCGATTTTTTCGATCAGCCGTGCCCGGCGCGCCCTCAAGTCATCTCTGAGCGCCGCGTCGGGCTGGGCGGCCCAGGCGCCGGTGTTCGTTCCGATTACCAGCAAGGCGAGCACGAGCCAGAGTTGTTGCGATCGCCGGCGAAGATGCGTCATGGCTGGAAATGTTACCCCGAGTGCGCAGTGGCACAGACTTCCCGAAAGGGCGTGAACGTGGCCTGACGGGCGCTTCTCGATGTCGCGCGCGCAGAAAAAAGGGCGCGGTGAGGTTGAGTCCCGCGCCCTTGCGATCAGGCTGCTATCGTCTGGCTACCCACTACTTCTTCTTCGGCTTCTTGGGCGCCTTCTTCTTTGCGACGCTTCTCTTGACGGTCTTCGCCGGCTTGCTGGCGGCCTTCTTCTTCGCAGGCTTGGCTGACTTCTTCACCGGCTTCGCTTTGGCTTTCGGTCGCTTGCGAACCTCCATGTCCCATCCCTTGGGCGCGTACCTGTTCGAGGCGGACTTCGTCACGGCCTTTTTCTTGGGCGCCGCCTTCTTGGCGGGCGCGGCTTTCTTTTTCGGCGTCGCCTTCTTCTTCGCGGGTGCGGCCTTCTTCGCCGGCTTTCTCTGCGTGCCAGGGGCGGACGCCCGTTCTGGCTCCGGTGCCGCAGCCTGCGCGGCAGCGGGATTCAGCGAGTGCAGTGAGAACATCACGCCCTGCGGATCGATGCCCTGCACGATCCAGTCGCCGCCAGGCACTTCCATCGGGCCGTTGACGATCTGGCCGCCGTTGGCAGTGATCAGCTCCGCCGCGCCTTTGGCGTCCTTGACCAACGCGTACGGCATCCACGCTGCCGGCGCTCCCGGTGGCGGCTGCATCATGCCGCCGTTCGGGATTCCGCCGCCGCGTCCGAACATCTGGTAGACGCCCATCTCGCCCATGTCCATCGCCGACGTCTTCTCCCAGCCAAACATGGCACTGTAGAAGTTCCACGCGGCATCAGGGTTGGGCGTGTACAACTCGAACCAAGAGAAATCGCCGAGGCTCTGCGGGCCGCGACTCTGGCCGGCCATCGACGCATCCGGCTGATAGATCCCGAACATGGCCCCCGTGGGATCCGAGACGACCGCAAAGCGTCCGGTGCCTGGGATGTCTGCCGGCTGCTTGACGACGCGCCCACCCAATTGCGCGATCCGCATCGCGGTGGCATCCACGTCCGGCGTGCCGACATACATCAGCCAGTGTGGCGTCGCGCCCATTTGCCTGGCCGCATCCGGAAGCAACATCATCCCGCCCGCGCCGCCGTCGCCACCTGGCTTGTTGAACACGACATAGGAGCCGTCGGGCGCGAAGGGCGCCGGGTTCCAGCCCACCACTGTCTTGTAGAACGATTCCGCGCCGCTCATGTCCGTGGTCATGAGCTCGCACCACACAAAAGATCCGAGGAGTTGGTCTGCCATAGCAGCGGCATCCCACCTCAATCGTAGCCGTCCTGGGATAGGTCCCGATGAGGGGTAGGGACGAGCGGTCAGATCATCGCGAGCAGTTGTTCGAGAGGCCAGATGATGACGCCGACGATGCGGGTGATGCCGCGCATGACGGGTTGCGAGAGCGCGACCACGGGCTTCACCAGGCGCCGGACGGTGTCATCCGCTTCGTAATACAGCGCGATGATGATGATCATCAGGATGCCGACGAACTTGGCGTACGCGGGCAGGTGGATCGGCGTCCCGGTGATGAGGTGATAGGCCTCTTCACCGATCAACAGGGCGCCGACATAGCCGATCAGGATGAAGGCGGTCGGCTCGAGGATCGGATACTTCTTCAACAGGTTCATCGCGTGCGGGGCAATCTGCTGGAGCGCCAGAATGGCGATCAGCACGCCCGCATAGATCGGCCACATCACCGGATCACCCGCGGCATCCTTCGGCGCCAGGCCAACGGCGGCAATCACGTTGTCGATGCTGAGACTGAGATCCATCAGCCCGATCTGGATCAGGACCACCTTGAGCTGACGCGGCGCGGTCTCGGTAGCGGGCTTGCCGTCGTTGGCGGCGTCCTCATCGAGCAGCGTTTCACCCACGTCGTGGGCGTGTCCCTTGGTCAGATGCGACGACATCAGCCAGATCAGGTAACCGGCGCCCACCCAGCGCACCCAGGTGTTGGTGGCGAGCCAGCCGGCCACGAACAACGCCAGCACGCGAAACAAATAGGCGAGGAAGAGGCCAACTCGAATGGCTCGCTTCTGTTGAGATGCCGGCAACTCGTTGGCGAGCGCCGCAATCCCCAGGACGTTATCAAC
>JAYQOO010000201.1:0-3171 GCA_038144855.1 Acidimicrobiia bacterium | reverse complement strand
GTCGGCGCGGTCGGCTTCTGCTACGGCGGCGGCATGGTGAACTATCTCGCCGCCCGTATGCCCAACGACATCCAGGCGGGCGTGCCCTTCTACGGCGGAGCGGGCCCTCTCGAAGACGTCAAGAACGTCAAGGCCGCGATGCTTGTGCACCACGGCTCAACCGATGAGCGCCTGGTGGCCGCGTGGCCGGCACACGAAGCGGCGCTCAAGGCCGCCGGTGTTCGGTATGAGGGCTACGTCTACCAGGGCGCTGCGCACGGCTTCAACAACAACACCACCGAGCGCTTCCACCCCGAGGCCGCAAAGCTCGCGTGGGATCGCACCATCGCGTTCTTCAAGAAGTACCTCAGCTAAGGTCGACGGATCGTACGCACAATAGCAAAAGGGGCAGGTCTCGCGACCTGCCCCTTTGTTTTGAGCTGAGCTTTCTGTGCCTTCTACGGCTACTTCTTCGTCATCATGAAGTTGGTCACGGTCGCTTCGGTGTTGTGGGCGAAGCGGATGCCATACACGCCATCGGTCGACTTCAGCTTGCCGGCCGCCACGAGGTCGGCCTTGTTGTAGCTGCCCACCACGGTGCCGTTGATCGCGCACTCAACCTTGTCGGCGGTCACGGTCACGGCGATGTCCTGCTTGACCGGCGCGTTCTTGCCGGCGGCCTTCGCGATCGCGGCGTTCGGCTCTGGCTTGCGGGTGGCCTGCGCGGTGAACGGCGCCGGTCCCATGCCACGGGCGATGAACGTGCCGTTACCGTAGGCGGCGCAGTAGAAGAAGCTCTGCGTCTCGGTGCCGAGATCGTTGCCCGCGATCATGATGCCGTACGGGTGCGGGTGATCCATCAGGTTCATGTACTGTGGTTCGTTGAACGTCGCCGACACGGTGTAGCTCCCCATCGCCTTGTTCGCGGGGTTCCAGTAGGTCGTTGCCGGACCGGTGCGGACGGTGAACGTGCCGCCCTTCTCGTCGAGGCGCGCCTGGTTGATGTTCGCGCCGGCCTTTTCTTCCTGCGCGTCGATCTTGCCTGCCCAGCCCTTGGCGAAAATTCCGCCGTCTTTCACGGGCATCGCCGCATCCTGGGCGAAGGCAAACGAGCCGGTACACAGAGTCAGCGCAACAATTCCGAACCCTTTAACAAGACGCATGGTGAATCCTCTCAAAATTTGTGGGTAACGAAGGATGGCACTCCCATCCGTTCATCCAGCCCCTAACTATACTAGGAAATTATGGATATCAGACGCTCCGCCCCGGCCCTACTCCTCCTAGCCCTGGCTGGCTGTTCGTCCCCGTCACCGACCCAACCGCCGCCCGCCGCCCCCGCCTCGTCCGCACCCGAGCGGAAGTACTTGCTCGAGCGCGTGGACGATGCGGCCATCGTTCAGCTGTATGCAGACGGCTTCCCGTCGCTGCCGCTGAAGCAGAAGACGCTGATCTACCACCTGTACCAGGCCGCGCTTGCCGGCAGGGACATCTACATTGATCAGAAGCATAAAGACGCGCTCGAGATGCGCGGCGTGATCGAGCAGATCGTCGCGAACCCACAAGGCGTGGACGCCGCCACGCTCACCGAGATCCAGCGCTACACCAAGCTGTTCTGGCTGAACAACGGCCCCTACAACAACCTCACCGCGCGCAAATTCGTCCTCAACTGCACACCCGAACAATTCAAGGCCGCCGTCTACGCGTCCGCCAAGGCAGGCGCCAAGTACATGACGGGGTCGGAAACCATCGACCAGAAGCTGGCGCGTCTCCAGCCGATGTTCTTCGATGCTTCCGTCGATCCGATTGTGACCAATAAGACACCGGGGCCCGGCAAAGACATCCTGTCGGCGAGTGCCAACAACCTCTACGCCGGCGTGACCATGGCGGACGTGAAAGGCTTCAAGGAGAAGTACGGGCTCAACTCACGCCTCATCAAGCAGAACGGTAAGCTCGTCGAAGAGGTCTACAAAGCCGGGGGCAAGTACGGAGCGCAGATCACCGAGATCATCAAGCACCTGGAGGCGGCCAAGGGATTTGCCGAGCCGCCGATGGCCAAGGCGCTCGAGGCCTTGATCAAGTTCTATCAAACCGGTGAGGAAGCGGATCGCAAGGCGTATGACATCGCGTGGGTGCAAGACAAGAACTCCCCCGTCGACACCATCAACGGCTTCATCGAGGTCTATCTCGATCCGCGCGGCATCAAGGGCAGTTGGGAGGGCATCGTCTTCTACGTGAACCAGGAGAAGACCCAGCGCATCAAGACCCTGGCGGCCAACGCTCAGTGGTTCGAGGACCACATGCCGTGGGACGCCAAGTACCGCAAGGCCAGCGTCCAGGGCATTGTCGCCAACGCCATCGACGTTATCGTCGAGACCGGCGATTCCGGGCCGGTTACGCCGGTTGGCATCAACCTGCCGAACGATCAGGCCATCCGGGAGGAATACGGCAGCAAGTCGGTCGCCCTCGCAAACGTCAACGAGGCGTACGACAAGTCGGCGCCCACCAACATGCGCAGCGAGTTCACCTGGGAGCCGGCCGAAGCCGACCGCAGCGCACGGTTCGGCACCTTCAGCGGCGAACTGACGACGGACATGCATGAAGTCATTGGCCACGCATCCGGCAAGCAGGCCGACGGCAAGGCCAATCCGCAGGCCCTGATCAAGGAGCACTTCTCCGCACTCGAAGAGGGCCGCGCCGATCTGGTTGGCCTCTATTTCATTGCCGACCCGAAGCTGGTGGAGATCGGCGTGATTCCCGCTGCCGATCACGACAACATCGTGCGAGCCGAGTACGAGGCGTATACACGCAACGCCCTCGTGCAGCTCCGCCGCGTCCGCGAAGGCTCGCAGATCGAAGAGGACCACATGCGCAACCGCCAGATGATCGTGCGGTGGCTGATGGCCAACACCAAGGCCATCGAGCAGCGCGCTCGCGACGGCAAGACCTATCTCGTGATGGTCGACCCGAAAGCGTTCCGCGACGGCGTCGGCAAGCTACTCGCCGAAGTGCAGCGCATCAAGTCCGAAGGCGACGCGGCTGGCGCCGCCAAGCTGTTCGATACCTACGGCATCCACTTCGATCCCAAGCAGCGCGATGAAGTCGTCGGCCGCGTCGACAAGCTGGGCTTGCCGTCATACAGCGGCTTCGTGATGCCGAAGCTGTCGGCGGTCACTGGCGCCGACGGATCCATTA
>JAYQOO010000200.1:0-3248 GCA_038144855.1 Acidimicrobiia bacterium | reverse complement strand
GATATGGATTGCGACTATGTCTTTCATCACACACTTCAAAGGCAAACGTCGCGCGACGCATGAAACCATGCCGCCTTATCCGTGATTCCCTACTGTGTTCTCTTTTCCCGACCGGCCATTCTACTAATTAAGACTATGAGAGCTGCGCCGTGGCGTTTCGGCTTAGCCGCGGGCGGGGGGAGCCATTCGAAATCATCTGCAAATAGGCCGCAGGGCTGGAGCGCTTCATGCTCCGGACCGGGATCGGAAATGTAGCGCCACGGGACTGACGGGGCGTTGCGATAGTGAAGGGGATTTAAGCATGAATACGGTTGGTCGTTTTACGAAGAGCAGCTCGATGGTCCGGCTGCTGACGCTTGCGTGCCTGGGCTCGACGAGCCTGAGTTCGACGGCGTTTGCGCAGGCTGCGCAAACGGCGCAAGCGCCGGCGGTGGTTGACGAGATCGTCGTCACCGGTACGCGCGTCGTGCGCGACGGGTATGAAGCGCCGACGCCGGTGTCGGTCATCGGCGTTGAAGCGCTCGATAATGTCGCGACGTCCAACCTCGCGGACTCGATCAACCAACTGCCTGCGGTCGTGAACAGCGCGACGCCGCAGACTTCGGCGGCGAATACGACCTCGGGCCAATCGGCCATCAACGGGCTGTCGCTGCGTGGTCTCGGCGTCTCGCGCACCCTGGTGCTCCTGAATGGTCAGCGCACGGTCGGTTCCAACCTCACCGGCGCGGTGGACGTTTCGGAACTCCCGCAGCACCTGATCGAGCGTGTCGACGTTGTGACCGGCGGTGCATCGGCGGCCTACGGTTCGGACGCGCTCTCGGGCGTTGTGAACTTCGTGCTCGACACCGACTTCACTGGTGTCAAGGCCGAGGTCTCGGGAGGTCTCACCACCTACGGCGACGTGCCGAACTACAAGGTCAATGCCGCCTACGGTACGCCGTTCGCCGGCGGTCGGGGCCACTTACTGCTCTCGGGCGAGCATGTGTGGGACGACGGCCTCCTGGTGTACGACCGTCCGTGGACCCGCGAGGGCCACAGCTTTATCAATAATCCGGCGTTCACGCCGGGCAGCGGCCTGCCCAGTATCATCAAGACCGACCGCGTCTCGATCGGTAACGCCAGTTGGGGCGGCACGATCGTCTCGGGTCCGCTGAAGGGAACTTCGTTCGGTCCGGGCGGCTCGATCTACACAATCGCTTATGGGGACATTTACACCGGCGCGCTGATGCGCGGCGGCAGCTGGGATGCCTTGAACGTCGTCTCGACTCGCGGCGTGGCGGCGCAGCCGCAGCAGAATCGCCAGGATGTGTTCGCGCGCGCGAGCTACGACCTCAGCGATGACGTGACCATTTACGCACAGGCTGCCTGGGGCCATCTGCACTCCTATTCGTCCGGTGCACCGAACTTCTTCCCGGGCAATTTGCGTCTGAATGTCGACAACGCATTCTTACCGGAATCCCTGCGGCCTGCCCTGACGGCCGCGGGCACGCAGTTCACCATGGGGACCCTGAACTGGGACCTCGACAACTTCCGCGCGGTCTACGACCGGCGCGTGACCCGCTTCCTCGCAGGCGCGGAAGGCAGCTTCATGGCCGCCGACATCGACTGGACGTGGGATGCGCACATCAGTGTGGGCCAGGCCTTCGGGACCTTGCAGTCGCGCGGCGCCATCGACCGTACCCGCTATCCGCTGGCGGTAGATTCGGTGCGCGCGCCGAACGGACAGATCGTCTGCCGCTCGACCCTTACCAATCCGAACAACGGCTGCGTGCCGTACAATCCGTTCGGCATCGGCGTGAACAGCGCGGCGGCGGTTGAGTACCTCCAGGGCCGTTACGGCTGGAACCTGCAGCGCCTCAACCAGAAGGTCGCGGCGGTGAACTTCTCGGGCGAGCCGTTCTCCACCTGGGCGGGCCCGGTGTCGACCGCGTTTGGTTACGAGTATCGCCGCGAGAAGATGCGCCAATTGTCGGATCCGGAAGAACAGGCAAATCCGACGATTTGGTTCCAGGCGGCCGGTCAGCCCTACACCGGCGGCTTCACGGTGCACGACGCCTATGTCGAAACCGTTGTGCCGCTGGCGGCCGACGCCCCTTGGGCAGAAGCGCTCGACGTCAACGGCGCGGTGCGCTACACCAATTACTCGACCTACGGCTCGGTGGCGACCTGGAAAGTCGGGGCAAGCTGGTCGCCGTTCGACGACCTGCGCTTCCGCTTTACGCAATCTCGTAACATCCGCTCGCCTACCCTGGTCGATTTGTATCAGGCCGGTTCGACGTCGCGCAGCTCATCTCTCGACACCTTCAAGAACCCGCCGGTCACCATCAACAGCCAGGTCACGACGCGCGGCAACCCGAACCTCGGACCGGAAAAGTCGAACGATACCGGTATTGGCGTCGTCTACCGTCCGTCGTGGTGGAGCGGCTTCAGCATGTCGGTCGACTATTATCGCATCCACATCAAGGATGCGGTCAATCAGATCGGGGCTCAGGACTTGATCAACTTCTGCGTCGCCGGCAACCAGGTGGCCTGTCAGTCGGTCGTTCGTACCGGCAGCGGTGCGACCGAGCAGCTGGAGATCAGGGTCCAGCCGCAGAACTTCGCGACCGAACTCGCGCGCGGGATCGACTTCGAGGCCAGCTACAACATGCCGCTGTCGAATGTGAATGATTCGCTGGACGGTAACCTCGGTATGCGGTTCCTCGCCACGCACTTCATCGACTACATCACGTCGAGCGGCATTCCGGGCGATCGCGAACAGCAGAACGCAGGCGTCGCGGGCAGTGGGGGCATTGGCGGCGGCGGCGGCGGCGTGCCCAGCTGGCGCGTCAACGCATCGCTGAACTACAGCCTCGATCCGGTCACAATGGGCTTCGGCTTCCGTTGGTTCTCCAAGTCCAGAAACCAGGCCAATTGGATCGAGTGTCAAAGCAGCTGTCCGAACCCGGCGGGCGCGCGCCTGACGGTGGACGACAACAGTGTGGCGGCCGCGCTCTTTGTCGATTTCAACGCGGCCTACACCATGCATCTTAGCGCCTCGGCGGAAACGGAGCTGTTCCTCAATGTCCGCAATATCGCCAACGCGGATCCGCCGCTCGTGGTTCGTGGTCCGGGTGGTTCCAGTTGGGATTTCGCCCCGGCTTCGCCCAGCTACGACATACTCGGCCGTGTCTTCCGCGCGGGTATTAAACTGCGGATGTAATTCAATAAGCCTTTGATCGCGTATCCCGGGCGCGCGGTGGAAACAC
>JAYQOO010000199.1:0-3318 GCA_038144855.1 Acidimicrobiia bacterium | reverse complement strand
CCTAACGCACCGGATCACCGTAACACCCATCGCGGGGCGTCCTTCGAAAGAGGGCCGCCCCGTTTTCATTGGCAAACAAGGAGTACAGCATGGCAACGGACGGCGGCAACAAGCCGAACGCAGGCGGATTCGCTTTCACCAAGAGTTCTCCCCCAATCGCGGAAACCGACGCGCTGCAGGCCGGGCAGGACAGCCCCGTTCAGGTATCGCACGAGGGCGAGGCGACGCTGCATCGCGAGCCGGTGCAGATCCCCGATGGCCCGGTGAGCAAGAAGAAACTCGAAGCGCTGGCGTTCAACGAGGAACTGATCACCGTGCAGGTGGCGGACAGTGAAGACCCGAATGCCGAGCGCGTGATCGAAGTCGGCGTCAACGGCAAGAAGCAGTTCTTCAAACGCGGACAGCCGCAAACGGTCAAGCGCAAGTACGTCGAGGCATTGGCTCGCGCCAAGGTGACGAACTACTCGCAGAGGGTAGACGCGACAGATCCGCTAGTCATGAACCGACTCAACCCACGCACGGCGCTGCGCTATCCGTTCGCGCTGCTCGAGGACGCCAACCCGCGCGGCGGTCAGGCGTGGCTGCGCCAGATCATGAGTGAGGCGTACTAAGCATGAACTTTCTGGAACTCGCCCAGCGCCTGCGGCAGGAAGCCGGCATCGCCGGCAGCGGCCCCTCTGCCGTCACCAGTCAGACCGGCGAACTCAAGCGCATCGTCGACTGGGTGGCCTCGGCCTGGGAAGAGATCCAGAACATGCACACGACGTGGCGGTGGATGCGCCAGACCGCAACCGTCACGACGAGTGCGAGCGACGGCAATTACAGCCTCAGCGATTTCGGGATATCGACATCGTTCAGCTACTGGTATCCGGAGAGCTTCACCATCTACCGGCAGTCGATCGGCCAATCGGACGAGCGCGATCTGCATTGGATCGACTACGACACGTGGCGGCGGCTGTACAACTTCGGCGCGGCGGCATCGACCGACGGCCAGCCGGTGGAGTTCTCGATTGCGCCGGACGAGGCGATCGTGCTCGGCTATCGGCCAGACGCCGCCTACGTCGTCAAGGGCGAGTACCAGAGCGGTGCCGTTGCGCTGGCAGCCGATGACGATACGCCCGGGTGCCCGACGCGATTCCACATGGCCATCGTCTGGAAGGCGCTGATGTACTACGGCGAGTTCGAATCGGCGCCCGAGGTCTACGGGCGTGGACGGAACAACTTCAACACGTTCCTGTCCGCGCTCGAGACGTCGCAGTTGCCGCCGATGACGCTGGCGCCCCCGCTGGTATAGCGACGATGCCCAGACAGATCCCGATGCAGTTCGCGCCCGTGACGAGCGATGGATTCCAGCTGTCCGGCGGGCTGGATCAGGTCTCGCCGCCGCTGGCGCTCAAGCCCGGGTTCGTGCGTGATGCGCTGAACTGGGAGTGCCACGTCAACGGCGGCTACACCAGTATCAAGGGATACGAGCGCTTCGACGGCCAGGATCGGCCGAGCGACGCGACCTACACGACGATCGACGTGACGATCTCGGCGGCGGTGGCCGTTGGGGATACCGTCACAGGCGGGACGTCCAGCGCAACCGGCGTGATCGCGGCAGTGGGGGATGCGAACGCGTAACTGGTGCTGACGAAAGTCAGCGGCACGTTCGTGTCCGGCGAGTCGCTCACGGTGGGCGGGTCACCGGTGGCGACAACGACCAGTTCGCCGGCCCCGCTGGGGGCCGCCACAGAGCGCCTGAACGCACAGCACCTGAATGCCGCAGCCGACATCTATCGCACCGACATCGCGGCCGTGCCGGGCTCTGGGGACGTTCTCGGCGTGTTTGCCTACGGTGACGTGGTCTACGCCTTCCGTGCCAACGCCGGGGGCACCGCGGTCGATCTCTACAAGTCGACGGCCAGCGGATGGGATCAGGTCGACTACTATTACGAGCTCGCTTTCACGGCCGGCGGCACCAGCGAGTACGAGGAGGGCGATACCGTCTCGCAGGGCGGCGTCAGCGCGACCGTCAAGCGTGTGGTGGTGACCTCCGGCACGTGGGCCGGAAGTAACGCCGCAGGGCGCCTGATCATCACGGCGCCTAGCGGAGGCAACTTTGCCGCGGGCGCGATCGCTGGTGGCGGTGCGGCGACGGCATCTGGTGCGCAGACGGCAATTACGTTCGCAACGGGCGGGCGATTCGAGACCGTGCAGCACAACTTCGGCGGCGCGGTGAACCAGAGGCGCGTCTACGGCTGCGACGGCGCGAACCGGGCATGGGAGTTCGACGGCGACGTGCTCGTGCCGATCACGACCGGCATGACGACCGACACGCCATCGTTCATCGCCGTGCACAAAAAGCACCTGTTTCTCGCCTTCGGCGCGAGCCTGCAGCACAGCGGCATCGGGACGCCCTATGTCTTCACCGTTGTCACGGGCGCGTCCGAGATCGCCATGGGCGATGACATCACGGGCGTTCTGTCGATGGCGGGCAGCGAGACGACGGGCGCGCTGATGATCGCGACGCGCAACGGGATCTTCATTCTCTACGGGACCAGTTCATCAGATTGGGAGCTGTCGACTTACTCGCTCGAAGCCGGGGCCTACGCATACACGCTGCAGCAGATCGTGATTGCGATGATGCTCGACGACATCGGCGTCACATCGCTGGCCACGTCGGCGAACTACGGCAACTTCGCGCACTCGTCGCTCTCAGCCCGGGTGAAGACGTTCATCAACGAGCGCAAGGGGCGAGCGCAGGCGTCGTGCACGGTCCGAGACAAGAACCAGTACCGGCTCTTCTTCAACGACAAGTACGCGCTCTACGTGACCATGACCGGCGCCAAGGTGCTGGGAATGATGCCGGTGCAGTTGGCCGATGAGGTGACGTGCATCTGGTCGGGCGAATTCTCCGACGGCACCGAGAGGATCTTTTTCGGAAGCAGCGACGGTGTCGTCTACGAGATGGATGTCGGCACGTCGTTCGACGGCGACGACATCGAGACCACACTGGGGGGCGCATTTCATCACTCCGGGTCTCCGCGGCAGAACAAGCGCTACCGATACGCGTCGCTGGAGGCCAGCGGAACGGGCTACGCCGAGTTCGATTTCTCCTACGAACTTGGCTACCAGGACGAAGAGATCCCGTCGCCGGATGCCGTGACGGCGACCGGCGCGCCGTCGGGCGACGCCTGGGACCAAGGCACGTGGGACAGCGGCCACTGGGATGGGCGCACGCTGCTGCCGACCGAATTTCGGCTGGACGGAACGGCGGTGAACATAGCGCTCCGCATCCGACAGCGCTCCGATTTCTGCTCGCCGATCACGTTGAGC
>JAYQOO010000198.1:0-3327 GCA_038144855.1 Acidimicrobiia bacterium | reverse complement strand
GCGCCGCTGGGGGGCTCTCCGAGGGGCGGGGGGGGGCGGCTCCGCGGCCGCCGCGGCCGAGACCGTGATGTTCTGGATGTAGGTGATGCCGCGCAGCTTCTTCATCACCGTCGTGTAGGGCACGTAGACGACGTCATCCTGGTCCTGGCCCATGCCTGACTGGCCTTTGCTGGTCATCACGCCCGTGACCGTGAAGGGCTGATTGTTGATGCGGATCACCTGGCCAACTGGATCGATGTCGGCGCCGAACAGTTGTTCGTGGGCGACCGAGCCGAGGACCGCGACCTTGGACGCGGTGGTGACGTCGATCGGCGTGAAGAACGCGCCGGTCTTCATCGGCCACGATCGGATCGAGGGCAGGTCGACGTCGGTGCCCTGCACCTGCGTGCCCCAGTTCAGGTTGCCGGCCACCAGCTGCCCGCGAGTATTGACGCCGGGCGCGACGTATTGCACGCCGGGCACGTCGCGGATTGCCTGCGCATCGTCCGGCGTCAGCGAACTGGCATTGCCCTGGCCCATGCGCACGCCGCCCTGCTGGAAGTTGCCGGCGCTGACCATGATCATGTTGGTGCCGGCCGCCTGGATCTGCGACTCGATCGACGACTGTGCGCCGGTGCCGAGTGCGACCATGGTGATGACCGCCGACACGCCGATGATCATGCCCAGCATCGTCAGCGCGGTGCGCATCTTGTTGCGGGCCAGCGCCTTGAAGGCGACGGTGAGGACCATCACAAATGACATGACTTAGACGGCCTCCGCCGGTTCCTGCAGGTTGGCGAGCTCTTCGTCGGCGGCGCGGCGCCGCAACACCGGTTTGTCGGTGAGGACTTTGCCGTCGCGGAAGGCGACCGTGCGCGTGCCGTATTCAGCAATGTCGGTCTCGTGGGTAATCAGCAGAACGGTGATGCCACGTTCGATGTTGAGCCGCTGGAACAACCCCATGACCTCGATGCTGGTGCGCGAGTCGAGGTTGCCGGTCGGCTCGTCGGCGAGCAGGAGCGACGGATCGTTGATCAGCGCGCGGGCGATGGCGACGCGCTGTTGCTGGCCGCCTGAGAGTTGGTTGGGGTAGTGGAGCATGCGTTCGCCAAGTCCCACCGCCGCGAGCATGTCCTTCGCGCGGCGCCGCCGTTCCGCCGCCTTCAGCGTGCTGCCGCCGTAGAGCATTGGCAGTTCGACGTTGTCGAGCGCCGTGGTGCGCGACAACAGGTTGAACCCCTGGAACACGAACCCGATCTTCTTGTTGCGCACACCGGCGAGGTCGTTCTTGCTCATGGTGGAGACGTCCTGTCCGTCGAGCAGGTACTGGCCCGAGGAAGGCCGATCGAGGCAGCCGATGATGTGCATGAACGTCGACTTGCCGGATCCTGACGCGCCGGTAACGGTCAGGAACTCGCCGCGCGGCACTTCGAGATTGATGCCGCGCAGCGCCTTGACCTGGTGATCGCCGACCACGAACGTCTTGACGAGGTCTCTCGTCGCGATGACGGTGCTGTCCATCACGCTATCCACGACCGCCGAAGCCGCCGCGCCCACCGCCAGGCGCACCGCCGGGACCGCCGCGGCCGGGCGCAAACGGGTTGCCTTGCTGCTGTTGTGGCAACGCGCGCGTCGGCGCCAGGCCGGTCACGCCGGTCACCACTTCGGCCGTCTCTGGCAGCTCTTCCGCCGAGATCACTTCGGTGTAGCTGCCATCGGTGACGCCGAGCCTGAGCCCGACGGCCTTCAACTGGCCGTTCACCTTGAGCCAGGCACGCCCCCGGGTCTCGACGACCGGCAGCGGCGCAAACAGCGCGTCAATGGTCTGTGCCTGTTGCTCGGACGCGCGCGGTCGTGCCGCCGGTGCCTTCATGGCCGATTCAAAGGCGCTGGTGTCGCCGCCGCGTTCCTTGATCCGCGCCAGGAACTGCTGCTGTTCCTCAGGTGGCATGGTCTTGAAACGTTCCAGCATGCGCTCTGGGTTGCCGCCGCCACGACCGCCGCCGCCGAAGCCGCCGCCGCCTCCGAAACCACCACCGCCGAAGCCACCGCCGCCGCCCCCGAAACCGCCGCGGCCGTCGCCACCCTCAGCTTGTTGGCGCGCGGGTCTGTCGGCGCCCGGCTGACCTCTACCACCCGGCGGACCACCCGGTCTACCGGCTGGCGGCCCGCCCTGATCGGCCGCGGATCGTTCGGACGGAGTCGAGTTCGCAGGCGTGCCTGCCGGCCGGTTCGCCTGTGGACCGCCGGGCGACTGGTTGCCGCCACCGCGACCGAATCCACCACGCCCGCCACGACCACCGCCGCCGCCCGCATTCGCAAACTGCGTGAGTTCGGGCGGCACTTCCTGCTGCAAGGCGGCGAACAATTCCGTGGTGGGCCGGAACCTGAGCGCCGCGTTCGGGATGCGGAGTGCGTTGGTCCGCTTGGCCACCTCAATCTTCACGTTCGCGGTCATGCCGGGTTTCAGCTTCAGCTCGCGATTCGGCACCGTGATCACGGCGCCGTAGGTCGTGACGTTCTGCACGACCACCGGCTGCAGGCGCACCTGGGTGACGGTGCCCTGGAAGTCGTCGCTCGGGTAGGCGTCGACGCGGAAGGTGACGTGCTGGCCCGGCCGGATCCGGCCGACGTCCGCTTCGTCAATGTTGGCGTTCACCTGCATTTCGGTCAGGTCCGCCGCGATGATGAACAGCGTCGGCGCCTGCATGCTGGCGGCCACGGTCTGGCCCACGTCGACGTTACGCTGCGTGACGATGCCGTCGATCGGCGCGAGGATCACGGTGTGGTCCCGGTTCACCTGCGATTGGTTGACCGACGCCTCTGATTGCGTCACGCCGGCCTGTGCCTGCGTCACGGTGGCTTGTTGCGACGCGACCGCGGCCCGGGAGCTGTCGACCGCCACCTTGGCCGCATCGAGTTCGCTCTGCGCCAGCAATTGCTGTTTCGACAGCGACAGAGCACGCTCGTACTTCTGTTGCGCATCCGTCAGTTGCACGCGGCGCTGATCGAGGTCACTGTTGGCCTTCGACAGGTTGGCGCGGGCCTGGGTCAGGTTGGCGCGCTGTTGCTGCAACTGGGCATCGAACAACGACGGATCGAGCTGGGCAATCTCCTGGCCGCGCCTGACAATGCTGTTGAAGTCCGCACCCAGCCATTGGATGTTGCCGGAGACCTGGCTGCCGACCTGCACTGTGGTCACGGCCTGCAGCGTGCCGGACGCGCCGACGGAGTCGACCACGTCGCCACGGCTCAGGGTCGCGGTCTGGATTTCGATCTCTGTCTTGTTCCGTGTCGCATACCAGGCTCCGACCCCGCCGCCCATGGCGGCCAGGCACACGATGGGGG
>JAYQOO010000197.1:0-3557 GCA_038144855.1 Acidimicrobiia bacterium | reverse complement strand
CGGTGCGGAAACTGGCCGCGCTCGTTTCCGCCAAGACGCTCCCTCAGCCCGCTCGCACGATTCGCATCCTATCGTCCGTGACCGCCGACAGCGCCCGCCAGGCCGCGGCGGTTGTTCATGTGGCTGAGATCGCGGATCGGGGCCCACAGGTTGTTCGGGCGCCGTGGTCCACTGCCGGCATTGGCGATGAGGCGGCAGAGGTCTTGGCGCGGCATTTTGCGCCGGCCACCGAGATCAAGTCGTACGAAAACCTCGGACAGCCTGGCTTCGACGGCTACGGCGTCTCGACGACGACGATCGTGGCAAATCCGTCGCTGTCCGGCGATGCGGCCGCAACCATCGCCGCAGCCACCGCGTATTTCCTGGCGACGCTGCCCAATGCGGGAGCGGAGGCGCTGCTTTCACACTTGACGGTTGGCGCGCACGCCCGGCTCGCCGAAGACGGCCGCAAGGCCGTGGCGCAGATGGGCAACCAGCAGCGCGCGAGCGCTGATGTGCTGATCATGTTTGGCCAGGCAATCGAGCGCGAACAGCGACGCATGCGCTCGTTCGAGCGCTTCATGCCGACGCCGGTCGACCCGATGCTACGCAGCCGGCTCGACGACATGGAGAAGGGCATTACCAGCGTGTGGACGAGCATGGGCATCACCAGCTCACCGTATGTGCCGCCGGCCCAGCGGATTCGCGGTCGCGGCGGTGAGGACCTCCGTGTCCCATCGCGCATTGGCAATGGACCGATCAAGGCGGTTAAACCGCCGACCTCGTTCCTCAAGTTCGAGAACGTGAGTTTGATCCTGTTCGAGCTTGGCAACTTCATCGATGGCAAGCGCACGATCAGCGACATTCGCGATGCGGTGTCGGCGGAGTTTGGCGCGTTGCCGCTCCCATCGGTGACTGACTACTTCGACCGGCTCGCCAAGTCCGGCGCCATCACCATCAAGTAAGCGGAGAGAACCATGAAGCGATTCCTTATTGCGGCAGTGCTGGTGGTGTTCGCGGCGGTCGATGTGCCCGCGCGGCAGGCGAAACCGATCGTCTACGTGCTGTCGACCGGCGGCACGATCGCCGGCTCCGGGTCGTCGTCCACCGATCTGTCGAACTACAAGGCAGGCTCGATCCTGGGTGAGCAGTTGGTGAAGGCGGTGCCGCAGATCGCCGCCATTGCCGACGTGCGCGTCGAACAGATCGTCAACGTCCGCAGTTCGGACCTCACGATCGACAACTGGCTCACACTGAACAAGCGCATTCACGCCATCCTGAAGGAAACACCGTCAGTGGCAGGCTTCGTGGTGACCTCGGGCACGAACACGCTCGAAGAGACGTCGTACTTCCTGCACCTGACCGTGCGTTCGGACCGGCCGGTGGTGTTGGTCGGGGCCATGCGGCCGGCGACGGCGATCAGCGCCGACGGCCCGCTCAACCTGTTGAACGCCGTCAAGACGGCCATCGCCCCTGAGTCGCGGGGCAAGGGCGGCCTGATCGTCCTCAACGACGAGATCAACGCCGCGCGCGACACGATGAAGACCAACACACTGCGCGTGGAGACCTTCAAGGCACCCGAGCTTGGGTTGCTGGGCTACGTCGATGAAGATCGCGTCAGCTATTACCGGGCCACCACGAAGCGTCACACCATCAATTCGGAGTTCGACGTCACCGGCTTGTCGACCCTGCCCAAGGTGTCCATCCTCTACTCGTACATCGAGCCGGATGCCTCGTTGATCCAGGCAGCGATCAAGGGCGGGGCGAAGGGCCTGGTCTTCGCCGGAACCGGGAACGGCACCCTGGCGATCTCCGAATCGAACATCGTCAAAGAGATCAATGCCATGCCGGCGGCGAGCCGCCCGGCACTGGTGCGATCGAGCCGCGTGGCGAACGGTCGCGTGACGCCGACCGCTGAGTTCGACGCCATGAATATCGTGGCGTCCGATACGTTGACGCCGCAGAAAGCCCGCATCCTCCTGATGCTGGCCCTGACCAAGACCAGCGATCAGCAGGAGCTGCGACGGATCTTCTCTGAATACTGATGTCGGCGGGGTGGTTCGCGTGCGCGTCGTGACGGGGAGCCCGACTGGTGACAGGGTCAAGATTGGCGGCCAGCCGGTGACCGTGCTGCGGGGAGAACTCCCCACTTAGCCTTGCCGCCTCTGTTGTGGCGACTGCGGCGATACCGCGCGATTGGTCTACGACTATTGCTCGATATCCGTTCGCGGATCGAGTGTGCCGAGGACGGCACGCAGCCGCAGGCGCATCAGCGCCGAATCGACGAGGGCCTGGATACGACGGCTCTCGGCGCTCAGCAGTCCGCTTTCGGCGGTCACCACGTCCAGGTTGTTGGACAGGCCATTCTCGTAGCGCATCCGCGCCACCTCGACCTCCTGCCGGCTGATGTCCACCGCTGTCTGCGCGGCGATCACCTGCCGCTGCAGCCGGTCGCGATCACGAACGCTCCGGCGCACGTCGTCTCGAATCTGGCGCTCGAGGGTGGTGACGTCACGTCGACGGCGGTTGCGTTCGATCATCGCGTTCTGGAAGTCGACCTGCTGCGCGGTGCGGTCAACCGGCATGGCAATCGTAAAAAACGTCGCAAACTGGAAGCGATCGAGGCCGAAGCTGTCAGTGAACGACTGCGACGTTCCGCGGCGTGTCAGCGCCAGGTTGACGTCGACCTGTGGCAGCAACTGGTTCCGGGCCCAGGACACCTGTCCTTCGGCGTCGATGCCCGCCTCGGCTCGGCTGCGGAGATCCAGCCGGTTTTGCAGGGCCAGCTCGATGGCCGCGTCCACATCGATGGTGCTGTTGTCGACCGGTGGCACGGCCGCGTCGACATCAATGTCTTCGCCCGGCTGCCGGCCGACCAGGAACAACAGGCGGTCACGCGCGTCGTCGGTGGCGGAGAGGGCGTCAAACAACTGGATCTCGGCCTGCGCGACGAGCTGCTGCGCGCGAAGCACGTCTAATTGCGACACCAGGCCGGCCGTCAGCTTGGCTTCGGATGCGTCGCGCAGCTTGATCGACCGCTCGACACTTTGCCGGGCCACGGCGACAAACGCTCGCTGTGCGACCACGCCGTAGTACGCGGTGGCGACGTCGATGGCGACCTGCTGCTCCGCCATGGTCCGCTGCCGGCCGGCGTCGGCTTTGCGAAGCTCGGCGCTGGTCAATTGACGACGCGCCACGGTCCGGCCCAGCCCGCGAAGCAGGGGCTGGCTCAGCGTCAGCGTGGTGTCGGCGTTGTAGAAGAGGATGTCGGCTTCGCTGGACGGCGACGTACCTGGGATCTGCGCGGTCGACGTTCCGACGCCAAGCCGCAGTTCGGTTCCGGTGGTCAGTCGCTGGGTGAGATCGACCCGGTAATTCTGGCTCGTGATGTCGGTCTGGCCAAAGGAGCCGTTGATGTTGGGCACGATCTTCGGCCGGAAGGTGCTGCGGGCCAGCCGCACGCCAAGGTCTGCCTGCGTCGTGACGTCCTGTTGATCGACCAGCCGGTCGTTCTTCATCAGTGCTTCATCGACCGCCTGTTTCAACGACAGCTGCGTCGACTGCGCCATGGCCGGAAC
>JAYQOO010000196.1:0-3723 GCA_038144855.1 Acidimicrobiia bacterium | reverse complement strand
TGGTATTGCGGGGCTGGCTCACCACGCTTTTCTCGATCGACCGCAGCGACGCCGACCGCGTGCGGCTGATTCGCGAAGTTGAAATCGAAGGTGAAGCCAACACGCCGCAAGCCGGCCAGAAGTTCTTCGCCGACGACTTGCAGATGAACATCAAGACCGGCGAGCTGATCGCCGAAGGCAACGTCGTCTTCCAGACGCCTACCGCGCGCATCTCCGCCGACAGCGTCGTGTTCAACACCAAGACCAGCCGCGGCACCTTTACCAACGCCAGCGGCATCGCGCAGCTTGGCGAGCGCGGCGAACGCAACCGCAGCATGTTCGGCACGCTGGAACCTGACGTCTACTTCCGCGGCGCCACCATCGAAAAAATCGACGACGACAAGTATCGGATCACCAAGGGCAGCTTCACGACCTGCGTGCAGCCGACGCCGCGCTGGGAGATCGTCAGCGGCAGCGCAACGCTGAATCTCGACGACTACGTGATGATGCGCAACGCGGTCGTGCGGGTGAAGGACGTGCCGGTGTTCTACCTGCCGGTCATGTACTACCCGATCCAGGAAGACGATCGCGCGACCGGCTTCCTGCTGCCGATGTACGGCTCGTCACAGGCCACCGGATCGTCGATCAGCAGTGCGTTCTTCTGGGCGATCAACCGCAGCCAGGACGCCACGCTGTGGCACGACTGGATGTTCTCGCGCGGCCAGGGCGTCGGCGCCGAATATCGCTATCTGTTTGGCCCGCAGGCCCAGGGCAATTTCACCTATTACTGGCTCGACGAGAAGGAAGCGGTGATCAACGGACGGACGCGCAACGCGCGCCAGAGCACGGCGATGCGCGGGAGCCTCACGCAGAACCTGCCGCTTGGGCTGACCGCGCGGGCCCGCGTCGACTACATCACCGACGTCGCCGTGCGGCAGACCTACGATCGCAACTTCTACAACGCCTCCAACAGCAATCGCACCTACAACGGCGGCATTTCCGGCTCGTGGCGCAACCTGTCGCTGAACGGCACGTTCCAGCGCGTCGAGACGTTTGCCGACCTCGACCGCTCGACGGTCACCGGCCAGGAGCCGGGATTTTCGGCGGCGCTGAGCGGCGTGAAGCTGGGACCGTTGCCGGTGTTCGCCACTGTCAACGCCGAGGCGGCGCGTAACGTCTGGATTTCCCGGAACGGGACGACCGAGCTGGATCAAAGCCTGGTCAAGGCCGACCTGACGCCGTCGGTGCGGGCCGCTTTATCGACGCTTCCCTTTCTTCAGATCAACGCGACCGCGTCCTATCGCACCACCTACTACAGCGAGAGCCTGGGCGACGACCTGCGGACGCAGATCGAGGTGCCGGTCACGCGTAGTTACGGCGACATGCGTCTCGACCTGATCGGCCCCGTCCTTTCGCGGGTCTTCAATCCAAACAACGCGATCGCCGACCGCATGAAGCACGTCATCGAGCCGTCGTTCTCGGTGTCGCGCCGTAGCGAGATCCCGAACCAGGACCGCATCCCGAACGCCACGGGGTGGGACATCATCGTCGGCGGCGTGACGCAGATGACGTACGCGCTGACCAACAAGCTGATGGTGCGGAAAGAGAAGGAAGGCTCGCCGCAATCGAGCGCGCCCCGCGAACTGCTCAACCTGTCGGTGCGCCAGAGCTATTACACCGACGAAAAGGCGAGCAAGTACGACACGTCCTATTCGTTTGGCTACGGCAGTCGCGTCCCCAGCGCGTTCTCGCCGGTCGCCATGACGGTCCGCGCCACGCCGATCGACCCGGTCGCGCTCGACTACCGCCTCGAATACGACCCCAACGCCGAGGGCACGGCGAAGAGCCCGAAGTTGCTCGGCATGGGCCTGACCGGCTCGCTGCGGACGCGCGACGCCAACGTGTCCGCGAACTGGAACCGCAGCGCGTTCACGCAGACGCTGGCGGACGGCCGCGTCATCACGGCCAACAACATCATCGGTGTGAACTCGGATTTCCGGATCCTGCAGAGCCGCTACGGTGGCCAGGTCGAATACAACTTCGACATTGCCCGGCGGACGCTGCTCAACCAGCGCTACGTGGCGTTCTACAACGCCCAGTGCTGCGGCGTGTCGTTCGAGTTCCAGTCGATCAACTATCCCAATTCAAGCCGGTTTCTCGTGCCCAAGGATCGCCGGTTCAACATGTCCTTCACGCTGGCCGGTGTCGGCTCGTTCTCCAATTTCTTCGGGGCGTTCGGCGGCGGCGGCACCACGAGATGAGCCACCGGCGATCATGACCACCAAGCCCACGCTCTTACCCGACACGCGCAAGCGGGACCCGGACGACCCGCGGCCCTTGAGGCCCTACCCCGAGTTTGTCCAGCGATTCACGTCGGACGGGTCCGACATCGAGGTCTGGGACCCCAACGACCCGGCCAACGCCGCAGCGGCTGAGTTAAAATAGGAAGTTCGCATGAAGAGATCAGGGATCAACGTTCTCGTCACCGGCGGCGCCGGTTTCATCGGCAGCAATTTCGTCCGCTACGCGCTGCAGACGCACGCCGACTGGCACGTCACCACGCTCGACAAGCTAACCTACGCCGGCCGCAAGGAAAACCTGCACGACGTGATGGACGACCCGCGCCACACGTTCGTGCACGGCGACATCTGCGACGCGGCGGTCGCGGGCCCGCTGGTGGAGCGCGCCCACTACGTCGTGCACTTCGCCGCGGAAACCCACGTCGATCGCTCGATCATGGCCGCGGGCGACTTCATCAAGACCGACGTGGAAGGATCGTTCGTGCTGCTCGAGGCGGCCCGTCGCAACCCGGATCTGAAGCGCTTTATCCAGATCTCGACCGACGAGGTCTATGGCAGCGTGCCGGTGGGATCGAGCGTCGAGACCGATGAATTGAAGCCGCGCAATCCCTATGCGGCGAGCAAGGCCGGTGCCGATCGCCTGGCGTACAGCTACTGGGCGACACACGAGGTGCCGGTCATCGTCACACGGGCGTCGAACAACTACGGGCCGTACCAGTTCCCGGAAAAGATCCTGCCGCTGTTTGTGACCAACCTGATGGACAACATCCCCGTGCCCCTCTACGGGGACGGTGGCAACATCCGTGACTGGCTGCACGTGCTCGACCACTGCCGGGGCATCGACGTGGTGATGCACGAGGGCACCAACGGCGAGGTCTACAACATCGGCGGCGGCAACGAGGTCAAGAACATCGACCTCACGCACAAGGTGCTGGCACTGTCGGGCAAAGGCCCCGAGCTGATCAAGCCGGTTGCCGACCGAAAGGGCCACGATCGCCGCTACAGCCTCAGCAGCGCCAAGCTCGAAGCCATGGGCTGGAAGCCGCAAGTTGCCTTCGAGCAAGGCCTCGCCGAGACGGTGGCGTGGTACCAGCAGAACGAGTGGTGGTGGCGCCCGATCAAGGAGCGCGACCCAGGCTACAAGGCCTACATCGAAGCGCAATACGGCAAGCGCGGGTAAGCATGGCGACGGCGCTGGTGACCGGCGCGGCCGGCTTCGTCGGCAGCCATCTGCTGGAGCGGCTCGAACAGGACGACGCCGACCATATCATCGCGTGGTTGCGACCAGGCACCGAGCCGTTGCTGTCCGGCAGGCGCGTGATGTGGCTGTCGGTCGAGATGCACGACCGCGACGCCGTGGCCACGGCCCTCGCGTCGGCGCGCCCCCACGCGATCTATCACCTCGCCGGCGTGCCCCACCTGGGCGAATCGTGGGCGCATGTCA
>JAYQOO010000195.1:0-3742 GCA_038144855.1 Acidimicrobiia bacterium | reverse complement strand
CGACGGCCAGGATGCGGTCGTCATGTCCGGGGCCGTTGCCGATTACACGCCCGCGGCACCGTCTGGGCAGAAGGTTAAAAAAGACGACGGCCCGGTGACGATCACGCTCAATCGCACCAGGGACATTCTTGGCGACTTGGGACGCTTACCCAGCCGCACGCGCGGCGTCCCCGTGCTTGTGGGCTTCGCGGCCGAAACGGCAGATGTGGTTGCGTACGCGACGGCCAAGTTGCAGAAGAAGGGCGCGGATCTGATCGTCGCCAACGACGTGTCGCGCAGCGATGCGGGCTTTGATGTCGAGACCAATGCCGTCACGCTCGTCTCCGCGGCCGGCGTCGAGGAAATTCCCTTGCAGGCCAAGAGCGTGATCGCCGGCAGGATACTCGACCGCCTCGAACAATTCCTCAGTGCGGTTCCGGCAAAGGACGCTAAAGTAAACAGCTAGTGTCTCGAGAACTCGCAGATCACCTGCAATACTTTGCGGACATTGGCGTGACCGGCGTGAGCCGTGACGCCACGTGGCGCCACCGCCCGGACAGTCCGGCCGAAGGCGCACGCCGCAGTGATGCCGCGAATGCTGATGCCGTCGTTGTCGAGGAGGCCGTTTCCCCGGCGGCCGGCTTCAGCCGGACTGCGCAAGAGACGCTTGACGACATCAAGACCGACATCGGTCCAGCATGCACGCGCTGCAAGCTCTGCACGCTCGGGCGATCGCAGATCGTGTTCGGCGTTGGCAATCCAAGAGCCCGGCTGATGTTTGTCGGTGAAGCCCCAGGCGAGGACGAAGATGAGAAAGGCGAGCCGTTTGTCGGCCGCGCCGGGCAACTGCTGACGAAGATTATCGAAGCGATCGGCATGACGCGCGAGCAGGTCTACATTGCGAACGTGATCAAGTGCCGGCCGCCAAACAATCGCAACCCGGAGCCCGACGAAGTCGCGGCGTGCGAGCCATTCCTGTTTCGGCAGATCGACGTGATCCAGCCGAAAGTGATCGTGCCGCTCGGCAAGTTTGCGGCGCAGTGTCTTTTGAAGACGGTGGATCCGATCACCAGGCTACGTGGCCGTCAGTTTGATTATCGCGGGACGGTGCTGATTCCAACGTTCCACCCGGCGTACCTGCTGCGCAACCCGTCGGCAAAGCGCGAAGTCTGGGAGGACATGAAGAAGGTCCGCGCGCTGCTGCAGGGCGACTCATAATCGTCGCTGTGTCTGCTCGACTCGTGTCGGTCGCGGTGCCGGTTCCGGCGCTCGGCTTGCTCACATATTCAGTGCCTGCCGATCAGGCCATGCCGGCCCCCGGGGCCCGTGTCGTCGTGCCGATGGGGCCCCGTACGCTCACCGGAGTCGTAATGGGCGTGGCAGCGGCTCCAGACTCGGCCTTCACGATCAAGCCCATCAAGCATGTCGTCGATGACCATGCGTTTGTGCCGTCCGACGTGGTCAAGCTGACGGAATGGGTGTCGGACTACTACCTTGCAGGCCCCGGAGCCACCCTCGCTGCGGCACTGCCGCCACACGGCCTGACAGCGCGAACCGATCGTTTCAAGACGGTGCGGGTCGCGGCATTGACGGCGGCCGGGCTCGACATGGCCGACCGTCTCGACGCCCACAGCGACGAGCCTGCGGAAGGCCCCAAACTCGGCAAGCGACAGGCTGAGGCGTTGCGTCTGCTCAAAGCGGCGCCAGACGGGTTGCCCACGACGGACCTTACCGAGCGCGACATCGCCACGGCCACCGTGTCGCGGTTGAAGGCGCTGGGCCTTCTGGCAATCCGCAACGATCGCGTCGATCGCGATCCGTTCGAACACGCGGTGTCCGAGGTGAAGCCGCATGTCGACCGCGACGCGACCGATGAGCAGCAACAGGCGCTGGAACACCTGATGCCGCTCGCCGAATCGCGAACCTTCAAAGTCGCGTTGGTCCACGGCGTCACCGGCAGCGGCAAGACCGAGGTGTACCTGCGTCTGGCTGAAGCGGTGCGCAAGAGCGGCCGCGGCGTGTTGATGCTCGTTCCGGAAATCTCGCTGACGCCGCAGGTGGCGGCGCTGTTTCGCAGCCGGTTCGGCGAGGCCGTTGCCATTCAACACAGCGGGTTGTCCGACGGCGAGCGCCATGACCAGTGGCACCGGATTCGCCGTGGCGACGTGGACGTGGTGATCGGCACCCGGTCGGCGGTATTCAGCCCGCTGGCCAGGCCGGGCCTGATCATCGTCGATGAAGAGCACGACACGTCCTACAAGCAGGATGAAACGCCGCGCTATCACGGCCGCGACGTGGCGATCATGCGCGGTAAGTTCGCCAACGCGCTGGTCGTGCTTGGGTCGGCCACGCCGACGATGGAGTCGTATACCAACGCGCTCGAGGGCAAGTACGCGCTGGTTTCGCTCACCAGGCGCGTGCTCGACCGGCCGTTGCCGCAGGTGAACGTCGTCAACATGCGCGAGGAGATGGCCGAGCGGGGCGACGACGCGGTGTTGAGCCGCGGGCTGGTGTCCGCCATGCAGACCCGGCTCGATCGCCACGAGCAGTCACTGATCCTGTTGAACCGCCGGGGTTTTGCCGCCGCGATCATTTGCCGCCAATGTTCGGCCACGCTCGAATGCCCGAACTGCAGCATTTCGCTGACTGTGCACAAGCGCGGCAGCGGCTGGAGCGGCCGGTGCCACTACTGCAACTTTTCGAAGCCCGTTCCCGCTACGTGCGACAAGTGCGCGGCGCCATACATGGAGCGTGTGGGCTTTGGCACCGAACGCGTCGAAGCGGAGGTGCGGGCGCTGTTTCCCGGTGCGCGCGTGGCGCGTGTCGATCGCGACACGGTCCGCCGGAAGGGCAGCCTGGTTGAAACGCTGGCCAAGGTGGCCCGGCGCGAGGTCGACATCCTGATTGGCACGCAGATGATCGCCAAGGGGCATGACTTTCCCGATGTCACGCTGGTTGGGGTGATTTCGGCGGACGTCGGCCTTGGCCTGGCAGACTTTCGATCGAACGAGCGCACGTTCCAGTTGCTGACGCAGGTGGCCGGTCGCGCGGGGCGCGGTGAGCGCCGCGGCGAAGCAATCATCCAGTCGCTCCTGCCAGCGCACTACGCCATTACGCTGGCGTGCACGCAGGACTACCGCGCCTTCTACGAGGCCGAGATCAAGTACCGGCGGACGATGCGCTATCCGCCGCAGGTGGCAATGGTGAACGTTGTCGTACGCGGACGGACGTTTGAGGATGCGATCGGCGCTGCGCGTGAACTCGCGGATCAGGCGCGCGACGCAAAAGGGTTCGCATTGCTGGGGCCGGCACCCGCGCCGCTCACAAAGTTGAGAGGCGAACATCGCGCGCAATTCTTCCTGAAGGGCACCAGCCGCAAGGCGATGCGCGAAGCACTGCAGCTGGCCGTCGCTCGCAAGCCCGCGCTGGCCAAACGCATCTCGATCGATATCGATCCGCTCTCGATGCTCTGATCGGCGTCTTAACGGGCGAGTATAGTCAACGGATGTGTTCGTTGTGACAAAACTGTGCGGCCTCTTGCGCAGTTTTTGCGCGCGCGCGCGATTGACTTGCCTGACTGCGTCACCAACAATACGCGCGAGTCTGCGGCGAGTCTCGTTGCCTCCCCCCAACGATCGGCAGTGTCGGCACGTCGCTTGGCTTCGGCGGACGCCTGTCTTAATGTGGAGACCGGTGACCGTGCGGGGAGACGCATGGAACCTGGTGGCCTGTCGGCCATTGAATCCGCATTGGGCGTTGACGA
>JAYQOO010000194.1:0-4115 GCA_038144855.1 Acidimicrobiia bacterium | reverse complement strand
CGCCACAGATCACCAACATTCTCCCCTTCGAACGTAAGTCATCCGCCAGTTCCTCGATCGCGCTGAGGCCGGTGCCATCGACCGCCGTCATGTTGCGCAGACGCAGGATGACCACCGGCGGAAGCGAGTCGGCCTGCGCGGCAATGTCGCGCAGCTTGTCGGTCGCGCCAAACAGGAACGGTCCGTGGATGCGAAACATCGCGACCGACTCCGGAATGACCTTGTCCTGCAGGATGTGCGGCCGTCCTGCCTCGATGTACTCCGGCGTGACGCGCGTGACGGTCGTGGTGCGGGTCACTCGACGGATGAACATCAGTGACGCCATCGCCATGCCGACTTCGACCGCCACGGTCAGGTCCGCGATCACGGTGAGCACAAAGGTCGCGAACCACACCAGGACATCGGTGTAGGTCTGCTTGGTGATCTCCCCGATCTCCCGCCACTCGCCCATGTTCCAGGCCACCACGAACAGGATCGCCGCCAGAACCGGCAACGGCACGTAGGACGCAAGACCGGCGCCGAACATCAGCACGCCGAGCAGCGTGATCGCATGGATCATGCCCGCGACCGGCGAGCGCGCGCCGGAGCGGATATTGGTCGCGGTGCGTGCCAGCGCACCGGTGGCCGGCAAGCCGCCAAACATCGGCGACACGATGTTGGCGACGCCTTGCGCGAACAGCTCGGTGTTTGGATTGTGGCGATCGCCACCCATCCGATCGGCGACCACCGCCGACAGCAGCGATTCAATCGCCCCCAGCATCGCTACCGTGAACGCCGGCGACAGCAGCGTCAGGATCAGCTCGGGACGAAACTCGGGGATGTGCAGTTGGGGTAGCCCAGAGGGAATGCCACCGAAGCGCGATCCGACGGTCGCGACGTCGAGGTCGAGCGCCGTTGTGGCGATGGTCCCGGCAAATAGCGCCACGATGTAGGCCGGGACGCGCTTGACGAAACGGCTCCACGCCATCAGCAGCACGAGCGTGCCGGCGCCGATCACGGTGCTGTCAACCGACAGCGCTCCGATGTTGGCGGCGATGACGTCGACGCGGCCGAGGAACTCACCTGGCACCTCCACCGTGAGTCCCAGGAAATCCTTGAACTGCGTGCTCGCGATCACGAGCGCTATGCCGTTGGTGAAGCTGATGATGACCGGCCGCGGGATGTACTTCACCGCGGAGCCCGCGCCGGTAATGCCCATGATCACGAGCATTACGCCGGCCATCATGGTGCACATGAACAGGCCCTCGATCCCGTACTTCGCGATGATGCCGGACACCACCACGACGAACGCCCCGGTCGGGCCGCCGATCTGGAAACGCGACCCGCCCAGCGCCGAGATCAGAACACCGGTGATGATCGCGCAGTAGATGCCGGCTTGCGGTGTGAGCCCGGAGGCGATCGCGAAGGCCATCGCCAGCGGCAGGGCCACCAGGCCCACCGTGACGCGGGCAATCAGGTCAGATGCAAACTCCCGCGGGCCGTAGCCCCGCGCGATGGTCAGCACCGAACGCGGCAGCCATTCCGGGAGGGTCATGGATCAGCGAAACGCGTAGAAGGTGGCGTCGTAGCTCCACACCGTGAACGCAACACGACTGCCGTCAGGCGACCAGGCCGGCTGTGTCTTGTTCGACGGGTCGCTGGTCACTTGCATCGCGTTTGATTCCCCGACGATCGCTTTCTTGAAGATCTGGTAGTAGCCGTCCGGCGCGGGCGCGACAAACGCCACCCATCGCCCATCAGGCGACACGCCCAGGCCAAGAAAGTCGTGCTCGGTCGCGAAGCGGTGCACGACATGCGGGGGGCCACCGTTCACCGGGACGGTGATGATCGCGTGCCGGCCCGGGCCTTCCTTCGCAATCCCGATCACCGTGGTGCTGCTCGGCAGCCATTCTGCGTGCGTGATGTCGCCGTCGAAGCCCTCGGCGCGCACTTCCCGCAACTCCGACGTCGTATCGCCGGTCTCCTGGTTGACGCCGATCGTATACATCACGGAGCTGCCGTCCGATTTGCGGGCGCCATCGAGCAACACGGTCAGGCCATCCGGCGACCAGCGCGGCCAGCCCACCTCGGCGCCGCGCCCGATAAAGGTAATCCGCTTGTCGGCCTGCGAACCATCAACCGGCTTCAACCACACGTCGTCCGACATCTCGCGATGCGTGTGAAAGGCGATCCATTTGCCGTTCGGCGACCAGGCCATCGCCTGATCTTCGGAATTGCTCTCGGCAATCACCTCGAGCGGCTGATTTGCGGGCAGCGGCCGCGCCACATCGACGACGCCGATCTCCTGCGCGATATCCGGATACTTTGCATCGTCAATAATCCGCCGCCAGGTGCCGTAGGTGAATGCGATCAGCGGCTTGGTGGGATGGTACGACGGCGTCTCGGACTGAAAGGTCGACAACTGGCGCGTCGCACCGCCGGAGGCGGGAGCATCCGCGAGGAAGGTGCGATACGACTGCACCTTGAAGATCGCGGTGCCATCCGCCGACATCGACGGCGCGTAGGCGTCCCGGGAGAACGACGTCAGGCGATGCGCGCGCGTCTGCGCCGGATCTGCCGACCACAGTTCGACCATGCCCTGGTCGTTCGGTGACGCGAAATAGACAAACTTGCGGTCAGGTGAAAACGCAATCGGACCGTAGACATCGAGGTCCGGCTCGAAGCGAAGCGGCGGTGCGCCGCAAGGCAACGCCAACCGGGGCCGCGCCCCGTCATTCGAGATGCAGGCAATCTCGCCGTTTGGCGCAAAGGCCGGAAACGACGGGCGGCCTTCGAGCGCGCGCCGCTCGCCCTTCGACCCATCCGCCGCGATCTTCCACAGCTCCGGGCCTTCCTTGCTGGTGGTCAGCGCCGCTACGAATTTCCCGTCGCTGCTCCACGCCAGCTGCCGGAGATCAGCAACCCGGACCTTGGCGTCCGCCGACGCGACGTCCTTGCCATCCCATAGCGGCGTGCGCACGGCGGAGTTGACGCTGTAGGTCCACCACCGCGCCTTTGGCGTCGGGTCTTCGGCGACGATGACGTCGTTTGAGGCCCAGGCAAGGAAGCGAACCTGGCCCTCTCCCGGAGCCAACGTCACGGGAGCCCCACCCGCGATCGGCACCACGCGGACAAAACGGCCCTCGGCGTAGGCAATGCGGGTGCCGTCTGGCGAGATGGCTCCGGCCGGGTCCCGGTATCCAACGACGCCGAGTTGATGAGCGGTGGTGACGAATCACAGTCGGGGCATCTGGCCGGCGGATTGCGGCACCGGCCGCATCCAGACCAGGGCGACCAGGGCACCGACGACGATCCCGAAGAGGACGAGCTGACGCACGGCAGCATTTTAGCGGAGCGCGCAAGGGAGGCCGAGACGAAAGCGCAGATGACGGCTCTACCGAAAACTCATGACCACGTTTGGCGATGGTCTCGTGGTCTTCCAGGTCCTGGCGACCTGTCCGGGCCGCCATGGCTCGCCGCTCACCAGCGCGGTCACTGACGCAAACTCACCGAAGACCGTGAACTGGTCGAAACCAAACGGCACCCCCTCCGCCGCCAGCAGGGAGTTGGTGTCGGCCACATGGAAATGCAGGTGCGGTCCGATTAAGGTGCTGCCGGATGATCCCAATCTGGCGATCACCTGACCTTTCTTCACCCGATCCCCCATCTTCACGCGAAGACTGCCCTTCTGCAGATGCTCGTAGAACACGAACCGGCCTCCGCCAATATCGAGGGAGATGTAGTTGCCGCTCGCGACCTCAGGGGCAACGGGCTGGGGCTGATCATCCAGCGTGTCATCGAGCGCCGCCGCGATCGTGCCGTCGGCGACGGCCAGGACGTCGGAACCAAAGCCGTTCAAGTCCGCCGGCTTCGGGGATGGATTTGTGAGCATGCCGCCCGAAGGCGGCATGGCGATGAAGTCGATGGCAAAGCGTCCCGGGATGCGCGCTCGGCCGTCAATGGTGTAGAGCGCCGTGCGGTGTCCGCCCTTGAGCAACGGATCGTAGATCGCGACCCATTGTCCTGAGCCAAGCGGCGGGCCGATCACCACCGGCGCCGCCGGCGGCGCCGGCCCCGCCACCGGGCGCGCCCCCCCGGCGGCCCCACCGCCGGCCGGCCGCCACAGCGGGGACTCC
>JAYQOO010000193.1:0-4158 GCA_038144855.1 Acidimicrobiia bacterium | reverse complement strand
CCAGTATCCAGTAGCCGGTAGCCAGAAGATCGCTTGTCTTTCTGGATACGGGATGCTGGCGACTGGCTACTTCAACCTCCTCAGAAAAATACCCGCGCTCCGATGCCCCAGGAGCGTTGCTCTGCGTGCCCGCGCACGACGTGCGCCTCGAGCAGCGCACCCGCCGACAAGCCCGCGGAAACGCCAGCGGCGACGGCCGCGCGCGCATCGCCGATCGTGCTACGCCGCACTCCGCCCCGCACGCCAAGCCGCTGACTCAACCACCACGTCTCGACGCCGGCGGCAATGTCCCGCCGATCGCCGCTCACCGTCATCCGCGAGGTGAGATCGCTGTCGACCGACACGATCACGCGCGACATGCCGGTCCACCCGGAGCCCCAGGCGGCTCCGACCCGCACTTCCCGATCGAGCACGACATCGAGGCCATCATGCGTAAACGACGGTGTGGTCAGGTTGCGCGCCACCATCCCGACGCGGAACTTCTCGATCGACCACATCAGCCCGGCATCCAGATCGACCCGATTCGTGCTGCCGCCCCGCACAAACTTTGGCGTCGCCCCGACAATCAGGTGGTCGGTCAGTGATTGCACGAGAGACACGCCGACCGTCGACGCCTGCACATTGCGCCTCACTTCTTCTCGGCTCGGGGAGGCCGCTACTGCAGGCTCAGCCGTCGCTGAACCGTAGGCGACATGCCGATAGTATGCAACCCCCAGCGCGGTGGCCGAAATGCCGACCATAGAGGTCGTATCCCATTGATTTGGTGAGAGTTGCTGGCTTCCAGATTCTGAACGCGATCGGCCATAGTCCACGACCGCACTGATCAGCGCCCCCGTGCCGATACCCGCCGGGTTCCAGTAGACAGCCGAAGCATCGTCGGCGACGGCGACAAACGCGCCTGCCATCCCTGCCGCCCGGCCGCCCGGTGCGGACTGGGCCCAAACCGGCTCGGCGGACGCCGAGAGGAGAAGCCCTGCGCAGACGGCGAGGTTGCGAATATTCGTAAACATGAAATATTATTTTTGACTAAACAAAATCACGCCGGATTGAACGGCGTTTGAAACAAAAAGTCTATCGTATTCAGCGATTTGGACGGCCACCAAGAAACCAATGCTCGTCTATCATCGTATGTTTCAGCAAAGGAAGTGTTGATGAGTCGTGTGACGGGTGTCCTCTTGCACCCCCGCGCCACAATGGGCGAGGTCGTGCGGAACCCGGCCTTCATGACAACTTGGGTCGTCGTGCTGCTTGCCGTGGTCGTCTGTGGCGGGTGGCTCATCTCGACACCGGTCGGCAAGCAAGCGCTGGTTGACGAGCGCGTGCGGGTCACCGAAGCCCTCGGGCAGCGTGTCGATGACGCGGCGTACGCGCGGCTGCAGGCCGATCCCCCGGTCTCGATCTATTGGACGAGCGGTGGACGGCTGCTGTTGACGCCGCCGCTGACGCTGTTGATCGCAGCAGGCCTGGTGGTCTTGGCCCGGCTCGATGGCGTGCAGGTGCGCTACGTGACGGCCCTCGCCATTGCGGTGCACGCCACGGTGGTGCTGGCGGTTCAGCAGGTCGTGGCGACGCCCGTGCACTACCTGTTTGAGTCGCTGACGAGCCCGACCAATCTCGCCGGCATCATCCGGGTGTTTGACGAAGGCAGCATCCCGGCGCGCTTGTTCGGGACGATCGATATTTTTGGCCTGTGGTGGATGTGGCTGCTGAGTCTCGGGCTCGCGGCCGTCGCCGGCAGGCCGGCGCGGCGATACGCCGTGCGACTGTCGGCCGTCTATGTGGGCGTGGCGGCCGTTGTGGCGGCCGTGTTTGCGGTGATGGGCAACGGCATCTAAAGCGTTTTGAAGAGCAACGGCCTGGGCCGTTGCAGCTAGATCTCAGGAGGATCACGTGCTTCGCAAGAAATGGTTCTGGATTGTGGTGGTGCTGCTGGTCATCGGCGGCGGTGTGGCTGCGTCGTTCGCCCGCCGCGGCGAGACCGGCACGACGGTCACGGTGGAAACGATCCAGAAGCGCGACCTCGAGGCGATCGTCTCGGCCTCGGGCAAGATCGACCCCAAGAAGACGGTGAACATCAGCGCCCAGTCGATGGGCCGCGTCACGCGTCTGGCGGTCAAGGAAGGCGACCGCGTCACCGCCGGACAGTTCCTGCTGCAGATCGATCCGGTCACGGCTGAAGCCGCCGTGCGGCGTGATGTCGCGGCCGTCGCCGGCGCCAGGACGGCGCTCGAACAGTCCCGCGTCGGCCTCCAGAGCGCCCGCGCCAACCTCGACGTCGCCCGCCAGAGCCTCAAGCGCCAGCAGGACCTCTGGAGTTCCGGCCTGACGACGCGTGAAACGCTCGAGCGCGCACAGGCGGACGTCGAAGTTCGCGAAAGCGACTTGAAGGGCCGCGAACAGGAAATCAAGAACCGTGAAACGCAGCTCAATCAGCAAGAGGCCGGGTTGGTCAGCAGCCAGCACACGCTCGCGCAGGTCCGCTTCGTGTCACCGTTTGACGGCATCGTCACGCGCCGCAACATCGAAGAGGGCGAGAACGTGATGGTCGGCACGATGAACAACGCCGGCACCGTGCTGCTCACGGTCGCCGACATGTCGGTGATCGAAGCCGAGGTCGAGGTCGACGAAACCGATATTCCCTACGTGCAGCTCGGTCAGCCCGCCAAGGTCATGATCGACGCGATTGCTGACCGCGTCTTCACCGGCAAGGTGACCGAGATTGGCAATAGCCCGATCCAGACCGCCGGCACCGGCACCACGCGGACCGCCACGAACTTCAAGGTGACCGTGACGATCGAGGGGCAGATCCCCGACGTGCGCCCCGGCTTCACCTGCACCGCGGAGATCACGACCGCCACCAAGGCACAGGCCCTATCAGTGCCGATCCAGGCCATGACCGTGCGCGAACTGCTCTACGACGCGCAGGGCAACGTGGTGCACGAACAGCGTCCGCCGCGGGCGCGCTTCCAGTTCGGCCCGGCTCAGCCGGCACAGACACCGGCCCAGGCCACCGAACTGCAGCCCGGCCAAAAGCGCGAGGAGAAAGAGGGCGTGTTCGTGATGAAGGACGGCAAGGCGACGTTCGTGATCGTGAAGACCGGTATTGCCGGCGAACGCTACCTGGAAGTGACCTCAGGACTGAAGGAGGGCGACCAGGTGATCACTGGCCCGTTCGACTCGGTGCGCGGCATGTATGAAGGCGACATGGTGAAGACGGCGCCGAAGCCCGGAGCCGCCCAGAAGTAATGTCACAGATCCTCGAATCCGTCCGGCTCGCGCTGGCATCGATCTGGGCCAACAAGCTCCGCTCGATGCTGACGCTGCTCGGCAACATTGTTGCCGTGTCGTCGATCATCACCGTGGTCGCGCTGATCACCGGTGTGAATGCGGCCGTGTCGGATGCGATCGTCTCGGATCTCGGCGCCGACTCGTTCACCATCCAGCGCATGGGCATCACCCAGAACGAAGACGACTTCGAGCGGATGCGCAACAACCCGCTGGTGACCATCCAGGATGCCACGGCAGTGAAGCGGTTTGCGACCTCGGTCGGCTCGATCATGGCCCAGGCACAGACGCGCACGCGTGTCGCCTATCGCGACGAGGAACTCGAGACGGTGCAGGTGCAGGGCGTCAGCGAGGAGTACCTGGACTTCGCCACGTTTGACGCGGAGGTCGGGCGGATGATGACGCCGACCGAAGTGACGCGCAAGCGGCCCGTGACGTTGATCGGCTGGGGCGTCGCCGATCGGTTGTTTGGCGGCGCCGACCCGATCGACAAGCAGATTCGCATCGCCGGCGTGCCGTTTACGGTTGTCGGCGTGAGCAAGAAGAAGGGCGCGTCGTTCGGCCAGTCACTCGACGAGTTCGTCGTGATTCCGCTTGGCCGCTACCAGAAGCTGTTCGGCGCGCGCCAGTCGCTCGAGTTGATGGTCAAGCCGCGCGACGCGGCGCTCGCCAGCTACGCCCGTGACGAGGCCCGCGTCGCGCTGCGCGTTGACCGCGGCCTGAAGCCGGGCGCCCCGGACAATTTCGGCATCGTCGCGTCCGACTCAGTGCTAGGCATCTTTCAGCAGGCCACGGCCGGCATCGCCATGGTGCTGGTCGGTATCGTTGGCCTGTCGCTGCTGGTCGGCGGCATTGTCATCATGAACATCATGC
>JAYQOO010000192.1:0-4183 GCA_038144855.1 Acidimicrobiia bacterium | reverse complement strand
TTTGGCTAAGTCGATCCCTAGATGCATCCAGTCCGTCAGCGTCTTCGACCTGCCGTCCATGACCACGGGATCCACCGGGCTTCCGTGATCGTCTGTGATGCTGATCGCCGGGCCGCCATTCAGGCCGGATGCCACCACCCACGGTCCATTCGCATCCGCCGACCGGGTGTCGTGGAAGTCGGCGGCCTTCCCGCACCTCGCGCTGGCGTGGCCGCTATCGACCACGGTCTTGCTGACGCCACAGCACCGGCATTCGCCCGCGTTCCAATCGTGCTCGCTCATCGCCTGTCTCCTTCGCTGTTGCGCCCTCACGGGCGAATATCTGTCTCTCGCACGATCGACTCCGGGACCAGTCGCCCGTCCCGAAGCTGCACCAAGCACCCTTGAATCGGGCCCCATGACGTTGGCAATGCGCTCTGCGCCCAGCGCGACTTGCAACCGAGGTAGTCGACGCCCGCTATCGCCGCGAATGGCGCGACGATGAACGCGCCAATCACCAGCAACTGCAAGACCAGCCCAAGCAATTCGCCGTGCCGGCTTCTGCGCCTCATCCCCGAATCCTCCACTCCATCACCTCATCCACCGTTGCCCTGCGCTCGACCCTGCTCACCATGCACGACGGCCGCTGCACCACGTTGCCCTTGTCATCGATCACGCACGCCGTGCTCTCGAGCGGCTCGCTCGCAACGTAGGCGCCATCGTCGAGCCAGATGATTCGCAACGAGGCGTCACTCATCGTCCGCTCCTGGCTCGCGCTGCCAGTCACGGCACGACTGGCGAACGACGCCGCTGTGGTTCGGGTGCCCGCACCAGTCGACGTATGCGTCTCGCGATGCGGTCAGGATCGGCGCGTACCAGCGGCAATGCTGGCATAAGCGGTGCTTATCACCATCGACCAGGTGATTAGCTGGAGCACCATTGTTGGGGCTTAGATGGGCGCTCATTCCGCACTCATCCCCATGAGTTCGACGCGCCTCGGTCGCGCCTGATTTGCGATGGTTTCGAGCACTGCGCTGGGCACGCCGAAGGCGGTCTCAAGCGCGTCGAATGTCGGTGGCGGCAGTTCGACCGGGAGGGATGCCAGCGCAGCAGCAAGCGGGATCTGAGGCGCGTAGACGGCGCATTTCCTGCGGCCCGACGATAGCTCCGCGGTGCGGATCAGCCCCATGCGCTTGCAGTACGCGACGCTGCGGTAGACGTGCGTCGTAGGCAGTCCGGTGTCGTCTGCGATGGCCTGGATCGTTCTGATGCCGCGGTTGATGCACTCGACGACGGATCGGTGCTCGTGCATGTGGCGGCAGTTGCCGATGCTGTTCATTCGTACTTTCCCTCCACGACTTTGGCGAAGTTCTCGGCTTTCAGGAGCCACGGTAGGTCTGGCTTCCAGACGGTGCCGGTACCGTCGTTGTACGGGATTCCCTGCGTGAGCTTTGGCAGTGTGGCCACGTAGGCGAAGAACCCTCCCCAGAACGCGATGCCCTCGGCTCTGCTGGAGTAGCCCTTCGATACGCCGTTGGCCTTTGCGCAGTATCGCCAGCGTGATCGCATGAGGTCGGCTCGCTGTCCTTCCCACACCCGTGGCTGGGTGAGCATGGGGAGGTGCTTCGCGTACAGGCCGAGCAGTTCGCGCTGCGGGCAGTCGGCGATCGACGGCTCTGCCGGCGATTCCGACAGGGGGTTTTCTAATAACTGTCCCTGTCCCTGTCCCTCTCCCTGTCCCTTGGAGCTGTTTTCCCCGGGGACATCGGTACCTTGTCCCTGGGGACATTGGGCATCTGTCCCTGGGACAACGAGCGATTGTCCCTGGGGACATCCTTGGGACATCCATTCATCGAAGTCCGGGACAGGTAGGCTGATCTCGTGCCTCTGGTTGTGCTTCTTGATGCGCGCACACTCGGTCATCCAGCGCTGCTTCATCTTGCCTGCCCATGCGTCTCGGGCCTTCTCGGCGACCACGGCGTGATAGAGACGACCGTCGTTGCACTTGACCCATCCTCGCAGGGCGCCCTTGTTTCTGAGCTTCTTCCAGCCCCGCACATCGCGGCCGTAGCCGAGCAATCTCGCCAGGACGTCGTCGTCATCAGGGAGGCTTCCTGCCGGCGCCTGATGCCAGGAGACGCACCAGGACAGCACGGCGGCGCGGAACACTTCGCCGTCTGGTACGGCCGCGAGGTCGCTGTCACGCAGCCGAACGACATCGAGCGGCATGAACTGGAAGTCACGCAGGTCGACGACGACCGGCACGAGCGGATCGGGTAGTTGCTCGCTCATTGCGGCTGGAATCCTTTCGCTTTGCTGTCGCCCGCGACGACGGTAGCGCTGGCCTTGAGCGGCCGCTCGCCGTCGTAGTTGTGCCAGCGCGTGTACTCGCCGTTCCAGCGCAGGAAGACGCTGCCGACGCGGCCGTCTCGGTTCTTCCTCAGGAAGACATCACCGAAGCCCTTCTCTGGGCTGTCCTCGTAGTAATACTCATCGCGGTAACACATCAGCACGACGTCGGCGTCCTGCTCGATCTGCCCGGACTCGCGCAGGTCAGAGAGCACTGGCCGCTTGTCCGGTCGCTGTTCAACGCCGCGGTTCAGTTGGGATACGGCAATGACCGGCACGCCGAACTCCTTGGCGATCGCCTTCAGGCCGCGGCTGATCTCGGAGATCTCCTCCAGGCGAGACTGAGCGCGCTGGCGCATCAGTTGCAGGTAGTCGACCACGATGAGGCCGAGCCCCTGCTTGCGACGGATGCGACGGCAGCGCACGCGAATGTGCGAGAGCCCGATCGCCGGCATGTCGTCGATCACCATCGGCACGTCAGCGGCCATGCGCAGGGCTTCACTGCGCCCGACCTTCGACTGGTGGTAGCGGATAGCCCTGACGCCGATCTCGCGCACTGAGGTTTCGAGCGCGAAGTAGGCGACCGGCTTGCCGGCCCGCGCGGTACGCTCGGCGATCTGGTAGGCCAGCGAGCTCTTTCCCATCGAGGGCCTGCCAGCGATCACGATCAACTGCTCGGGCTGCAGCCCACCGCCGGCCAGCATGGCGTCGAGGCCGTGGATGCCCGTGGGGATCCCGTCCTTGTGGTCGCTGTCCATCCAGTCGACGGCCTGCGCGAACGCCTGATACAGCGTCACCGGCTCGCGCGACTCGTCCCGGGCCTCTTTGTCCAGGATCGATAGCACGAGCGCCTCAGCGCGCTCTGCGGCGTCCTGTGCGTCCACGCCGTGCTCACGTGCCTGCTCGCTGATGACATCGCCGGCCGTGATCAGGGAGCGCAGGATCGACTTCTCGCGCACGAGCTTGGCGTAGTCCTGCACTCGCACGATGCTCGGCGTCTCGTGCAGGATGTGCGTGACGGCCGGGCGAGTTTCCTCGTCGGCCATGTCGAGGATCGTGATGGCATCAGCCGGCTTGTTGCGCTCGATCTGCTTGGCGATCAGCGTCCAGATGGCCCGGTGGTGCCGGTTGTAGAAGTCGCGCTCGCTGATGAGGTCGTAGACCGCGTCGTAGGCCCGGCTGTTGTGCAGGATGCCGCCGAGCAGCGCGGCTTCGGCCTGCACGTTGTTCGGCACGTGCCGCTCGATCGAGTAGCCGTCGTCTTCGAATGGCGGCTCCTCTGCGGTGCGGATGTCGACCATTACCGCCAACCTCCGCGCGCGTGGGAGCGCTCGAGGTGCTGCGCGCGTTCCATGCGCGCCACCTGTGCCTCGCTGCGCATCGCGATCGCCTGCTGCTGCAGCCTGACAAGTCGCGGATCTGCCGTCATGGCGACCGCCGACGTCAGTTGCGCGATGATGGATTCGAGGGCTTTGTCGCCCGGCGTGATCATGCGGCTTGCTCCCAGTTCATGATTGCTCTCCCGATAGCCTCGGGGATGACAGGCACGACGGCATTGCCGAGTGCGGCAAGTCGGGGTCTGTCCAGTCGGGCGGGAACGCCATCATCCATTCGACGTAGCGGGGATTGAGTCGTCCCGTGCCAAGGTGCCGAAGCTGCGGTGATTTCCCGCGCGAGCCGGCGCTGTAGTCCGAACAGTTCTTCCAGTCGTTGGCCTGCGGCGTCGGCAAGAGCGCTCGCCCCGTGCCGCCGTCCTGCCTCGCCCAGTCCGTCAGGCTCACGCCTGGATGTGCTTTGCTGTTCGCCGTGTTCCTGCTGCCGCTCGCTTTCGCCTCTCCGGCCGTCGGCGTCGGAA
>JAYQOO010000191.1:0-4233 GCA_038144855.1 Acidimicrobiia bacterium | reverse complement strand
CCGCCATTTCGCCGCAGAGCTACACCGGGTGGGGGTGCCGCGCCGCGGCGCGGCGCACGATGCGGATCAGCCTCAGCACGGCCGGGTGCAGGGGTTCATAGAGATCGGAGACGCGATCGTCGGTCCGGTCCACGGCAAGCGTGTATTGGATCAGGTCGTTGGTGCCGATGGTGAAGAAGTCCACATCGGGCGCCAGCAGATCGGCGGCAACGGCGGCTGAGGGAATTTCGATCATCGCGCCGACCTGGATCCGCTCGGACACCGCCCGGCCAAAGCCGGACGCCGCACAGATGTCGGTCAGCATGGCACGTGCTTGTCGGATCTCCTCGACCGCGGTCACGAACGGGAACATGACGCGCAGCGGACCGTGCGCCGAGGCGCGCACCAGGGCGCGCAGCTGACGGCGCAGCACCTCGGGATTGGCGAGGCCAAGCCGCAGGCCGCGAAGGCCCGGCCGGGTACGGCGGCGTTCGGAGCCGGCTTCTCGCCCGATCTGCCGTTCGTCGAGGTCGAAGGTGCGAATCGTTACCAGACGCGGTGCGACTTGTTCGATGAGGTTGCGGTAGAGGGCGTATTGCTCGTCTTCGGTGACGAGGTCGAGCGCGCGGCCCGACACCATGAACTCGGAGCGATACAGGCCGACACCTTCGGCGCCGGACTCGCCGAGGTATTCGATGTCCTCGAGGAGCTCGATATTGGCTTCGAGCCGGACGCGCACGCCGTCCCTGGTGCTGACGGGGCCGCTCTCGGTAGCGGCGCCTGACCGTCGTCGCGGCCGTGCGGCGCGGCGATGTGCGTCATCGATCTCGTCGGGCGCCGGCGCGACCGTCAGCTCACCGGTGGTGCCGTCAAGGATGACCGGGGTACCAGCCGCGATGCGCAGCGAGGCATCGTGCAAGCCGACAATGGCCGGGACGTTGAGCGAGCGCGCCAGGATGGCGGTGTGATACGTGCGGCTGCCGGCGTCGGTCGCAAAGCCCTGCACGCGCGACCAGTCGAGCTGTGCCGCGACCGACGCGGTCAGTTCGTCGGCAATCAGGATCGACGGCCCGTCAATCTGGCTGAGGAGTTCCCGCGGCCCCCTGGCGCCGTGCCGCAGGTTCATGCGCAACCGCCCGGCGACGTCGGCGACATCGTTCTCGCGTTCGCGAAGATACGGATCCTCCATCGCCGAGAACAGCTGGTAGAGCCCTTCGTAGGCGCGGTGGACCGCCCAGGCCGCATTGACGCGCTCGTTGCGAATGATCTCTTCAGCGTTGCCGACCAGCATCGGATCATCGAGCATTAGGATCTGCGCGTCGAACAGCGCGGCGAGCTCGCCTCCGGGGCCATGTGCGACGCGGCCACGGATGTCCTGCAGTTGGCGGCGTGACTGGTCGCGGGCAGCCTGAAGCGCCTGCACTTCCCTTTCGACTCGATCTGGCGGGATCGGGAAGCGCATGACCTCGGTGCGCTGCGTCAGGATGACGGCGCGGCCAACGGCCACTCCGGCGGAGACGCCAATCCCGGTCAGGCGATCCACAGCTCTTCTCCGAAGCCGCTTTCCACAAGGTGGCACAGCGCTTCGATCGCATCGGCCTCGTCACTGCCGTCGGCGGTGATCACGATGGTCGATCCGGCGCCGGCAGCGAGCAGCAGGATGCCCATGATGCTCTTGCCGTCCATGGACCTGCCCTCACGCGTGATGCGGATGTGAGACGTGAACTTCGTGGCGGTGTGCACGAACTTCGCGGCCGCCCTGGCATGCAGGCCAAGGCGATTGCGAATCACGCATTCGCGGCTGCTCACTTCTGCGGCTCCTGCCCGGTGCCGCCGAGGAGGTCGGATGCGACCCAGATGGCGTTGCGGCCGTGTTCGCGCAACATCCGCGCGATCTCGATCAGCGACGCCGGCTCCTTGATGCTGGCCGCCTTGATCAGCATCGGCAGGTTGACACCCGTCAGGATCTCGATCTTGTCCTGCTCGAGGAACGTCAGGCCCAGGTTCGACGGCGTGCCCCCGAACATATCGGTCGCCAGCAAGACGCCGCCTGGCTGGCGGACCTTGTCGATCGCCGCGGCGATCTCGGCGCGGGCGTCCTGCACGTCTTCATGCCAGCCGATCGACACGGCAAAGAAATGCGGCAGGTCGCCGACGATCGTTTCGGCGGCATTGACCAGCTCGGTGGCGAGCTGGCCGTGGGTGACGACAACCACGCCGATCATCGCGCTTTCACCAGGTCACGATGTACCACTTTGATAGCCACGCCTTTCACGTCACTGAGCTCCCGCTTCAGTGCTTCCGCCACGTACACCGAGCGATGCTTGCCACCCGTGCAGCCGACGGCGATCGTCAAGTAGCTCTTGCCTTCCTGCACGTAGAGCGGCACCAGCCAGTGCAGCAGGCCAGAAAACTTCTTGAGCGCGGCGCGCGAGGTCGGCTGGCGGCGGATGTAGGCCGCGACGGCGGGATCCCTGCCGGTCAACGGCCGAAGCGTCGGCACCCAGTGCGGATTCTTCAGGAACCTGACGTCGAACATCAGGTCGGCCTCGGCGGGCGGCCCGTTCTGGAACCCGAAACTCAGGATGGTCAAGACCAGCTTTGCCGCGTGCTTCTGGCCGCTGACCAGCTCACGCAGCTGTTGGCGCAGCTCATGGACGTTGAGCTTGGAGGTGTCGATGACCTTGTCGGCCATCGATCGGATCGGCCGAAGCTCGAAACGCTCCTGCGAGAGGCCTTCGGTGATCGGACGATCCGGGGCCAATGGATGCGGCCGCCGGGTCTCGTTGAACCGGCGCACCAGTTCAGCATGACCGGCCTCGAGGAATATCAACCGGCTGGTCAGGTGTTTGTTGGTCTTGAGCTTGCGATGCTCACGCGGGAAGTCACTGACAAAGCGCGGCTCGCGAATGTCGATCACGACCGCCACGCGATTGTGTTCGGTCTGCCGTTCGGCCAGCTCCGCCATCACCGGCAACAACGACACCGGCAGGTTGTCGACGCAGTAGTAGCCGAGATCCTCGAGTGAGCGGATGGCCTGTGACTTGCCGGAGCCGGACAATCCCGTGAGCACGATGAATCGTGCCCAACTGGCGTTGGGGCCGCCGGCAGTACGCCGTTTGCGAACGCGTCGATCGCGCGGGCGTCGTTGTGATGTACTCACGCCAATCCCCCGGGGTCGAGCTCCTCGTCCTCTTCTCCGCCATCGGCGGGCAGTTGAGGCAAGGTCAGTTGTGATGATCGTTCCAGAGAGGCATCGAGCCTGGCCACCAGTTCCCGCGCCGCGTTGATGCCGCGCATCCGCAGCAACTGGTTGCGCGCCGCGACTTCGACCAGGATGGCCAGGTTCCGGCCAGGCGCGACCGGCATTCGAATCAGCGGCGCGCGCAGTCCCAGCAAGTCGTACGACGCTTCGTCGAGGCCGAGCCGGTCGTATTCGTGGCCCTGCTCCCATCGCTCGAGTTGCACGACCAGCTCGATGCGCTTCGAGGTGCGGGTCGAGGCCACCCCGAACAGGTCGCGGATGTTGATCAGGCCGAGGCCACGCACTTCCATATGGTGCCGGGTCAGTTCCGGGCACGCGCCGATGATGATCGATTCGGACCGGCGGCGCACCTCGACGGTGTCGTCGGCGACGAGGCGATTGCCGCGCACCACCAGGTCGAGCGCGCACTCGCTCTTGCCGATGCCGCTCTCGCCGACGATCAGAACCCCCAGGCCCAGGATGTCGACCAGCACGCCGTGGATGATCTCCCGGTGCGCGAGCCGGTCCTCGAGGACGGCGGTCAGCTTGCCAATGGCTGCGGCCGTCGGCACCGTCGTGCGCAGCACGGGGACGTTGGCACGCTCCCCTTCCGCGACGATCTCCGGCGCGACGTCCGCGCCGCCCGTGACCAGCAGGCACGGCAGCTCGGCGTTGAAGCACTTCAGCAGGGCCTCGGAGCGCGTCCTGGAATCCAGTCGTTCGAGGAAGCGGACTTCGCTCTCACCGAACAGCAGGATGCGGCCGGCCTGCAGGTATTCGTGGAACCCCGCCAGCGCGAGGCCGGTCTTCTGGATGTAGGGACTGGTGATCTGCCGGTGCAGGCCCGAGGCGCCGGCCAGCAACTCGATCGACAGGCCGACGGACTCAGGTCGGGCGTCGAGCAGCCCGCGCACCGTCACGGCCGGAGTCATACGAGCATTATTCCGCTCCCGCCGGAGGCGGGCAAGCGAAACAGGGCGGGCCACGCCCTTAGAACAGCACTTTTCGCT
>JAYQOO010000190.1:0-4386 GCA_038144855.1 Acidimicrobiia bacterium | reverse complement strand
CGTGATTCAATCCCCGGTCAGTCACAGTTGTGCATAATAGGCGTTACTGGTCTCCAAAGAAGAAGTCGCTGGTGGCCTTCTTCTTCTGCGCAAGAAACTTCTCTACTGCAGGAGCCTGTGCGAGAACGGCTGCACGCTCTTCCCGTTTCAGCGCGACATGTCGCCACAGACGGTGTCCCCATTCAGAATCCAGATCAGAAGAGGTTTCTTCGTAGTAGTCCATCCAGGCGGATTGGCACCGCGGACAGTCATATACACGGACACTCCGGTACATCGGACTGCCGCCTCCAATAGTTCGGTCCCCAAATAGGGCACCAGCATCACTCACGTAGACCTGCAGCGCGAGGGCCGGCACCCGCTGCGTAATTTCGCTCCGACAGTGGTCGCACCCGTGGCCCGCTCCGTCAGGCTCGTTTGCCAGCAAACGCTCGAAGAGCGCATCGTTGACCATCTCGTTCCTTTCCACGCAGTTTCGCTCGAACGTCCTCACTAAGGCTTGCGCAGGAGCCTAACGACAGCTATTCGTTCATCGTCATACGAGTCAGGTAAACCGAACGAGCACAGAGCCGGGCATGTTAGATAACGATGACGCGGGAAGATAGAGTATTTCTACTCGCGATCGCATCGATGAGACACGCTGCTGGTCGAACGTTGCACAGGGGTGCGGCCGTTACCGCACACAACTTAAGCGGTGTCACTACCCTCTACGGCACGCTGCGATTCGATCCAGCCGTGATCATTTACGGCGCTTGGGGCGAAGGCGATTGGTTTAAACAAGGGCCGGAAGCGCCAGTTATAGAGTGGCTCTTCTTCAACAACACGCCTGGCCAGATAAGACTAGCTTTGTCTCGAAGCATAGGCGCATCTGGCAGCGGCGAGATCATTCTGTTCCGCTTTCGTCCGGCACCCGGTGTCACCTCTGGTTCGAAGGTCACGTCGTTCTTCAATCGCCGATGCCCGACGCTGTGCGCGTTAGAAACTCCAGGTTGGCTTCGCGCCCGGTCATCAGAAAATCGTTGATGCCGACGCGATATGTTCGTGAGGGAACCATTGATGATCCAGCCGGCAGACCTTGTGCTCGGTGCGGTCCTTGCCTTTCGCCTCGTCAACGGTCTGCCACCATCTGTCGACCGAACTCACCTGCCCATTGACGATGAGCCTTGACGGTGCCACAAAGTTATCGATACAGTCCCCATCTGCTCCCCCGTCGAAACCCCGGCGCTCATTTCTGAGCGTCGTTGCTTTGAGACGTTCCAGAGAGAAAGGAGCTTCAGTGGTGAAGAGCACATGGAAGATCCGCGTCGTGGCGGTGCTGGCGGTAAGCGTCATGGCGTGCGGCGGTGGACAGAGCGCCGAGCAAGCGAAGACCGAGCAGGAGGCGCAGCAGGCGCAGGCGGGCGCCGAGCAGATGGGTAAGGCGCTCGAGTCGTTCGCCAAGGGCATGAGCGGCGGCGAGTCCGGCGTCAAGCAGGCCGACCCGGTCAGCTTCCGTGACTTGCAGTCCGTGTTCCCAGATCAACTCGCCGGTTGGGAGCGCGACAGTCCGACCGGCGAGCGGATGACGCAGCCGGTCAGCTTCTCGGAAGCAATGGTGACCTTCACCAAGGGCGATGCGTCGCTGGTGCTGAAAATCACCGACACCGGGTTCAGCCAGCTGCTGCTTGCTCCCTACGCGATGTTCCTGACCGCCGGCTACGAAAAAGAAACCGCCGACGGCTACGAAAAGTCCACCAAGGTCGGAGACTATCCCGCGTGGACGACGTGGAACAAAGCGGGCAAGAGCGGCGAACTGAACGTGGTCGTCGGCAACCGCTTCCTGGTGCAGATTGAAGGCAACGGGCTGGCTGATGAGAAGCCGCTCTCGCAACTCGCAGCGGCGACGAACCTAAAGAAGCTCGCCGAGCTGCACTGACCGCGACACGAGCAGCCATTCCCGAATTTGCAGGACATGGCTGAGGTCGAGTCAATCCACCCATCCCCCAGATCGGATCACGGCCAGATCACGGCTCGGTGCGCATCAGGTCAAACAGGGAAGACAAAGTCGAACTGAAGACCAGATACGGACCGCCACGGCTGGCTGTCGCCCGAAGTAGTGAACCAGGATTGTGAAATCCATCCGTGCTGTAGCCGAAACCGACGCGGAGCGGCCGGCCAATCCATGCCCCCAGTTCGATTGCACCGATGTTGGTCACCGCAGAGGACGACTCGACCCGGCGCACTTCAGCAGCGATATCGAACCCGAGGGTCAGCGCTCGCTGCAGCCGGACCTGGACCAGACGGTTGAGCTCGCTCATCTTGGCGGGAGACGAGGTCCGAAACAAGGCGATCCGCGAGTACGACTCGAGCCCGGGCGCCAGCCGCAGATAGCCGTCGGTCGACAGCGTGTCGGTGATGACCGAGGCAGGTGCCTGCAGCTCGAGCGAACCGAGGTGGGTTCGCTCGGCGCTCAAGAGCACTGCGGCCCGATCGGTGTGCCGCGGCCGGACGGCCAGTGCCACCCGCGCTTCGGCGCTCGGACTCGTCTCGCGTGACGACGTGTCAGCGACGCGATAGTTCGCCAGCATCGAGATGTTCGAGGTCAGGCGTCCCACACCACCAATTACAGCGATGTGCTGCGTGTCATTGCCGCGCCGAGTCTCATACCGGGCGGTCATGCGCAAATCGTCACCTTTCAGGTAGGCCAGCGCGACACCGCCACCAAGATAGCCTGTCTTGGTGCCGGCGAGCGGCGTGCCGCTGTCGATGCTGAAGTCGAGCGAGAGCGTGCGATGCAGCGGAGCCCTGGCCGTCGCGCCGATCACTGCGAAGCTGTCGGTCCCGTTGATCGTCGAGTCGACCTGATAGCGGCTGGTGAGTCCCGTGTATGGACCGAGATTCGACATCACGCCCACGGCGGTTTCCCGCGTCGACAAGGGCGACGCCAACAGCCCTCCCGCTTCCACGCCGCTGATGGGAATAATCGGCGCGGCGGACCACCGCTGCGTCGCGAACAACCGCGCGCTTGGGGTGATATCGAGCTGCGCGCCGGCGACGGTCTGGTTGGGGTAGGTCGGATCGAACTCCTGGAGATTGTGTTCGCGGGTGATCGACGCGGAGAAACGCCGCGCCGGGCTCCACCGCAGGCTCCCCGACAACAGCTGCGATTGGATCTCTGTCTGTCGGAGGGCATCCTTGAGTCGGCGCTCGTCGAAGCCACCAGTCGCCGTCAGTCCACCTCCCAGGCTCTGCGTGATGCGCGCGCCGACCGTCTGACGTGTGTTGTCCACGAGCGCATTCCGGTTCTTTTCGAGCTGTGCCGTCACCACGGCACTGCTGCCGTGCGGCAATCGCACGTCCACCGAGCCGCTGCTGAATGCCTGGCCGGGCACGGTGATCGCTCCGTACGGATTTGCAAAGCCGCGATCAGTGTGATCGTGCTTCGCGCGCACCGTCACCGCCTGCCCGAACGCGCGTTCGAGCGAGACGCGAAGCGCTGAGCCGTTGTGCTCGACTCCTGGTCCGGTCGAGCCGCGCACGTCAAGCGGAAGCTGCCCGTGGCTCATTGGCAGTTCGATGGTCAGCCGCCCGCGCGCACCGAGGCTCTGTTCCAGTTCGATTCCGCCGACACTGAATCGTGCATCCGACGCATTTTGTAAGAAGGCTGCGCCGCCGAGTCGTAATCCGATACCGTTGACCGTTGCCGATCCGCGTCCGAAATATGCCATTGAGTCCAGGCCGGTTGTCTCGTACTCATACCCGATGACCAGTTGCAGCAGGTTCAGTGATTGATCGAAGAGCGGCAAACGGCGAAGGACCTGCAGGAGGCCGACGCTCGGATCGATCACGTAGTCGACGTTGCGAAGAAGGACATCGCGTGAAGCGATCAGCTCGGGATTGCGGCGGTCCCGCACCTCCAGCGTAACCACTTCCGTTCCCGGCACAACGCTGCTGTGCGACAGCGACACTAGACTGCCGGTCAGGGCATCGACGATCTGGCGGGCGTAGGCAGTACGCGGGCGCGACACCTGCGCCTCGAGCCAGCGGCTGCCGCGATCGTTCTGCAGCCGGCCGCGGAGGCCAGTGACGTTACGGCCGAACTCCATCAGGCCGCTGCGTTGCTGCGATTGTTCGGCTTTGAGATCGCCGAAAAACAGGTAGCTCCGGCCGACGTCGTAGCGCGCATAGACGTGGCTGCTCGACTGGGCCAGCGCGAGGGTTGTGGACGCATCGCCGCGAACCGGATAGGTCACGGTCGTGGGATCGCGCTCGAACAGACCGGTCGCGCCCGTGGCGCGATTGATACTCTCCTTCGTCCTGACGGCGACCGTCAGCAGGTCGCCCTCACTCGCCCACCCCAGGAAAAACAGAATAAGCAGACCAAAGACCCCGCGCGCAACCAGATCCGCC
>JAYQOO010000189.1:626-4399 GCA_038144855.1 Acidimicrobiia bacterium | reverse complement strand
GCCCGGCGCGTCCGCGCCAAGTTCGGCTAGCGCTTCAACGACATCACGGGCGCCAAACGACGAGGACGGGTCGGAGAACATTCCGCCGCCGACGTCGCCATAAAGCAGCAAATCGCCGCCTACGAGTAGACGTGAAGTCATGTCGGTTTGCCCTTAAACAGTTAAGCCGCGCGCTTCTCGACGCCTTCGGCGGCATTGTTGGCCGATGGTTCGGCCTCTTGGCCGTAATCGGTACGCTGGCGCGCGTCGGTGTCGAGGATCAAGCCAAGCCGATCCGCCCGCGCCTGTTCGGCGGCCAGTTCGGCGTCGACCAGTTCGGGATCGTAACCGAGCTTGCGCAGGGCTTCGGATCGCGAGATTAGGCCGGCGCGGATCATCTTGACGGTCGCGGGAACTTCCTCTTGCACCGAGATCATTTCCCGGCGGGGCGGTGTCCATTTGACGCGCGTGGCCCCCGTTGCGCCTTGTGCCAAACGGGCCGCCTCCAAAAACCATGCGCCCATGCGCGTCAACATCTGCGGCGCTATCATCTGCGCGCGCCAAGCTTCGATATTGCGCTGGAACTCGAGCCACCCCATGCGGCCGGACGAAAAATTGACGCCAGACAAGTCGCCGCTCATGGCCTCATAGCTGATGCCAAGCCCGGCCGCGATTTCCCGCAGCGTCGCGGCGGCATAGCTGTTAAAATCTGTCGTCTGTGGCGGCGTCGGAAACTCAACCGTTTCACCCGGCAACAGCCGCTCGATGCGGCCAGGCTCGAAATACTGCAACGGCTGATCGTTGACGCTCAGCGCGCCCAACTCGCCGTCAGTCTCAATCACCCGCGCGTCCGGTTCGCCGGACGTCACGAACGCGGTAAAGCATGAGGAAATTTTTTGGCGGACAAGAGTTGCATCTGCATAATCGCCAAAATCGCGCAGCCGCAGCATAACGGGCGCGAACCATGTTACGCCGCGCACCTGCCCAGGCCGGTCGATGCGGTAGACGTGAATAATCTCCGACGCATCGACCCGCTCCGATTCCGTCGACATCGTGCGCGGGGTTTGCGTGCCGGGGTGATCGCGGAACAGGTGATAAGCGACGAGGCGGCCGGCCGGTGTAAACTCAACGCCTTGAATGGCTATATTGCCCGAAGGCAATGGGCCGTCCTGCATCACGTCCAAAAAGTCGGGCTCGAGCACCTGCATTTGAAACGGCAACGGCAAGCCATCTTCGGCCCGCGTCCGCCGCCGCCTAATCAGGACCTCGCCGCTTTCGACCACCGTCCGCAGCGCCAGCGATTGCAGGCCGTAAAGGTCCATCTGCCCGGTGAAGTCGCAGGCGGTCGTGTCGAAATGCTCACGCAGCCGCGCCTCAAGGGCTTCAACCGTTCGCCGGTTCGGGCTGTCGATTGACGGGATGATGCCTTGCCCTATTACATTATTGACGATTACGCCAATGGCGCGCGCCGCATAGGCATTGTTTCGCACCATATCCCGCGCAAGGTTGCGCAGTTTTTCGCCGCCGATCCGCGTTTCGCCGGTCGCATCCGTGCCGACCGGCCGCCACGATGACCCGCGATGCGATGTCGTCGCTGCGTCATAGTACATGCGCGCACGCGACAAGCCTGCATACTGCGCCCGCGCGCGTTGGCGCGCGACAGCCCAGCCCGGCGCTACAGAGAGCAACATTCGGTCGAGCATAGGCGGGCGCTTGGTTGCCATCGTTTAGCGCACGCTCCGAAATGTCGCGACCGTCGACCGCGTGCGGGTCGTAACATCCGATTGCATCATTGCCAACACGCGCTGCATTTCATCCAGGCTGCGGTATGTCGTCATGGTGTCGCCGTGGCGCACGGTCAGCACGCCCGATGCAATCGCCGCTTTAAGCGCGTCGATCTGCACTTGTGTCCAGGCCATTGCTATCTCCTAAACGGATTGACGCCGCCGCCGCGACCGGAAAACGGATTGCCGGAACGCGCGCCAGGCCGCGTCGACGTGAACGTGTTGACCGGCTTTGCGGTCAGCGCCGCCGCCGCGACTTCCGGTGACGGCAGGCCAGCCTTCGTTGCCGGCGCGGCAACCATTAGTTCAGTCGACCAACGCACGGACAACGATTGCAACGCCGCATAGGCATACACCCTGCAATCAAGTGCCTCATTGCGACGGCCATTCGGGAGCACCCATACGCGGCGCTTGAATCCACGATGAAACTTCGTTTCGACCACTTCCGAAGTTAGCTGCTCAAACCATGTCACCGCGCGCCCGCGCGGGAAATGGCAATAGCCAGGCCCGGCTTGGCTCACCCGAAGCCGCGCATAGATCGAATCTTTCGCCACCGACACGCCAACAATCGTCACATCAGACGCCCGACCCTTGTGCGCCTTAAGCGATGGCCAAATTGACGTCGCTTCGTCCCGTCCCTTGATCGCGTACACGCGCCGCGACCGGCGCAACCGGCAGAAGCGGTAGACCGCTTGCGTATGATGGCCGCCGGAATCGACGCAAGCGGCGCGAACCGGCATCTCGCGACCGTCCGCGCGCATGGTTGGCGTTAACAAATAAGCGTCGAGCCGACGCCACGTCTCCGGGTCTGATGGATCGCCCGCGATAACGTGATGATCGAGCGACCAGCTTTCCTCATCCATACCCCAGCCAACGCGCTCAACCTCTAGGCGATCCGCCTGGACGTCAACGCCGCACGTCACGACCAGCACGCCCTGCGGTGCCGCTTCGCCCCAATCCTCGAGGCGATCCGAGAAGGCGTGCGCGTCAATCTTCTCGCTGTCCGCCTCCCACGTTTCTCCTAGCGACGTGTTGACCCATGTTTTCAGCGTTTCCGGCGAACGCCTGGCGGCCACAAAGTCCATTGCCACCTTGGGAACGCTCGACCACGGCGAATAGAGCTCGCTGATATGGAAGCCGGGGAACGTTCCCTCTGCCCGCGTGACACGCCACTCGCCGCGCTTAACCGCAGCCTGCCTCTCTGCCTCCGTCCACTCGCAACCGCATTCCACGCAGTGCAACGCGGCCCGCGACGGATCGCCGTCCGGCCATTTTACGTTGGCCCATGCGAGAATTTGCCAGTGATCACAATGGGCGCACGGCACAAAATAGCGCCGCTGATCGGACAACTCCCATTCGGCCTCGATCCGCGACAGGCCCTTGATCGTCGGCGTTCCGCCGATCAGGATGCGCCTATTCCAAAATGTCGTCGTTCTCTTGATCGCGAGCGAAAGCGGATCGCCTTCCGAACCTGCGCTCGGCGGGTAGCGATCAACCTCGTCGGCTAGCACAACGCGGATCGGCCGCGACGCTAGGCTTGATGGCGAGTTAGCGCCGACCACCGTTAGATGGCCGCCGGGGAAACGCTTATGCAGCATCGTGTTGCCGCTATCACGCGACTTCGGATCGGCAATGCGGTCCTTTAGCACCGGCGTATCGCGCAGCATCGGCGCGAACCTGTCCTTGCTCCACGTTTCCGCCATCTCGAGCGTCGGCTGCAAGACCAGCACCGGGGCCGCATCGTGCGAGATGTGGAAGCCGGCCACGTTATTCAGTATCTCGGTCCACCCCACCTGCGCGCTTTTCATGACGCAGAGCCGTGACACGCCAGGCGCGCACACCGTGTCCATAATCCCGCGCTGGTATTCCGCGCGCGCCGTGCTCCAAGCTCCAGGCTCGGCGCTTGATTCACTGCTGAGCCGGCGATAGTTGTCCGCCCATTGCGAGATCGTCAGCTTCGGCGGCGGCGCCATCGTCACCAGCGTCGCTTGTAGGGCTGTGCTCAGTTGG
>JAYQOO010000189.1:0-616 GCA_038144855.1 Acidimicrobiia bacterium | reverse complement strand
TGGCGTGCTCTTTATCGTCGGCCAATCCTCTAAGCGCCTCGTGTACCTGTGCTTCGACCATTTCCGCACAAACCGTCGCGTTTGTCTCAACGGCGACGAGCGGCGCGACTTTGTGCGGGATCGCTAGAAGGCGCGCGCGGACATTGGATGCCGCTTCGATCCACACCCGCTCGACATTCTCGACCGGCACGAGACTTTCGCGCAGCCGCTCCGCTTCCATCTCCGCGATGTCCGCGCGCGCCTTTGTGAGCCGCTTTTTGTGATCGCCTTCCTCGCCGTCCTTCACGTCTGCGTTGATAGCCCTATCACGCAGGTATCTGACGTAACCGCGAACAGCCGGCACCAGTTCATAACGGCCCTTTGGCGTTCTAGGGATTACACCCTGCGCCGCGAGTTGGTAGACGCGCCGCTCCGTCAATTCGAGAAGCTTCGCAATCGTGCCGACAGGATATGTGCCCGACACTGCGTCGGCCGTGTCTTCCATCAGTCGGCCTCGACCATTTCAGGGTCAACGACAATCGGATGACGCCAGCCGACATACGGGACCACGGTGTCAATCGGAACGGTTTGGACTTGCATGTGCCTCGGCGGATGAACTGAAACGCGATTGCAACAC
>JAYQOO010000188.1:0-4477 GCA_038144855.1 Acidimicrobiia bacterium | reverse complement strand
GTGTGAGGCGACTATTGGCTCCAGTTGGTTCGCGATGTGAGCGTCGACGGGCCGCGGAATGATCGCGGTGCAACGTTCCCGACCGGCAGCGACATATTCGGGGACAAAGCCCGATTTCGTCAAGGTTCAACGCGGCTCGGCAGCGCCTCTAACTTGTTGAACCTATTGGTGCCGGGGGCGGGAATCGAACCCGCACGAGGGGGTTACCCTCTCAGGATTTTAAGTCCTGTGCGTCTGCCAGTTTCGCCACCCCGGCATGGCTGGCGTCAGTGAATCAGCGTGGACACCTTGGGCCCCCCGAGGACCCGCGAGATCATCTCGGTGAGTTCGTGTTCGTCGATGGCGAACGGGCCGGCGCTGGCCGTGCCCAACTGCATCTCGACGTGGACGATCACGCCGCTGTCGGCGGGGCTCACGATCCAGCTGAAGCCGCGAAGCGTGATCGGTGGCGGTGTCGAGGTCGGGTCGTTTTCACGCTGCACCGCGAGGAGCATGCCCTCGAGCAGCTTCTTCACATCCTTCTCGGTCCATTCCGACGCGTCGGCCGCAATGCCCATCACGCGTTGCGTTGTTGCGTCCTGCCGTCCCCTCACCCACACATCGACGTCGATCATTCAGATCTCCAGTTGGGCGCGCGCTTCTCGAGGAACGCGCTTACGCCTTCCATAGCATCCTTCGTTTTGAGCAAACCGCTCAAGTAATCTCGTTCGGCGCGATCGAGCGCCGGCTCCGCTTGCGCGCGGACGGTCAGGCGAGCAGCGGCTGCCGCATGGGCCAGTGCCACCGACGAATACGGCGCCAGGTGCTGCTCGTACCAGTCGACCGCCGCCGTCAACAGTCTCGACTGCGGCGCCACCATCGACACCAGGCCTGCGTCGTGCCAATAGGTAGCCGTCTGGGTCTGACCCGTCACGATCGCTCGCGTCGCACGCGATGCGCCGACCTTCAGCGGCAACAGCGCTGCGGCGACCGGCGGAAACGCGGCAAGGCGAATCTCCGGCAGGCCAAACACTGTCGAATCGGTCGCGATGATGTCGTCACAGGCCATCGCCAACTCGAACCCACCGCCGAGGCACCGGCCCTCGACCAGGGCCGCCGTTGGCGCCGGGAACGACAACACGCGCTTGATCAGGCGATTGGTCTCCGGCAGTACCGTCTGCATCAGCTCAGGCGTGTGTTCCTGGATCTTCGCCCCGTAGGAAAATTCGCCGTTGCTGCCTTCGATTGTCAGCCACTTGACGCCGCGTTCGGACTCGAGACTGCGTAGCGCATCACCAAGTGCCAAGACGAGGTCGAGCGACAGCAGGTTGCCTCGACTGCCGCCCAGGATGACCCGGCGCCACGCGCCGTCGCGAGTCGAGACGACCTTGACCAATTGACCAGTGGTGGTGCCGCTCATGACTGCCCTTCCTCTGAGTGGGCCGGCACCAGGTCGGCCGGATCCGTTGTCGGCGCATCGCAAGCGAATCCCTTGCAGACATACGCCGTCGCCTTGCCATCAACCATCTTCATCGCTTCGATCCAGGGCATCTGCGCCGCCAAACGGGCCTGATGCCTCGGATCGACGAGCGTGACGACGGCAAACGGACGATAGTCCTGGTGAACTGCATTCCACATGGCTCGAGTATCCGCGCTGTTGGCATCTCCAACAATCACGATCTGCTCACCCTGCGCCATGGCGGACGAGAGCACCGCGGCCATCCACGGCACCGCGCGTCCCATCTCTTCGAGCCGGCCACCGAACGACGCCATGGCATCGCGGGCACGATCGGCATAGCGGGACTCCCCGGTCAGGTGTGCCAGGGTCAACAGGTTCAACGCCGACACCGAGGATGGTGCGGGCTCGGCGCCGTCGTAGTCCTCTTTCATCCGCACCAGGACTGACGGATCGGCACCTGTGGTGCTGAACCACCCTCCGCCATCGGCGTCCCAGAACAATTCGTCCTGCCGCGCTTGCAGATCGCGCGCCCACTCCAGCCATTGCGGATCGCCGGTGGCCTGAAACAACTCGAGCACGCCGAAGATCAAGTACGCGTAATCCTCCGCAAAGGCGTCAATGGCGGCGTCACCAGCGCGGTAGCGCCGCAGCAGCCGCCTCTCGGCCGCATTCCACATCACCTCGCGCATGAACGTAGCCGCAGCCGTTGCGCACTCTAGATGCGCCGATGCCGCGCCACCGGCATCGGCCGGCAGAGGGCGGCCACCAAGCACGCGCGACGCGCGCGCGAAAGCGGCGATCATCAATCCGTTCCACGCGGTCAGCACCTTGTCGTCCAACTGCGGCCGGGGACGCTGCTCGCGCGCGTCGAAGAGCAGCTGCCGCGATCGCATCAGCGACTCGGCCACATCGATCGGGGACTTATTAACCCCATTGGCGATGTCGGCGATCGAGAGCGCCGTGTGCAGGATGTTCTTGTTGACGAACTCCTGCTGCGGGTCAAACGGCGCGTTACCGCCCTGTAGCACGCCATAGCGGCCAACAAACACCGGCGCTTCCTCGCCCAGCAACGCAATCACTTCGTCGGCCTCCCACACGTAGAAGGCTCCCTCGACCTTATGCGGGTGCGCTGGTGCGTCGGTGCGTGGGTGCGTGAGTGCGGGAAGACTATCGGCGTCCTCGGCTGAATAGAACCCACCGCGTCCGTCGGTCATGTCCCGGCGAACGTAGCGCAGCGTGTCTTCGGCCACTTGTGCGAAGAACGGGTCAGCATTGGCCTGCGCCGCTTCGAGGCAGGCCAGGACGATCTGCGCCTGGTCGTACAGCATCTTCTCGAAGTGCGGCACCCGCCAGTCACCGTCCACCGAGTAGCGGTGAAAGCCGCCGCCAATGTGGTCGCGCATCCCGCCGAGCGACATCGAGCGGAGTGTCTGGACCACCATGGCCCGCCCGGATTCGTTTCCGGTTCGCGCATACTCTCGCAGCAGGAACAGCAGTTCGCTCGGACGGGGGAACTTCGGCGCGTCGCCAAATCCGCCGCGACGCACGTCAAACGACTGCTGGAACTGCTGAGAGGTCTTGGTGAGCGCACTCTCGGCCGGAACGCGCCGCTCGTCCTGTCCGCGGGCCATCTGCGCGAGGCGCTCTACGATGTCGGCGGCGGACTTGACGACCTTCAGGCGATCATCCCGCCAGGCGCGGGCGATCTCCTTGAGCACGTCGACGAATCCGGGGCGTCCCCACTGCGCGGCGGGCGGGAAATACGTGCCGCCGTAAAACGGCTGCAGGTCCGGCGTGAGCCAGACGCTCATCGGCCAGCCACCTGATCCGGTAGTGGCCTGCACGAAGGTCATGTAGACGCGATCGACGTCAGGCCGCTCTTCCCGATCAACCTTGACCGAAATGAAGAGGTCATTCAGGACGTTGGCGACGCCCTGCTGCTCAAACGACTCGCGCTCCATGACGTGGCACCAGTGGCACGTCGCGTAGCCGATGGATAGGAAAATGGGTTTGCCGGCTGATCGAGCGGCCGCAAAGGCCTCTTCGCCCCAAGGATACCAGTCGACCGGGTTATTGGCGTGCTGCAGAAGGTAGGGACTCTGCTCGCGCGCGAGCCGGTTGGGCATCTGTCGATGATAGTAGCCAGATGCCAGTAGCCGGTAGCCAGAAATACGCGATCTTTTCGGGCTACTGGCTACTGCTCCTGCAACTCCTTACTCATCGTCGTGTGGCGAACCGACGCGTCCTGCAGGCGCGCAAAGCTTGCCGTCATTTCGACGCCGTAGATCAAGATCACCGAACTGACGTAAATCCACAGCATGAAGACAACCACCGCCGCAATGGAGCCGTGAATCACGTTCCACGTCGCCAGGTCCGCCGCATACCAGGAGAACAACTGAAAGGCGATCCGCCACAAGACCCCAACCAGGATCGCGCCGGGCCAGACATCGCGAAAGCGGACCTTGGTGTTCGGCAGGAAGTAGAAAATCAGCGCCACGCACACGATCAATAGCGCCGTCGCCATATAGCTGGCCGCGATGCCCGACAGGTTGTCGAGCCACGGCGTGTGCACCATCGCCTCACCCAGGCGCGTCTCCGCGATCCGCACCAGGCTGGCGATCGCAATACCGATCACGAGAATCACGCCGGCCGACACCATCATCACGAAGCCAATCAGCCGATGCATGAGAAAGCTGCGGCGCTTCTCCACCGCCCACGCGTGATTCACCGCCGAGGTAATCGCGTTGAACACGCCGAGCGATGCCCAGATCAGCCCCGCACTGCCCCAGAATCCGAAACTGACCGGCGTTGCCTGGAACGAATCCAGTTGGCCGCTGATGAAGCTGAACTGCCGCGGAAAATAGCGGAACACGAAGCGAAACACCGCGTCACGATCCGCCGTCCCGGCCGTCATTTCGCTCACCACCGTCAGTGCGAGCAGCATCAGCGGGAACAGCGACAGCAACGCGTAATACGCAATCGACGCGGCGTACGTCAGGCCGTCGCTGTTGTAGAGCTCACCGACGCCGCGCCACGAGG
>JAYQOO010000187.1:0-4566 GCA_038144855.1 Acidimicrobiia bacterium | reverse complement strand
CACTTGTTACGCCTGCGCCTTCTTCGCATCGATCGCGGCGCGCACCTCCTCGGCCTCGTCCGGAAGCAGCATGTTCGCCACCTCGGCCGCGCCGGCAAGGTCGCCGTCCTCGATCATCTTCATGGCGTCGGCCTTGGTGAAGTCGGGCGCGTCGCCGCCGTCGTCGCCCGGGTCAATCGACGGCGTGTACTCGCCCTGGATGGCGTCCTTGATGTTCACGTTCTGGCGCTGTACCTCGGCGTCATCGTTGGCGGCCATCGCCTTCGCAAGCTCGGTCGAGCATGGCATGTACTTCAAGACCTGCAGCAGCGGGATCTTGCGCGCGTACATCTCCTGGTTCGTGAACGAGTAGTGGCGCTCGCCGACCTTGTTGTAGCGGTCGCGGTGCTTCCAGATCTTCTCGATCGGCCAGACGTCGATGATCGGCCAGTCGCTACCCTTCACGCGGCCAACGGCGTAGACGTGCGTCAGGGCGTCCGGGTCCATCTCGCCGAGCGGGATGTGGCGCACGAACGGGCTGTCGCCCAACTGCCACTCGAAGTCGTCGCCGCGGAATACGGCGCCGGTCCAGACGGTTCCTTCGCCCGATCGATTCATCAAGTCGACGAGGCCCTTCCAGCCCGGGATGAACTGGCACTCGACGCCGACCGTCTGCCAGCGACCGCCGACCTTCTGCCGCTTCTCGTAGGGTACAAGGTAGGCGCGGCCCAGGGTGTCGATCTCGAGACCCAGCTGCGCGGCCTGGAGCACGGCGGCGAACACGGAGCGGGGATCGCACTCGCCCAATTTCGGATTGCGGCGGAACGCGGTCAGAGCGACGCGCGCAATGCGCTCGGCCGACAGATGCTTCGGTAGTGCGCGCTGGATCTCGGGCAGCCACGCCGTCAGCATGGCGGGGAAGTCCTTCGGTTTCTCGGTAACGGCGGTGCGTTGTGCGACGTTCTTCAGAGCGGTCGTGCTCATGGCGGCTTACCTTCCTTTGCGGGTTGACTTGCGTGGTGCCTTCGGCTTCGCGAGCCGGAAGACGCGGTAGTGGTGCTCTTGGGTGTACTGGCGCACGAGGTCAGGCTGATCGGCGCGCAAGCGTGGCTGGTCAAGGTAGGTGCCGCGCTGCCGGCCCCACGTTCCGACCTCTGCCTCGCCAAAGACGAGCACGGCGCCTTCGCCGCTGTCGTCTTCCATGCGGACCTTGCCGTTCTCTTCGATGATCGGCTTGCCCCAGGCGTTAGCCACATGCTTGGCGACGACCAGTTCCAACTGCGCCTTGTCGCCCTCGTAGGTCTTGATCTGCTTGCGGCACTGGTCGAGCATCTTCAGCGCGTTATAGACCTCCTCGGACAAGTAGCAGCGGCGGCTGCTCTTGAACGTGTAGAGCCGCTTGATGTCGTCCAGATTGACCGGGTCGGGCGGCACGCGCGTCATGACGTGCTGCGTCCAGAACTTCACGCACTCGGCGCGCATGAGCGCAATCGTTTCCTGGTCGGCCATGACGGGGAACGCCATCAGCGTGTCGAGCCCAAAGAGGGCGACGACCAGCGCAGCGGGCCGGCGCGTGATGCCGAGCCCGTGCATGACCTGGGCGGCGTAGTGCGTCGGGACTTCCTCGGATCCCTGCTCGCCCCACTCGCCGGCAGAGAACGGGTGCACAGTCTTGATCTCGCCGGCCAGCAGTGTGCCGTCTTCGATCGCGCAGAAGTCCGGGCGCTCCGGGAAGCGCAGCCGCACCGATGGCGACATGCGGAACTCGAAATCGATCTCGGCGCACAAGAACGGGAACTCGAGATCCTGGTAGCGGTTCGGGTGCTCGTCGATCGATAGCCGCGTGACGACGATGCCGTATTCCTCTTCGAGCATCGCCGCGATGATCGGCTCCTGATGCTTGCGGCGCCGGAAGAACTTTTCCTTCTCGGGCGAGATGACCTCGGGCTGCGGGTCGACCTTGCTGAAGAAGCAGTCGACCGCCGTGCGGTACGGCGAGACGTTCATCACGGCCGCAGCGTCGGGGCCGCCGATGTAGGTGGCTCTGGGTAGGGTGCCGACTTCGACGAACGGTAGGGCGATGTCATTCATGCAACGGTTCCTCCACATTGACCAGCGTCACTTCGGCCCGCTCCGCCGCTTCGTCCCCATGCACAACCGACAACAGGCTGCGCACCTCGGCGACGGTGCGCGCCTTCGTGTTCCCGCGGACAAGCAGTCCATGCTGGTCCGTGATTCGGTAGGCGTAGCGGTAGCGATGGGACGGGGCGGTCATCGCGCACACTCCATCACCACGATCGGCTTCGGCTCCAGCGCCTCGTCCACGATCGGCCCCCACCAGTGCACGGTGGTGACGATCGCGACGCAGGCCAGAAAGGCGATCGCAGCTTTCACGTTCTCGGCTTTGGATTCGTCGCTCATAGCTGCACCTCCGGCTTTCGCTGCCGAGGCTGCTGCTGCGTCTGGTACGCCGGGTTGATCACCCATCCCTGCTGCGGATAGGCGCGCTCCATCCCGATGTCGTACACCGCGTGCACGTGACTCGACGAGACCAGATAACAGCCCCATTCGATGAGGCCTTCGGCCGAGGTGGCGTACATCCGGCGGAACTTCTCTGGACACTGGCCGCGCGTCACCAGCAGCACGATCTCGCCGCCGGCAGTGTTCGTGGTCCTGGCGAACCATTCGGACTGCGCGAGGGCCGGTGTGGAAACGCCGATGGCAAGCAACAACGCGATACGCTTCATGCCGCAATCTCCTCATCCGTTTCGCTGCGCTCGTCCTCCGGCAGCGGGTCGATCTTCTTCAGCACAGCCACGGGGATCTGGTAGTGGCCGGTGCTGTCTCGGAACCCGCGCGCCACTGGGGCGGCGGCGATGATCTTCCCGGTCGTGGTGCAGCGCACGCCGTCGAGTGCACCGCAGACTTCGGTCACGACGAACGGGATGCCCATCGGGGCGCGGCAGACGGCGCAGTCGCATACGCGCTTCGCCATGAAGACGAGGTCGCCGGGGCGGATCGCGCTCACGATGCGAACCCCCGTGAGATCAGGTCCACCAGCGCCAGCACCCCGACGAACCCAATGACGATCGCGTAGCCGACCAGCAGCGTCACGATGCGGGTGCCCCACGCGCGACGGTCGAACGGGGCGCTCAGAATCTTGCCGAGGGTTTGCATCAGGCGGCCTCCTGCGAGAGTTCAGAACGCAGTTGCGCGACCAGAGCGGCGGTGCGCGGGTGAGTCTTGACGTACTCCCGAAGGGCCATCTCAGGAGCATCATGGCCACGTTGCCATGCGTGACCGCCGTAGCCGTCAGGCGTGTAGCGGTAGCCGTACCCTGTGTTCAGCGCGTACTCGACCTCGATGTCTAAGATCAGGTCGTTTACGCGCATCATCTGCTGTTCGGTCAGCAGCATCACGCGACCCTCCGCTGCCGGTACGCTTCCTCGCGATCCGACTCAGCGATCCCGGCCTTCGTCATCTCGACCGTGGCCACGATGTCGCTGGCCACGTCCATCAGCATGCCGTGCGAGTCGCAGCCCTCGACCGCGTCGGCCAGCTTCTCGGCGATGCCCGCGACTTCCACGTCGACTTCGAGGCACTGCTCGGCCTTGCGCTTCGGCATCGCGGCCAGTTCCGCGCAGACGATGCCGAGGGCGGTGATGGCGGCGGGCGACAGTTTCCATTGATAGATCATGGCTAGATCCTCCCGTGGTACCGGCCTTCGCCCGTACCCCAGTCGTTGCAGTTGTGGACGCCGTCTTCGATGCAGGGGGAGTCCTCAGGGACGAATGCCGGATGCGAACGACGTCCGGCTTGCCGGACAGGGCGACGAGCGGCCGTTGCTGCGGCGAGCGCATTCCACGCGTCCTTGTAGGCCCGCATGGTCTCGCGGTTGTAGTTCGCGTCCTTCGCTGCCCGCGCAGCGTCCAGGTTCGCTTGCAACTTCTCCAGGTTTGCCTTTGCGCTCATGTCGATCTCCAGTCGGGCGTCATTGCCCCGCCAGCGCCCTCATCGAAGGCGCTGACAGGACCGTTACGCCTTGGCCGCATCCAGCATGACCATCGTGTTGCGCTGATAGGCCGACAGCCGGTATTTCGTCATGAAGTCCATGACGAACACGTCGCGGGTGTGATCGGTCTTCGCGTTTTCGTAGACAGCGGATTGCAACAAGTCCTCTTCACGAGTGCGGCGGAAGCGACTCGACGAACGGTCGAAGCCAATGTAGACGCGCCAGTTTTCGCTGTTGTCGGTGCTGGCGACGGCGTTTGCGATGGTGCCGGTCTTGGGCTTCATCTCACTTGCCCTCCAATAGTTCGATGACCGGGAGGTCTTCGCTGTGGTCGTAGAACGCGTCCATGCTCGGGTAGAGCACGACGCACTCGTCGTTGATGCCCAGGACGCGGCCGTCAGCGAGGGTGACGAACGTCACCATGCAGTGGCCGCCGGTGTCTTCTTCGGTGACCGATTGGACGTGCGAGGTGAGCGGGGCGCTCGGTGAACTTTGAGACATGGATCCCTCCGAAATTGGTCGGGGCCGTCGGGCGACGACTCAGGGAGGGAGTTTACAGATCTAAACGCTATGGG
>JAYQOO010000186.1:0-4724 GCA_038144855.1 Acidimicrobiia bacterium | reverse complement strand
TCGTGCCTCGTCGGACTCAGACAACGGCTTGGCCTGGCGCTTCTTCTCAATTGCCACGATCTCGTTCAGCAACGTCTCGCGGCGGGCGTTGAGCTTCTCGTCGAGCACGGCGTGCGCCTTCGTCGGCGACCAGGCAAACCACACGCCAAGGACGAAGATCAACGCCACGAGCGCCAGCACCACGTTCCGCGGCACCAGGCTATGGGCCGGCAGGCCCGTGAGCGTGAGTTCCATCGTCTCGCCTGCATTCAGGCGCGGCCCGGTGCCCATCACAAACTGCTGCCCTTCCGAACTCATGTCGCGCACGTCTTTGAGCTGTGGCGACGCCAGCTTCATGTCGCCGATCTTTTCCATCCCGACAAAGACCTGCGCCAGGGCCACCGGCCAGGTCTGGCGGATTGTCAGGGAGGCCGTTTCTTGAGGCAGCGAGAACCCGATCTGCACCGACGTCTTGCCCGGAGGGAACGGACCGGTGACCGTCAGCACGTCGCCATTCACGCCGGCGCGTGGCGAGGAGCCCTGCATCACGGAGGCGCCCGCGGCGCCGGTCGGCAGCGTGATCAGCAGCGGGCCGCCGATATCGATCGGCGTGCGCGCGTTGTTCACGATCTCGAGCAAATAGAAGATGGTGAGGTTGTCGTCCTGGAATTCGATGATGACCCGAGACTCGGGGCCGATTTCCACCACGCCCGGCCGGGCCGGCTCGCGCGCAGCAGCCGCGGCGGCTTCCGTCTCCTTGGCCTTGGCGGCGGCGATCCCGGCAATCAGCGCCACTCTCGTTCCGCCTTGGCCAGCAACCGCGAACTCCTGCGACGTGAGCGTCTCGCCATCGACGACGGTCGTGGCCTGCACCAGCGCACCGGTCGGCAACTTGTCGAACTGGGCGCGGCCCTGCTCATCCGTCTTCATGGTGCGGCGAGCCCCACCAACGGTGAGGTTCACTTCCTGACCGGCAATGTTGTTGCCCATTCGCTCGCGCACGACGCGAACCGTCACGGTGCCAAGCGGCAACTCAGGCGCCGGCAGCGGCGTGCCCGCAATCGCCGACGGATCAGGCATGTCGACTTGCGAATTCGCTACGCCCGGCGCGAGCAGCCAGATGCCGGCAGCCAGTAGCCAGAGACACGCGCGCCTCACAGCTTCGCTCCGCAGTTCTTGCAGAACTTCGCGTCCGCGTCGTTTTGCGTCTGGCAGGATTCGCACACTCCTGCGGCAGCGGCTTCTGGAACAGTCCGGCTCAAGCCGGACGCTGCAGGAACCTCCTCCGCCAATCGCTTCTTCACTTCTTCCGCAATCTGATCGCGATACCCGCCGCCCGCGTCGAGTTGGCGCATCAAGCCGAGCGCGCGACTGCGCAAACGCGTCGAGACTTCGTCGAAGTCCGCCTTCGCCACCTTGCCCATCGCGAAGTCAAACTCGAGTTCCTTGATTGACCTGAGCACGAGGGTTTTCTCGCGCTCGAGCGCGATGCGCGTGCGACCGGCGATCATGACCGGGGCTTCGGTGTGCTCGCTGACCAGCGGCGACAGCATCCGATACGCGCCGAGTCCGACAAAACTCACCGACACCACCGTCAAGCTGAGAATGACGATGTTGGCAGGCGTCTGCCCCGTCGCCGCAATCACCGTCGCGGTGGCAGCCAGCATGCCGCCCAGCAGGAAAAACTGCCAGGGTTGCAGGATCGGCTCGGATTGAGCGTCTGGTTTCGGCGACCCCTTCGGATCGCCGGGCGCGTGGTTAGTCAAGGTCTCTGAGTTCGTCGTCGAGGCGCGCCGACATGTCGGGATCTTCGGCTCCGGCAACCGCGGGCACCATCGGCTGGCGCCGCGACCAACGCGTCGCGAGGAACGCAACGGTCAACAGCCCGCCCAGGCCGACCACGATCGGCATCGCCCAGGCGACGCGACCCGAGCCGCTCGTCGGCGGCTCGCTGAGTACTTGATTGCCGCCAAACGCCGCGACGTAGTGATCGAGGATCTGCTTCTCGCTCTGGCCCTGTTTCAGGAACGTGTCGATCTCGGCACGAATCGGCGCGCAGTGGCCGCACGCGCACTGCCCCACAGGCAACTTTGAGCACCCCCCGCACCAGCACGCCAGCTTGTTACCGATCTGGCGTGACTCCGGCGAGGTCAGCGTCATGCGCGGATCCCGATCGCCCTGCTCCGGCACGACGTGCTGCGCAAACGCCGAGCCGCCCGACAGCAGCATCGACAGCAGCAACAGCGTGGCGGTGACCGCGTCGGCCGGCAACTTCACTGCCGCAAATGCCATCGAGGCTTCGGGCAGCAGCGCGATCGCCGTGCCAACCGCGAGGATGCCGAATCCGAACCAGACCCAATTGACGAGCGGGTTGATGTGTACCTCAACGCTTGCGGTCTGCTCCTCAATCTCGAAGGCCGGCATCACGATGTAGAGGTCTTCCGCGAACATCCGGCGGATCGCCACTTCAGTTGTGGGTTCTTCCTCGTGCTTGCGGAAGTACCACCGGGCCGGACGCATCTGGTCAATGACCTCGTCTTTGAGGTTCTTGACGGTGATGTGCCCCGTGACCATCTGCTTCTGGCCGTCGTCGGTGACGCGAAGCGCGTCGAGATGAATGGTGTAATCGCCGACAGTTGCTTCCTGCCCAGGCTTCAAGAGCAATTGCTGATCGCGGCTGAACCCTTCGCCCGCGAATCCCAGGAAGATCAGCACCACGCCGGCGTGCACGATGTAGCCACCGTAGCGGCGGCGATTGCGCGAGACCATGCCGATCATCGCCGTGAGGAAGTCCGAACCGGTGATGCCACGGCGCACGCCCGCGCCGCGCACGAATTCCTGCACCAGGGTACCGGCCACGAAGCCGGCGAACGCGAAGCAAATCCCGGAGCTCCACACGCGAACGCCAAGCGCCACGACCAGGCCGCCGCTGATCAGCCCGGAGAGAACCGGCCACATGAACTGTTCACGCAGGTTCTCGATCGACGACTTGCGCCACGCCAGCAGCGGACCAACACCGGTCAGCAACAGCAGCACCAGCCCGATCGGCACCATCCAGCGGTTGAAGAACGGTGGACCAACGGTCAGGCGCTCGCCGTTGATCGCCTCGGTAATCGTCGGGAACAGCGTGGCAAACAAGATGAAGAGTGCCGAGAACAACAGGATCCAGTTGTTGGCGAGGAATGCGGCTTCCTTCGACGCCCATGAATCCAGTTCGTGGCGCGCCTTCAACAGCGGCAGTCGATAAATCACCCAGCCGAAACAGAACACCACCGTCGAGAGCATGAAGGCGACGAAGTAACGCGCCAGCTCCGGATCTTCACCGAAGGCGTGGATCGACTGCACGATGCCCGAACGCGTCAGGAAGGTGCCGACGATCGTCAGCAGGAACGTGATGATGACCAGCGACACGTTCCAGACGCGCAGCATGCCGCGCCGTTCCTGCACGTGCACGGAATGCAGGAATGCGGTTGCCGTAAACCACGGCAGCATGCCCGCATTCTCGACCGGATCCCATCCCCAATAGCCGCCCCAGCCCAGCTCCTCATACGCCCAGATCATGCCGAGCGTGAGGCCGAGCGACAGGAAGAACCACGAGAACATGGTCCAGCGGCGAACCGCGCGCAGCCACGAATCATCGAGGTGGCCGGTGAACAGCGCCGCCATGCCGAACGCGAACGGGATCGTCAGTCCAACGAAGCCGAGGTACATCGTCGGCGGGTGGATCGCCATCCAGTAGTTCTGCAGCAGCGGATTGAGGCCGCGGCCGTCGGTATACGTCTCGGTGAGGTAGGTCGCAAACGGGTTGTTATGGATCACCATCAGGAAGAGGAAGAACATCTCCACCGCACCGATGACGGCCACGACATACGGAATCAGCTCGCGATGGCGATCGCGATTCACCTTCACTGCCACCGCGCCAAACACGGACAGCAGGAACACCCAGAACATCACCGAGCCATCGAGGCCGCCCCAATAGGACGTGATCTTGTAGAACAGCGGCTGAACGCTGTCTGAGTAGCGCCGCACGTAGCGGATGGTGAAGTCGCCCGCGACAAACGCATAGATAATCACGCCCGACGCGACGGTCATGATCGCGGCAATGGTGTAGAACGCGCCGATGGCGCTTTCAACTAAGCGGGAGTTGCGCCGGCGGGCGCCGACGACAGACGCCGCGACCGCGTAGGCCGCGGTCACAAACGCGAGGAGCAGGAGGAGTTGGCCGAGTGAGGCCATGGCGGCCTCCCTAGTAGGTACCGGAGGTCGTTGGGCCTCCCGGCTTCGCTTCGTACTTCGACGGGCACTTCGCCATCACGCCGTTCGGCTGCACCGTGAAACCCTCTGCGGCGAGCGAGCCCTTCAGCACGACTTCCGAATCGTCCTTGAAGGTGTCGGGCACGACACCCGTGTATGTGGCGCTGACGATCTTGCCGTTCTGCTGCACCTGGAACCAGTAGTCCAGCGAGTTGGGCTTCTTCATGATCGAGTTCGGCACGACGAAGCCATGCAGTTGCAGCTTCTTGCCGTACCACTGGTCCGGCTGCGCCATCACTTCATCGACGTGCTTGTAGTACTCGGTGCCTTCGGCCATGGTCGTGTAAAGCAGACCGCCAAAGGTCAACGCGAGAACGAGGCTCGTCAGACCGACCTTGAACGCTTTGTTGTTCATAATGTGGGAGTTAACCCTCATTAAGAATACTACTCACAAGAGCCACCGGCAACCCCACAACGTTGCTGTACGACCC
>JAYQOO010000185.1:0-4811 GCA_038144855.1 Acidimicrobiia bacterium | reverse complement strand
ATCGGGAGAGTCTTAATACTTATGGCGTCCTCGCCCCACATTGACACCCTTGGCCAACTGAAAGCCGCGATCGCGCGCGGTGAGATCCGCCGCCGCTCGGTCCGTGATGAGGTTCGAGACAACCTGTCGGAACGCCTGCGCAGGAAAGAGACGCTGTTCCCTGGCATCATCGGCTACGGCGATACCGTGGTGCCACAGGTCGTCAACGCAATCCTGGCCAAGCACCACTTCATCCTCCTTGGCCTTCGCGGCCAGGCGAAGACCCGCATGCTGCGCGCGCTGACGACGTTGTTGGACGAGTGGATCCCGGTGATCCCTGAGAGCGAGATCAACGACGATCCGATCGCACCGCTGTCGGCGTTCGGGCAGAACCGCGTCAACGCCGAGGGCGACACCATGGCGATCAAGTGGCTGCCGCGCGAGGCACGCTACGTCGAGAAGCTGGCCACCCCGGACGTCACGATCGCCGACATGATCGGCGACATCGACCCGATCAAGGCCGCGAAAGGCGGACTGCAGCTCGGCAGCGAGCTGGCGATGCATTTCGGGTTGCTACCGCGGGCGAACCGCTGCATTTTCGCCATCAACGAGCTGCCGGACCTCGCCGGCAAGATCCAGGTCGGCCTGTTCAACATCCTTCAAGAGGGCGACGTGCAGATCAAGGGCTACCCGGTCCGCCTGCCGCTCGACGTGATGATCGCCTTCACCGCCAACCCCGAGGACTACACCGCGCGCGGCAAGATCATCACGCCGCTCAAGGACCGCATCGGCGCGGAGATCCGCACCCACTACATGAACAGCCGCGAGGACGCGCTGGTCATTACGGAGCAGGAGGCCTGGACGGCCCGCGGCGCGCAGATCGAGGTACCGCAGTACGTGCGCGAGGTCGTGGAAGAGATCGCGTTCCAGGCGCGCACGGAACGCAAGATCGACAAGCGCTCGGGCGTCAGCCAGCGCATGCCGATCAGCGTCCTCGAGACCGTCGTCTCGAATGCGGAGCGGCGCGCGCTCGCCAATGGCGAGTCGCCGGTGGTTCCGCGCATCACCGATGTCTACTCTGCCCTGCCGTCAATGACCGGCAAGTTCGAGCTCGAATACGAAGGCGAGCTCAAGGGCGCCGACCAGGTGGGCCGAGATCTGGTGCGCGCCGCCGTCGCCAACGTCTTCGACGGCTATTTCGGCGATGCCGATGCGAAGCAGATCATCGACTGGTTCGACATGGGTGGCTCGCTCAGCCTGTCGGACACCACTGATGCCGCCACGCTGGTGCGCGAAGCCGCGGGCGTCCAGGGCCTGGTGGATCTGGCCGGCCGGGCCGGCGTCACAAAGGAATCGCCCATACCGGCCATCGCTGCGGCCGTCGACTTCCTCCTCGAGGGGCTGTATTCACAAAAGAAGATCAGCCGCAGTGACATGCGTGGTTACCACGGCGCTGAGCCGGTTCGCCGCCAGCAGCCGCAGCAGCAGCGCACCGCCATCCTCACGCCGGATGACGAAGAAGACATGGATCAGGGCGGCGGCGCTGGCGGCCGCAAGAAAAAGAAGTACTACAACTGACAGGGACTGCTCCGGCTGAAGCTGGACTCAGGCGGACTGTGGAACGTCGATGAAATACAAATACACGAAATACGTTCCGAACCTGCTGGACGATCTCGACATGGACGAGCTCATGTCGAAGCTGTCGGACCTGCTGATGTCGAGCGGGTTCGGCAATCCGCGCGATACGGACGACGACAGCGACCGCACGATGCAGGCGCTGCACGATGCCATTCTGGAGGCGCTGTTTAACGGCGGGGTGCTGCCCGACGACATCCTCGAGAAAATGTTCGGCGACGCCGCCGAGGGCAACGAGGAGCAGGCCCGCAACCAGCTCGACGAACTGATCAAGCAGATCATCGAGCGCATGAAGGAATCCGGCTACATCAGCACCCCTCCGGATCTCGACTCCGAGAAGGCACGTCGTGCCCAGGGTGGTGGCGGCGGCGAAGGTGACCCCGGCGAGGTGAAGTTCGAAGTCACCGACAAGGCCCTGGACTTCCTCGGCTACCGGGCGTTGCGCGACCTGCTGGGATCCGCGGGCTACAGCAGCGCGGGGCGCCACGACACGCGCGATCTGGCAACCGGAATCGAAACGAGCGGCGCGCCGAAGCCGTACGAGTTCGGCGACACCATGAACATCGATGCGACCGCGACGATTCTCAACGCGGTGAAACGGCAGGCCGGCGAGCCGGCGGCTGCACCGCCGAACAGTTCGTCCGGCATCGACATCGACTACTCCGACGTCATGGTCGCGCAGGGCGAGTATCAGAGTTCGTGCGCCACGGTGCTGATGCTCGACTGCAGTCACAGCATGATCCTGTACGGTGAGGACCGCTTCACGCCGGCCAAGCGCGTGGCGATGGCGCTGTCGCACCTGATCCGCACGCAATATCCGGGCGACACCATTCACGCGGTGCTGTTCCACGACAGCGCCGAGGAAGTGCCGCTGCGCGAGCTCGGGCGGGTGCGCGTCGGGCCGTATTACACCAACACCCGAGAAGGCCTGCGCGTGGCGCGCCGCATCCTCGAAAAGCAGCGCAAGGACATGCGCCAGATCGTGATGATCACCGACGGTAAGCCGTCCGCGCTGACGCAGCCGGACGGCCGTATCTACAAGAACCCGTTCGGTCTCGATCCGATCGTGATCGGCGAAACGCTGTCGGAAGTCTCGGCGTGCGCCAAGGCCGGCATCATGATCAACACGTTCATGCTGGCCCGCGACTACGACCTCGTTGCCTTCGTGCGCCGGGTGGCGCAGATGTGCCGCGGTAAAGCCTATTTCACGACGCCGTATACGCTCGGCCAGTACGTCCTGATGGACTACATGGACAAGAAGACCAAGACGATTCACTGACATGCTGCCGTTCGTCGTCCCGATCTTTCCGCTCCCTAACGTCGTGCTCTTCCCGAACGTGTTCCTGCCGCTGCACATTTTCGAGCCGCGCTATCGGCAGATGACGGCCGACGCGCTGGCCGGCGACCGGATGATCGGTATGGTGATGCTCCGTCCCGGGCACGAAGCCGACTACGACGGCAACCCGCCGATCTATCCAGTCGGCTGCACCGGGCTCATCACCCATGAGGAGAAACTCGCGGACGGACGCTACAACCTGGTCTTGCGTGGCGTCGAGAAATTCACGATTCACAGCGAGGAACCGGCCGGCGTCGGCCGCCTGTATCGCAGCGCCGTGATCGCGCCGCTCCACGAAGCGGTGACCGACGACCAGCGGACGCTGCTGCGCCAGGAACGGCAGCGGCTGCAGCAGCGGCTCTCCGAGCACTACTCCGGCCTGATCGAGACGCAGCTGCCGCAGGCCATGCCGGACGAAGACCTGATCAACGCCCTGGCGCAGTATCTCGATTTCGAGCCGGTGGAAAAGCTCGCGCTGCTCGAACGGCCCGGTGCCCTGGCGCGATGCCGCTCGATCATCGAATTAATCGAAATGAAGGCGCTCGGCTCCGTGATCAGTGACTCATCGAATACAACACGACATTGAGCCCGACCGCGTAGCCGTTGGGTGAGAAGTGAAAGAAGAAGCGAGGGTCGTCCGCTTCCCGTTCCCATGAATCGGCAATGTCGGTGTTGTGCGTCATCAACACCATGATCCGGCCCTGCTTGTCGTGGATCGCCGCCATGTGAGCGTTGGCGCTGTATTCACCCATCTCGGATGTGTCGCTGCCCGGTCCGCCCCAGAATTGGATTGCCGGCACCTGCGGAATCGCCGTGATGGGAAACAGCATCCGATAGATCAGATGCTCGGCGGTGAGATCCTTGACCGGGTATTCGCTTTTCGGCAGCACCTTTGCGATCTCGCCCGTGAACGACTCCCACGCCCAGGGCCCCCAGAAGTCATCGACCCACAGGAATCCGCCCTTGAGCAGGTAATTGCGCAGCGCCTCCGCATCCGTCGGCGAGAAGCCGGCGCTGCCGGGATCGGACGCCATCACAAACGGACAGCGAAACAACTCCGGATCGGTAGGCCGAACGACGAGGTGATTGGGACCGTACTGGTACTGACCGACGTTGGTCTTGGTCAGCTCGGAGAGGCGGGTTGAGAAGTTGATGTCGGCATTGGGATAGTCGGTGCCCCACCCCATGCCGCGCTCGTAGCGGCGGACCTGCCGGTACATCAAGCGGCAGAAATGCCATGAGCCATCGAAGTCCGCTTCGCTTGCGAACTTCGGCGGCGCGCCGCCCTCCACGCCGAAGCCTCCGAACCCGCCGAAGCGGCGCTGCGCCTCAGCGATCGAGACCGCCAGGAGCACGGCAAGCACAGCGGCGCAGGCAAGACGCATTCGAACCTATTGCTTCTGTTGCTGGCGGCCCTTCGACAGTGAACGGTAGTACTCCTCGACGAGCGCCTTGAATTCCGCCGGCACGTCTTCCGAACCGCCGACCAGCGCGCGATCGGTTTCCTCGCCCACCTTGCGGCGCAAGGCGTACTCGAAGCGCTTCAGGCCCTCCGACACGAAGGTCTGCAGCCGTGCCAGTTCCTGCACATCCTGGTAGACGCGCTCGGAATCGAGTTCTCGCAAGCGGCGCATGATCTCGTCGAACTCCTTCGGATCGACGTTCTGCTCGCGCAACATGTTGCGCAACTGCTGGCCTTCCTGCAGGTACCGGCGTGCTTCGCCGCGGAACTGACGCACGTCATCGGGGCCGAAGTAGTAGCCGTACGGGCCGGCGCGACGATCGCCGCCGCCACCCCAACCGCCATCGCGGAAGTCGCCCTGTGAATCACCAGAGCCGCCCTGTCCGCTCTGCCCTTGCT
>JAYQOO010000184.1:2316-4868 GCA_038144855.1 Acidimicrobiia bacterium | reverse complement strand
CGAAACCTAACGCCCCCGGTTGTGGACACATCGGGGAGACGGCCCCGCCCACTAGGCGGGAGGGGCGGGTCCCCCACCAAAGAAACCATCGCCAAATTTTCCCGCGCCCCAACATTCGGCCGTGGCCCGGGCCTGACTCGCTGGACAAGATCCAACAATACGTGGAAATATAACTTCCGCACACCAGTGCTCCCACTTCAAACAATTACCCATCCACCAACTCGAGAAAGACTTAGCCGAACATGCTCAAACAGCACACTCTCAAACAGCACACTACTGTCGTGTTAGCGCTCTGTGTGTTAGCGGCTTCGCCCATCTTGGCCCAAAGCAAACTTGACTTCACGCTCATGAACGACACCGGACTAACCATCGCAGAGGTCTACGTCTCGCCTAGCGACGCAGACGAGTGGCAAGAGGATGTCATGGGCAAGGATGTGCTCAAGCACCGCGAATCGGTGGATATCCAATTCTCGCGAAAAGAGAAGGCCTGCAACTGGGACTTGAAGATTGTCGATGAAGACGACAACGAAGTCGAATGGACGGAGCTCGATCTTTGCAAGGCGTCGCACATTACCCTGCAATATAAAGGCAAAAAGGCGACCGCGATCATCAAGTAGGACTGTGGAGCTCGGCGACGGCAGCGTTGCTGCGTTCTGCCCCGCACTGCCGGAAAAACATGCCGAGGCCGGCATGTTCCCAGACTGGGCCGGTGCGGTACTCGAGACATTCTGCTTCCGGACTTCGTGGGGGACACATGAATCAAGAGATCGGCGGCTATTTACATCAGCAGCGACGGCCTCAAAGGGACGCCCAAGCGCAGAAATCAAAGGGCTGAAATGACGCGACGGCTGTTGCTCGTGATAGGGATGGTGATTTCGGCTGCCGGAACGCTATCGTGCGCGTCGATGGCGCTGCTCGAGTCCGATCAGCGCATTTCATTTGATGCGTATGCCGAGTTTGCGAGCGGCGACCTCTTGATTGTTGACGGCCAGCGTATCGCTTTCGGTGACGACACGGTCTTTAAAGGCAGTCACGCTCGCAGTCGAGAGGAGATTGTCTTGGGCGACGAGGTCAAGGTCAAGGGCGTGCGCCTGGATGATGGCAGCGTGCGCGCGCTGGAAGTGGAAGTCAAACCGAACGGTGATGCGCTTTTCGAGGCTGAGGTGCTCACGGTCACCAACGACCTTGAAGCGCTGTGGGTGAAAAAAGGAATGATGTTTGAACCCGGAGACACCGATGATGACGACGACATCGAGGTCGTGGGCAAACTGCTGACAGATGGGCCGGCATTTGAGCGCGTCCTTCGCATTACGCGTCGCCTGCTCCCCCCTTATCTCGACGAGTCGGCCATTCGCGTCTATTTGGTGAACACGGAGGAGTGGAATGCTGCGGCGATGAGCAACGGCGCCGTCTGGATCAACACCGGACTGGCTGATGCGATGTCAGATGACGAATTAGCGGTCGTCATTGGTCATGAGTTGGCACACGTCACACACGAGCACTCGCGGCGCTCGGCCAAGGCCGATATGTGGAGCGAACTGCTTGGCGCGGGCGTGTCTTTAGCTGCGGAGGCCATCAAGAATGACGCGCTCAAGACAACAGTGCAGGTGGCGGCTGTGGTGGCTACGGTGACCAGCCTCAGCAAGTACAGCCGTGGTCACGAAGACCAAGCAGACCGGGTCGGTCTGCGATACGTGCATGAAGCTGGGTTCGACGTGACTACTGGACCCAAGGTCTGGAAGAAATTTCAGGACAAGTACGGCGACGAGAACCGGGTCGTCAATTTCTTTCTCGGCAGTCACTCGAGGTCCGCCGATCGCATTCGCAACATGGAGGCCGAGCTCGAGCTGAACTATCGATGACTGCGGGCATGAAGGGCCAAGACGCGGCAGCCCGAATCCGAATCAAGCCGTGGCTCGTGTGCATCTCATTCCCGCACTCGGGCGACGCAAGCTTCTGGGCGATTCACGACTCCCGCGTCTGATCCCCCACAGGCCACGCCGTCTCGCGTATGCTGTCCGTCAGGATGGTTCCATGAGCGAATACTGCCTCCACGGCGGCGCTGTGTATCACGTCATCGGCGACGATTTCCGGCATCTGGACCGGGTGCCCGATACGCTGGCCGCCGACGTCCTGGACGCCTGGTATCCGCCCAGCCCACGGGTGCTGCACTGCCTGCGCGAGCACCTGCCATGGGCCAGCCGCACCTCACCACCGTTGCGTGGTCAGGGACTGCAGCGCGTCATTGCCAACACGTTCGGCATCCCCGCCGAGCAGGTCGTACTTGGCCACGGATCGTCGGACCTCATCTTCCGTCTGCTCCCCGAGATCTTCCGGCACGACGGCCCCGTGGTGATTCCGGCACCGAGCTACGGCGAATACGCGCATGTCCTGCAGCGCCTGTGCGGGGCGCGTGTGCGCTACTTTCCGACGTACGATACCGATTTCCGCATCGACCCGGTGGCGCTCGTCCGTGCACTGGAGGCGTGGGGGGCGGGTGGATTCATCCTGGTCAATCCCTGCAACCCTACGGGGCAGTACAACGCGGAAGT
>JAYQOO010000184.1:0-2306 GCA_038144855.1 Acidimicrobiia bacterium | reverse complement strand
GAGCCCGACGGCTCGATGCAAGCGTCGCTTGCACAGCATCCGAATCTTGTCGTTCTCCGATCGCTCTCGAAGGTCTATGCGTTGAGCGGACTGCGTGTCGGTTACGCGCTAGTCTCGTCGGCCCGTGCCCAGGCGCTGCAGGAACGCACGCCGCCGTACACGGTCTCCACGTTGGCCCAGATGGCCGCAATTGAAGCGTTGGGTGACCCGGCCTATGCCCTGCAGATGGTCCACGCGACCCATGAGCGTCGTGCCCATCTCCGCGAGCAACTGCGCGGGATCCCGGGTCTGCGCGTAGTTGAATCCTATATCAACAGCCTTCTGCTCGACCTGGCCGACTGTCCGATTGATGCTGCCGAACTGGTGCGCCGACTCGCCGCCGACGGCATTCTGCTGCGTGACATCAGCAGTCAGGGTGACCAGTACCCCGGTCGCTTCGTCCGCCTCAGTGTGCTGGACTATCCGACCCACTTCCGGATGGTCGATCGGCTGCACGCGCATCTCGCCCCGGGAGTCTCGGCCCGATGAGGATCGTGCTGGGGCAAACCGCGCACACTAGCATCCGCGCGCTGCAGGACGGCATCTGCGCGGTGGCAGCGAAGGCCTTCCAGTCGGTGCCCAGACGCGAGGTGCTGCGGCGCTTCGACGACTATCCGGAGATTGCCGTGGCTCTCGAAACCACGCACGTGCGCGGTTTTCTGTTCGCGTCGTGGCATGAAGCGCCGCCCCACCACTATCTAGGCTTCCGCCTGGCCGCCGTCGACCCCGACTGGCAAGACCGCGGCGTACTCGGTCGCCTCTCCACACGTGTCTTCGTCCGCCACTATGTGCGGTTCTTCACGCGCAAGCTCCTGCGTCTGCGCGTCACTGACCGGCTCTACGGCTTCGCGCGCGTCTGCAGCCCGATCGCCTACAAGACGCTGCACGCGGGGCAGCGCGTCTATCCCGATCTCATCAGACAGAAGGCCTGTCACCTGCCCGCCGACGTGCAGGCCCGATACAGGGAACTCGCAGCACTGGTGGGCCTCACGGGACTCGATGTCCGGACGGGTCTACTGCCGGACGGCGCGGCGAATGCTGGCCTCATGCTCGATGGCCAGGATTTCTCCGTGGCGGACGGGTGGGCCACGCCATGGAGTCACTATGTCACTGCGGGCTCTGAATTGCTAGTCCTGTTTCCCGTCGGCGTCGCGCTGCCGCTGTGGCACGCCCCACACCTGCTACGCACGCGCCTCAGACGTCTGAAGCGCAAGCCATGAGCGAGACCGTGCGTGGCATGCTCGGCGTAATGGGCAGCACCGTGCTCACGCTAGCCTATGGGCTGGGTATTGTGCTGCTGGCGCCCTTCCCTCGCGTCACGCGGCCCCTGATGCCGTACTGGGGGCGGGCAGTCCTCTGGTGTTTCGGCGTCCGCCTTGAGATCCATCATGTCCCGCCGCACAGTGTCTCGAGCACCATCTGGGCGGTGTCGCACACCTCGCTTCTCGACACCTTCGCCTATCCGGCGTGCCTGCCGGACAGCACCGTCTACGTCGGCAAGGCCGAACTGTCACGCCTGCCGCTGGTCGCGCGCAGCTACCGCATCCTGGGCCATCTCTTCGTCGACCGACGCGGCGGACATGCCGAGATGCAGCGCTTCTTCACCCTCACGGCGCAGGTGTCCGCCGAACGGCCGCTCTTCATTCACCCGGAAGGGACGCGCAGTTACTCAGACGTTATTGCGCCGTTCCATCGGGGGTGTGCACGCATCGCTCGCCGGACGGGTCGCGCGGTCGTGCCGATTGCCTCGAGAGGCGGCGACACGCTCTGGCCGCGAGGCCGATGGTGGCCAGCGCGCGGCGTGCTGCACGTCGCTCTTGGCGAGCCGATGACGATTGGGCCCGACGAGGACGAGAAGACGTTTAGCGACCGCGTGCGCGCCGCAATGCAATCGCTGGCGGAGGGATTACGGGACGGCAGCCAGCGAGGTCGCTCGTCCGGGGCCCGACCCGAGTAGACTGCGGCATCGACTCGAGTCTCTGGGCCAGCGGCACCGGTCGCCCGGCAGCCACGCTCGCTGCGTACAACGTGACCACCGCTCTTCTGGCCCACGGCTTTCCGGAAGTGTCGCCCGCGTCAGAAACAGGCTAAGCGCCAGTGAATGTAGTTCGCCCTGGCTCATGACGCCGAGCGCGGCGCCTGCGACGCCGTCGACCGTGACATCGAGCGAGACCTTTCTCGTGGTTTTCTCGCCGACGAGTTCGATCTTGCCGAGCGTGACGTTGCTCTGTTGCCGGAGGTGTTCCCAGGTCGCCATTGCCTTGTCG
>JAYQOO010000183.1:0-4874 GCA_038144855.1 Acidimicrobiia bacterium | reverse complement strand
CTGCTGCTCCAGGCGGAACAGGAAGCGCGGGCTCACCAGGATCGACTGCGTCGCCACGCGGATGCCGTTCTCGAAGCCGCCCTTCTCCCGGCCCTGCTCGTAGAACTTCATCGCGTCCTGCAGGTCGGCCGCCGTCGGCGCGCCGCGGAACGCCTGCGTCGCCAGCTTGCGCACAATCTCCGATGCGCACGACTCCTCTTCCACCTTGGCCGTGGGACGGCACGAGAAGATCTTCAGGCGGCTGGGCGTGTCGGACACACCCGTCACATCAAGCGGCCCCTGCACCACGAAGTCGCGCAGGTGCGGCAGCATGGTGATGCCCCAGGTAATGCTGACGTCGGCCAGCGTGTTCTCGAGCGGCATCAGCAGGTCGTCAACCGGGCCATCGAGCCGCTGCACAAACGCCGCGGTCACACGCTGCGGTCCGGCCTTGATGTGGACCGGCGGCGTCACGAGTTCCAGGCCGTTCTTCGGATCGGTCTCGCTCATGCGCGTGTTGAGATCGAAAATCGCCACGCGCTCGCCGTTGACCGAGAACTCGACCTGTTCCTTCAGGTCATACGCGGTCATCGAGTTGCGGCCGGCCAGGCCGCCGAGCGGCTCGTAGTGCAGCGACGCCTTCAGCACGTAGTGGCCGTCGGCCGCGAACGTGTGGACGACCGAGGATCCGCCGCGCGTGCCCATCGGTGCGCCATCAACGCGGCGCATCTGTGATGCCGAGCGCGGGATCTTGTAGGTGACCGACGACGCCGAGGCGTTGCGATCGCCGACCGCGAGGCGGCTGATCTGGCTCGCCGCGCGCAGGTAACCATCCATCAGGGTCGGCGAGAAGGTCTGCGCGTCGGCAACGTTGTCGAAGCCGTGGCTGATCGTGTCGGGCGGCAGGTAGGCCGAGACATCGACATCGAGATTCAGCAAGTCGCGCACCGCGTTGCTGTATTCCGCGCGATTCAGCCGCTGGAACGGGCGCGAACCCGGATTCGGATTGAGCGCCGCGAGTTTGTCCATGCGCGACTCAAACGACGCCACCATCGCCTGGATCACCGCGGGCTCAGGGCGACGGGCGCCGGCCGGCGGCATCATGCCGGCGCGGAGCTTGCGGATCATCTTCTCGGTGAGCGCACCGTTCTGTTCGAGCTTGGCAGCATCGAAACTGGCCAGCGACAGGTCTCCGGCCTTGCCTCGATCGCTGTGGCACGTCGCGCAGTACTGCTTCACAAGCGCGGTTTGCTCAGCCGGCGTCGAGCCCGGAACCGGCTTGGCATGCGCCACTGCGGGCTTCACGACCTTCGCAGCAGACTGCTGAGGCGCTTGCGCCGAAAGGGTCACGGACACGACCGCGCCGAGCGCGGCCACTGGCAAAAGAGTCTTTAGCACGTGATGCACCGGTGATTGTTCTTTGCGCCCAGGCCTTCGAGCAGCTTGATCGTCTCCGGGTACGGCTGGGTGCGCTGCACCGGGCCGTTCGCCAGGTCGACCGTGGTATTGCCTTCACGATTGACGCGCGTCACATCAGCGCCCTTCGACACCAGGTACTTGATGCACTCGTTGTCGCCGCGCGACGCGCACAGGTGCACGGGCGTGTTGCCCTCGTGGTCAACGGCATTCACGTCGGCACCGGCCTCCTCGACCAGGTACTTGATCGCGGGCAGGAATCCGGTCGGCGCGTAGCGATGTGAGTTGGCCGCGAACCCTTCACCGTAACCCACGCCAGTGGCGGCGTGAATCGGGTGGACGGCGGGCCCGCCGTACGGAATCGGCGCCAGGCCTGAGGTGTCCTGGATCTGGCGGATGCCTTCACCCGTAAACGGACGGCCTGCGGGCTTCATCGTCGGGATGCTCGGGTCGGCGCCGTACGACACCAGCAACTTCATCGCGGCCACGTCGTTGGCGTAGGCGGCGCGCCAGAACGGCGTCGCGCCGACTTCGTCCACGCCGGCAAAGTCCGAATTGAAGGCCTGGTACCACACCTTGCGCTGCAGCCGCGCGTTGACGTCTGCGCCCTTGTCGAGAATCGTGCGCATCAGCTCGAGATACGTGGTCTGCTGCTGCTGGTAGTTCTTCGGGCTGGGATAGAGCGACTTGGGCGCCCACTGGATGTTCAAGACCGCAAACAGCGGCGTCACGCCGTTGAACGCGCCGCGATTGACGTCGGCGCCCTTGCTGATCATGTAGCTGGCCAGGTCGAAGTGACCGTTGATGATCGCAATCAGCAACGGGCTGGTCTGGTCACCTACGTTCAACTGGTTGAGATCGACGCCCGCTTCGGCCATCGCCTTGACGACGTCCATGAAGCCCTGGCGGGCCGCAAAGTGCAGCGCCGTCATGCCGCCCTGGGAGCTGATCAACTCGTTGTAGCGGTAGCCGCGGGTCGCGCCGGCCACGTCCGCCGGACGGTTGTTCGCCGGACGGCCGACCTGGCGCGCCATGGCATCTTCTTCAGGCGCGGTCAGCGCAAACAGATCCACCACCTTGGTCGTGGCCTTGTGATCGGCGCCCCGAGCCAGCAACAGCTTGACGGCGTCGACGCGGTTGAAGCCGGCGGCGAACATCAATGGGGTCTCGCCCTTCGCGGTGTCCTTGGCGTCGATCTCGGCGCCGTTCTCGACCAACGACGTGATCGAGCGCGTGTCGCCGGCCGCAGCCGCGATCATCAACGGCGTGGTGCCGTTTGCGGTCACGGCCTTCGGGTCCGCGCCACCGGCCAGCAGCGCCGCCACCACGTCGGAGTAGCCGCCCTTCGCCGCCAGGTAGAGCGGCGTATAGGAGCCGAGCCGCGTGGTCGCCCGGACGTTGGCGCCGGCCACCAGCAGCATGCGCGTCATCTCGGCGTCGCCCTTCATCGCCGCCCAGTGCAACGCGGTCGTGCCGTCGCCCTGCGCTTCGTTGACGTCGGCGCCCTTCTTCAACAGCGTCCTGACGGTCTCACGATCGCCGCCCTGTGCCGCGTTGGCGATGGGCGCCTGCGCCTGCGCCGTAACCATGACCGCAAAGCCGAACATCAGCGCCGCACTAACCGAGATGAATCGTCGCATCTGAGCCTCTGCCCTATCTGTCTGAGCCGTCTGTGCCTTCGGGAACCCGCGCTTATTCGGCGGCCGCGGTCGTGGCCTGAAGCTCGTTCAGATCCATCGCCCGCGTGCTGTCGCCAAACTCCTGGTGATCCGTGAGGCCGATCCCCTGCAGCGCCGCCAGCATGGCATTCGCCATCGGCGTGCCGTCGGCCGCCTTGATGTGAAGGCCGCCCTTGAGCGCGCCACCGGCCTTGCCCACGAAGAACAGCGGGCAGCGCTTGTGGTTGTGGATGTTCGAGTCGCCCATCGGCGAGCCGTACATCACCAGCGTGTTGTCGAGCAGGTTGGTGCCGTCGCCGTCCGGCGTGTCCTTCAGCTTCTTGAGGAAGTACGGCAGCATGCCGACGTGGTACTTGTTGATCTTCGCGAAGTCGAGGACGCGGTCCTCGCGGTCGCCGTGATGTGACGCCGGGTGGAAGCCGGTGGTCACGCCGCTGGTTGGATACACGCGACTCGAGGCATCGCGGCCCATCTTGAAGGAGAACACGCGGGTCGTGTCCGACGCGAACGCCAGCGCCTGCAGGTCGAACATCAGCTTGACGTGATCGTCGAACGAGTCCGGCACGCCGACCGGCGCGAGCGGAATCTCGCGCGGCTCGCCGCTCTTGTTGTAGGCCTCGACCTTCTGGATGCGGCGTTCGATCTCGCGCACCTCGTCGAGATAGTTCGCCAGGCGGACGCGATCGGCGGCGCCGATCTCCTTGTTGAGGCGCGCCAACTGGGTGCTGATCAGGTCGAGGATGCTGCGATCTTCCGCGCGGCGCTGCGCGCGCTCCTCCGGCGTCGCACCGACGCCAAACAGCGAGTCGAACGCCAGGCGAGGATCGCGAATCATCGGCAGCGGCTGATCCTTGTCGGCCCAGCTGATGGTGTCGGTATACACGCAGGAGTAGCCATACGAGCAGCCACCGGCCTGGTCGACCGCTTCGATGCACAACTGCATCGACGGAATCGGCGACTCCTGGCCGAATTTCTGCGCATACAACTGATCCATCGACACGCCGGCGCGGACGTCTGAGCCCTGCGTCTGGCGCGGATGCGCCTGCGTCAGGAACACCGCGCTCGAGCGGAAGTGGTCGCCGCCGATCTCCGGCAGTTCGAACGCTTCCGCGTTGCGGACGTCCGTATTGGAGACGATCGTCAGGTAATCGCGGAAGGGTTCGAGCGGCGCCAGGCTGGTCGGCGACAGGTCGAAGCCCTTGCCCACCGCGGCCGGTGACCACAGGTTCTTGGCCAGGCCGAACTTGGTCGCGCCGGCGGAGCCATGCACCATCTCGATGGCCGCAAGGCGAACCTTGCCGGCCTTGGCCTGCGCGGTCAGCGCCGGGGTCATCGCGTCCAGCACCGGCAAAGCCATGGTCACGCCGAGACCACGCAGAACCGTGCGTCGAGACATGTGCTTCCTGGTCAGAAACTCCATCGCGCTCTCCTCATCAGGCCAACAGGCCATCGGGCCGGCAGGCTAACGGGCCTGCGGGCCAGCAAACCAACCCTAGCGTTCGTGCTTCTCTTCGTTCGTCGTTTCCACCGGGGCGACGCGCCCCATGCGGAAGGCGGCGCTGTTGGCGACGCCCGAAATCACTGCCGAGAACTTGTAGTTCTTCGCCTTCGCATTGCTGACGATCTGGCGGATCGCCGGCATGTCGTAGTACTCGACGCGGCGGCCGAGCGCATACGTCATCAGGTTCTCGGTGAAACTGAGCATCACGACGTCCTGATGCTTCAACAGCGCGTTACGCAGCGCCACCGCGCCGTCGAGCATCGTGCCGACATAGAGTTCGCCGACCGGATACACCGGCC
>JAYQOO010000182.1:0-4970 GCA_038144855.1 Acidimicrobiia bacterium | reverse complement strand
GCCTCGAGCAGGCGCGTGGCGCCCTGCGCGAGCGTTCCTTCGTATTGCTTGTAGGACTCGATGCCGCGGTCGAGGGTGTTGAAGGCCGCGTCCCATTACTCCCAGCTCGAGAAGATCGAACTGAGATCCCAGGTGTATTTAGCGTCGATCGATTCCCGGGTTGGCACCAGGGAGGGAGCGGGCGCGGCAGACGACATATCCTCGAATCATAGCAACTTCGACAGCTCGCCCAGCGCCGGTTGAATGCGCTCCACAACCTTCTGCCGTTCGAGGGTTGCGGCCAGCGGTTCCGGGACCGCAACCGCGGTGCCGATGATCGGCTCGACGACTTCCCGGAATTTTGCCGGGTGGGCCGTGGCGAGAAACAGTGCCCCGGTCGGGTGACCGGCGCGCGCCTGCCTGGCGCCGAGATAACCAATCGCCGTATGGGGGTCGGCCACGTATTGATACTGCTTATGCAGTTCAACGATCGCCTCACGCACTTCGTCGTCGGTGTGGCGACGAGAGGTGATCAGGCGACGCGCCGCGTCGAGATCGCCGTTGAACAGCCACTGCAGGCGTTCGAGGTTGCTGGGATGTCCCACATCCATCGCATTGGCGAGGGTTGGTACGGACCGGCGCGGCTCGACGCGGCCAGTCTCGAAATAGCGCGGCACGGTGTCGTTGATCGTCGTCGGCGCGGTAAACGCGGTGATCGGCGCGCCCATTTTCCAGGCCATCACGCCAGCGACCAGGTTGCCGAAGTTTCCGGAGGGAACCGAAATCGTGAGGCCGCTGTCCTGCGAGGCGTTCACCGCCGCGTAGGCGTAATAGAACATCTGCGGGATGAGCCGGCCAAGGCTGATCGAATTGGCCGACGTCAGCCTGACCCGCGCCTGCAACGCAGAGTCCGCAAAGGCCTCCTTCGCCAGCCGCTGACAGTCATCAAACGTCCCCTGCACCGCCACCGCCGTGACATTGCCACCAAGCGTGGTGAACTGCGCTTCCTGGATGGCGCTGACCTGGCCTTCGGGATACATCACGACCACGCGAATGCCGGCCACCCCGTGGAAGGCGTGCGCAACCGCGCTGCCTGTGTCGCCTGATGTGGCGACCAGGATCGTCAGGTCGCCGTGTCCGGGCGAGGCCTGCTCGCCGAGCGCCAGAAATCGCGCCAGTGTGCGCGCGCCGAAGTCCTTGAACGCGAAGGTCGGCCCACGAAACAGCTCGACGACGCCAAGGCCCTTCTCGAGCTCGACGATGCGCACCGGGAAACTGAGGGCTTCGCGGATCAGGTTGGTCAGCGTCGCGGCATCAAACTCATCGTCAGCCAGTTCCGAGAGGACGGCGATCGCCACGTCATGAAAGGTCTTGCCGCGAAGCGCCGACCAGAATGTGCCGGGGCGGCGCTCGAGGACCGCGGGCACATAGAGCCCGCCGTCGGGCGCAAGGCCGGCGCGAACCGCCTGCTTGAAGGAGACGGCCGGCGCGTGGCCCCTCGTACTGACGCAGTTCACTGGCTCACCACCCGCGCGCCCTGCTTGCCCACCAGGCAGACCCACAGATCCGATCCGATGGGACTCTGGGCATCGAAGGCGCGCTGCATGGCCAATCCAACGGCCTGCGCCACGTCCATGTTGGCCGCGAGCGCGAATATGGATGGACCGGAACCGGACAGCGAGCAGCCGAGGGCGCCAGCGGACGTGGCCGCGGCCTTGACCTCCGCCAATCCGGGAACCAGCGCGGCGCGCTTTGGTTCAGCCACGTAATCGACCAGCGAGCGCGACAGCAGAGGCAGGTCACTCGTGTAGAGCGCAGCGACAAGCCCGCCGACATTGGCCCACTGGCGCGTCGCGTCCTGCAGCCGAACCTGATCACCGACCAGTTGGCGGGCGGTGCCCGTCTCGATCTCCATCTTTGGATGCAGGACAGCGCAGGCCAGGCCTGTCGGCACCGGCAGCCGGACGATGTCGGGCGGCTGGGCGCTGCGGGCGAGTATGAAGCCCCCGTACAACGACGGTGTGACGTTATCCGGATGCATGGATCCGCAGCCGGCCTGCTCACCTGCCATCGCGCACTCGAGCAGCAATTCCATGGGCGCCGGACGCCCAAGCAGTTCGTTTGCCGCCACAACCGCGGCAACCGCGCTGGCGCCGCTGCTGCCGACGCCGCTGGCCAGCGGCAATCCCTTGTGAATCGTCAGCGAGATGCCGCGCGTCGTCTCGAGGCGAGTCAGCAGCGCGAGCACCGCGGCAGACGCGGTGTTTTTCCTCGGTTCCTTCGTCAAACGGCCGCCGTCGCCGTGGATGGCAGCCACCTCGACGCCCATCCCGTCCTTCTGCGCGGCGATCACCACATCACCGGGCTCGTCGAGGGCAAATCCCATACAGTCGAAACCGGCGGCGACATTCGACACCGAGCCAGGCGCGTAGACGGCAATCATCTGGAGCAAGGCTACATTTTTTCCGGTACTTTTCCGTATGAAACCGAAAAAAACGAGCACGCTTCTTGTATTCTCTTTATTCGACAGATGAGCACACCTACAGGCGGACGCCTGACGACCGGCGCCAGTCCCGGGTCCAACCCGTGGTCGGCCACTGAAGCAGCGGAACTGTACGACGTCCCGCGCTGGGGCCAGGGTTACTTCTCGGTCACCGAGCAAGGCCACCTGCAGGTCCATCCCACCAAAGATCCCAATCGCGGCGTTGACCTCAAGCGCCTCGTCGATCGTCTGCAGTTGCGCGGCCTGGCCGTGCCGATCCTGATCCGCTTCACCGACATCCTGAAGCACCGGCTCGGCGAGATCCACGGCGCGTTCCAGCACGCGATCAACCAGAACCAGTACCAGGGCAAGTACGTCTGCGTCTACCCGATCAAGGTGAACCAGCAGCGCCAGGTCGTGGAAGAGGTGCTGAACTTCGGCGCGCAGTACGGCTTCGGTCTCGAAGCCGGCTCAAAGCCGGAATTGCTCGCCGTGTCGGCGATGGCCACCAACGACACGCCGATCATCTGCAACGGCTTCAAGGACTTCGAATTCATCGAGATGGCGATGCTGGCCCAGAAGATGGGACGCCAGATCATCCCGGTGGTCGAGAAGTACAGCGAACTCGAACTGGTGCTCGAATACGCCGAAAAGGTCGGCGTACGGCCGAACATCGGCATGCGCGTCAAGCTCGCCGCCAAAGGCTCCGGCCGCTGGCAGTCGTCCGGCGGCTTCCGCTCGAAGTTCGGCCTGACCGTGACGGAAATCCTGCGCGGTTTCGAAGAATTGAAGAAGCGCGGGATGGAGGATTGCCTCAAGCTCCTCCACTTCCACCTCGGCAGCCAGATCACGCACATCCGCATCATCAAGGGCGCGCTGAACGAAGCGGCCCGCGTGTATTGCGAACTGGCCAAGCAGGGTGCCGGCCTCGAGTTCATGGACGTGGGCGGCGGCCTCGGCGTGGATTACGACGGCTCACAGACGAATTTCGAATCGTCGATGAACTACACCTTGCAGGAATACGCCAACGACGTCGTCTATCACATCCAGCAGGTGTGCGACGAAGTCGGCGTCAAGCACCCGACGATCGTGTCGGAAAGCGGCCGCGCCATTTCGGCGTACCACAGCATGTTGATCTTCAACGTGCTCGGCACGCTGGACTTCGGCGAAGAGAAAATCCCGACCGAGGTGAAGGACGAATTCGAGCAGCCGCTCGTCGACCTGATCGAGGCGTATCACGGCGTCACGCAGCGCAACGCGCTCGAGACGTACCACGACGCGCAGCAGGCGCTCGACATGGCGATGAACCTGTTCAGCGGCGGCTACCTGTCGCTCGAGCAGCGCTCACACGCCGAGAACCTGTACTTCGCCATCTGCGAGAAGATCCACAAGCTCTGCCAGGGCATGGCCGACATGCCCGAAGACCTGCAGGCGCTCGAGGAACTGCTCTCGGACACCTACTTCTGCAATTTTTCGCTGTTCCAGTCGATCCCGGACAGCTGGGCGATCAAGCAGTTGTTCCCGGTGATGCCGATCCATCGCCTCAACGAGAAGCCCGTGAATCACGCGGTGCTGAGCGACATCACCTGCGACTCTGACGGCAAGCTCGATCAGTTCATCGACCGCCGCGACGTCAAGAAGACGATCATGCTCCACCGCTTCACCGGTGAGCCGTACTACCTCGGCGTCTTCCTGGTCGGTGCGTATCAGGAAATCCTCGGCGACCTGCATAACCTGTTTGGCGATACCCACGCCGTGCACATCTCGCTCGGCGAGAACGGCATCGACCACACCGAAGGCGCGCGCGTCGAACACATCATCAAGGGCGACAGCGTCAAGCAAGTGCTCGAGTACGTGGAGTTCGACGCCGAGGACCTGATGGCCAAGCTGCGTCGCGACGTGGAAGCCGCAATCAACGCAGGAAAGATGCAAGACAACCAGGCCGGCCGTCTACTGCGCTTCTACGAAGACGCGATGAACGGCTACACCTACCTGGAAGACCCGAACGCGGATTGAGGAACAGCCCGCCTAATGGCGGACGCCGAACTAGTAAGGGCCGGCTGATTGCCGGCCCTTTTCATGCCACCTGCGGCATCCGGCTTTAGCCGGATTGTTCATGCCGCTTCAATCTCAACTCCAAATGGCGCCGGACGTCGCGCCATTCCTGTTTCAGGATGCTGTAGAGATACGTGTCTCGAACGGTGCCGTCGCGACGCGCTTGATGGTGTCGGATCACGCCATCTCTCTTTGCGCCGATGCCTTCGATCGCCTTTTGCGACCGGAAATTGAAATTGTCCGTTCGCAGGCCAACCACGGCGCAGCCGAGTGTGTCGAAGGCATGCTGGAGCAACAACAGTTTGCAGGTAGTGTTGATGTGCGATCGCTGGCAGCGCTGCGCGTACCAGGTGTAGCCGATCTCCACGCGATCGATCGCCTTCACGATGTCGTGATAGCGAGTGCTGCCGACGATGGCGTTGTCGGAAAGATCGCGCACGGCCCAGGGCAGCAT
>JAYQOO010000181.1:3921-5032 GCA_038144855.1 Acidimicrobiia bacterium | reverse complement strand
CCCTAAAGGTCAGGTGATGGAATACGTCGCCTTCCGCCCCGAGCAAATCAAATCCGCCATCGGCAACCGCGGCACGTACGATCCGTCGAATCCCGACATCCGATTCTCCCGTGCCGCCTGGATCGACCAGATGCCGGCGCCGACTCAGGAAGCGCTGCGCAAGGCGGGCGTGTGGTATCAGCCGCCGACGCTCAAGCAGCGCGTGCAAGCGTGGACGCAGGACTGGCAGAAGCGCGTCACGCAGGGGCTCGTCGACCAGTTCGCCCCGATCAAGGAACTCGACCAGCACGCCTACATGTTGGCGCGCATGACGCGCAGTGCCGACGCGGCGCTCGAGGGTTTGCTGATGAACGGCGAAATCTACCTCGACAACGACGGTGCGGTCGACGTCAGGTACGAGCGCGGCGGCTTCCTCGGCATCCTGTCGAAGCTTAACGGCGAACACGATCGCTTCCTCGCTTGGGTCGTCGGCAACCGCGCGGAGCGGCTGATGGGCGAGGGCCGCGAGAACAACTTCACGCCCGAGGACATCCGCCGGCTGAAGGCGTTGAACCAGGGGCAGATGGCCGACGGCTCCTCGCGGCTGGCGGCCTACCAGCGCACGCTGGCCGACCTCAACCGCTACAACAAGTCGGTTATGGACGTGGCCGAGAAAGCCGGGCTCATCGACGGCAGCACGCGCCCGGCATGGGAGCGCGACTTCTACGTCCCCTTCTACCGGCTCATGGAAGAGCACGACCAGGCCAAGGGCCCGATGCCGTCGAAGGGGCTCGTGAATCAGTACGCGTTCAAGACGCTCAAGGGCGGCACCGAAGCGCTGGGCGATCCGCTGCAGAACATGCTGCGCAACTGGTCACACCTCATCGACGCCAGCCTGCGCAATCAGGCGGCGCTCAACAGTCTCGAAGCTGCGGCCCGCATGGGCGGCGTCATCGAAGGTCCGGAGGAGACGGTGCGCCAGATGGCCAAGGCCAACGGCACGCCGAACGCCGTGGTCTCCGTGATGGATCAGGGCAAGCAGCGCTGGATGATGGTCGAGGATCCGTTCCTCGTGGACGCGCTGAAGTCGATCGGCTTCAACGGGTTTCAGGGCCCGGCGATGAAGGTGCTG
>JAYQOO010000181.1:0-3475 GCA_038144855.1 Acidimicrobiia bacterium | reverse complement strand
GGACTTCAGCATGCAGGGCACGTGGGGCGCGATCCGATTCCTGTCGCAGACGGTGCCGTTCTTCAACGCGCGGCTGCAGGGCGCGTACAAGCTCGGCCGCGGTGCGTTCTCAGATCCTCGACGATTCGCCGCGGTCACCGGCGCGGTCGCCATGGCGTCGATTGCGCTCATGCTTGCCTACGCTGACGACGAGGACTGGAAGCAGCGAGAGGACTGGGACCGCGAGACCTTCTGGTGGTTCAAGATCGGCAACACCGCATACCGGATTCCGAAGCCGTTTGAAATCGGGGCGCTCGCGACGATCGCCGAGCGCGGCCTCGAGGCCATGGTCTCCGACGAACTCACCGGTAAGCAGTTCGCCGAGCGGGTCTGGTCGATCGCCATGGAGCAGATGTCGATGAACCCGATGCCGCAACTGTTCAAGCCGATGGTCGAGCTCTGGGCGAACCGGAACAGCTTCACCGACCGGCCGATCGAGTCGATGGGAATGGAGCGGCTGTCCGTCTCGGAGCGAGCCGGTCCGAACACGTCGGCCGTCGCACGGGCGCTCGGCGCTGCCGGCATCCTGTCGCCGGTGCAGATCGACCATCTCGTGCGCGCCTACTTCGGCTGGCTCGGCACGCATGTCGTGATGACCGCTGACTTCGCGGCCCGCCCGATGATGAGCATGCCGGACAAACCGGCAATGAAACTCGACGACTACTTCGTCATCGGCGACTTCGCCAAGGAACTGCCGGCGGCGCAGAGCAAGTACGTCACTCGCCTCTACGATCAGGGCCGCAAGGTGCAGCAGGCGATGGCCGACATCCGCCACTACCGGCAGATCGGCGAGATGGAGAAGGCTCGGGAATTGGCCGAGAAGAACCGCGAATCGGTCATGCTGTACCGGGTCTACAGCCGGGCGCAGCGCCAGCTTGCCGAGATCAACAAAGCGATTCGGATGACGCAGCGGTCCGGTAGTCTCACACCGCAGGAGAAGCGCGAGCGGCTCGACATGCTCTACGACCAGCGCAACCGGGTGGCCGAGATCACCGAGCAGCGTAACCGAGCATTGCGAGCAGCGTCATGATGATCAGGGCGGCGGCCGTGACGACGGGTACGGCCGGCGCCCACCTCCACCGCTCGCAGATGTAAGCCACGCCGATCACGACGGCGAAGATGAAGAAGGCGGTGGCGAAGGGGTAGGTCATCAGGTCTTCCTGATCAGTTCGTGCATGATGGGCTCCGTCGGATTTTCTCGCACATCAATTTTCGCCCGGGATCCCAAGAACGCTGTAACCTGCTGATTCTTGGTGCCCGGGGCGAGATTCGAACTCGCACAGACGTTTCCGTCCGAGGGATTTTAAGCACGTCTCGCGCGTCCTGCGCACACGCCCTTCATAGGGAAACTCCAAGCGCAACGGCCGCAAACACGGCCAGAAAAGCAGCATCCGGGCAGATTTTCTCGCACAACGATCACGCCTTCTTCCTCCGAGGGATTCTGCCGACGATCTCGGCAACGCGCGACGGGTAGAGGTGCGCGTACCGTTTCGTCGTTTGGATTGCCTTGTGCCCGAGTACCGCGCCGACATCCGACAGCGTCGCACCTTGGCTGGCCAGCACAGACGCGAGCGAATGCCGAAGGTCGTGGATATGCAGCCCCGGCCTACGGAGTCGTCCACGAAACGCTTTGAACGCCTCGTATACCCTTCGCTCGCCACAATCAAACGGGATCGCCTGTAGTGCGGCCTGCGCGTCCGGGTGTACGGGCACCATCAACGGCGCTTCGTTCTTGGTCCTGGGGATCGACAGCCATACCGAGCGGCCCTTGCGGACGATCTGCCCGCTCGTCAGCGTCAGGATGTTCGATCGCCAGCGCAAGCCGGCGTAAAACGCCAGCGTGAGCACGGCGGCGGCCTGGTCGTCCGTGACCGCCCGCATGCCGCGGTGGAACTCGTCCACGGTCACGTACTGGTGGCGCTCATTGTGCACGGTCGGGAGTTCCATCCGCTCAGTGTAGTCTCGATCGCCGAGGGCGTGGCGCTTGTAGGCGTAGCGCACTGCAGCCTTGAGGTAAGCGAGCCGGTTGTGGACGGTGGCCGGTGCGAGTTCTGGGTGGTCGGCCCGGTACTGGCGGGCGATGTCTGGGAGGTCGGGGAGGGTCTTGCCGTCGATGGCGTCTAGGATCTGCGCGAGATCCTGGGCGGCCTTCACGCGGTTTCGCAGTTCTGGCAGCCGGTACGTCATGTAGAGCTCGACGGCGCGCGAAATCAGCGGCCGGTCGTTGGCCTGTTCGATACCACTTGCAATGCCGTAGAGCCGGCCTTCTTCCGCTTTGTCGAAGGCGCGGGCCTGGGCGAGACTCCAAGCCTTTGGAAGCAGCTTGCTAGATCGGGCTCTGCTGCCCGCAATCGTACGGTCGAAATAGAACCGCCACCGCTGATTTCTTTTGTCCCAAGCGATCGACATTGCCGCAGGTACTCCTCCAGGTCGGACCGCTCAAATCGGATCCGGCGCGGGGACAGAGTGTACCTCGGGATGGGCAAGGCGTAGATCGACCGCACCGGCACTCCGAGAAAATCGGCGGCTGCTTTGGCGGTCAGGCGCTCGCTCACACGCCCCTCCTCACCCAATACGTCCAAACCCCGCGCGCCCATCCGTAGCTGTAGAGAAAGCACGTCGCAAGGATGCCCCACTGCTCGGCGGTGTACGCGGCATAGAACCAGAACGGTTGCCCGATCGTGCCAAGGATGCAGGCCCAGCGGCGGACGCTTGCTCGGCTGTCCTGGCTGCACCAGACGGCAGCGGCGCCGGTGCATGCGATGGCGATTTGGTCGATCATGGCTTCACCTTGGCGAGAATGGCGCGGGCGCGGGCCTCAGCCTTGCCAATACGTTCGCCCCACGCTTGTTGCGCCTCAGGCCCGGAGATGTACAGCGGGAATGGCGCCTTGCGCGCTTCGAGATACTCCCGCAGCGCCTCCCTGGCCTCGTCGCGTTCTGCCTCTAGGCGCATGTTGTCCTCGGTTAGCCGGGCGTTCGTGTCTGCGTGCGCTTCCTTTTCCGTGCGTAGCGCGTCCATCGCCTGCCGGGCTGCATCCTCGTTCGCCTTCATGCCCATTGTGTGACCGCGATTCCATGCGGTATCCGCGTATCGTTGCAGGCGTGCGCACATGGGGCATCCGGGCCGGTCTTTGTCCGGCGTCTCGCTCACGGCTTCGGCTCCTTCGCGGACATGGCGGCGTCTATGGCGGCGTCTATTGTTGCGTCACGTTGATTGGCCGTGTCGTGATACCAACGGCGGGTCAACGGATATTCAAGCTTCCCATCACGGGACGTGGTTCCAAGGTCTCTATAGGTCATGTTTTCACGCAGCCACCGATACCGCTCCGCATCCTTGCGCAACGCATCCCGTTCGACCTCAAGCTCGGCGATGCGGGCCTGTGCACGGGCGAGTTCAATGTCTCTCGCGTCAATCGCAGCCTGCATGTCTCGCT
>JAYQOO010000180.1:998-5142 GCA_038144855.1 Acidimicrobiia bacterium | reverse complement strand
CCGCCACATCGGCGGGGTGGGTGGCCAGCAGGATCGTGACGCCGAGTGCGGTGTTCAGCTCGCGAATCAGCGCCAGCACCTTGGCGCCGTTGTCGGAGTCGAGGTTGCCGGTGGGTTCATCGGCGACCAGCAACGCCGGTTTGTGGACCAACGCGCGCGCGATCGCGGCGCGTTGCATTTCACCGCCAGAGATCTGCTGCGGGTAGTGCGACAGACGATGCGCGATGCCGACGCGATCGGCGAGCACTTTGGCGCGAGCTTCTGCCGCGGCGCCGTTCATGCCGGCCAGCAGGCAGGGCAGGGCAATGTTGTCGCTGACCGTCAGCGTCGGCAGCAGGTTGAAGAACTGGAACACGAAGCCCACCTGCTCCCGGCGTACGCGGGTCAGTTCGTCGTCTTCCATGGCCGCCAGATCGCGGCCGTTCAGCGTCAGCGTGCCGCTGGTCGGCCGATCCATCGCGCCGCACGTGTGCAGCAGGGTGGACTTGCCGCAGCCTGACGGTCCGATCAACGCGACGAAGTCGCCGGCCTCAACATCGAAGGACACGCCGCTCAGCGCGTTGACTCGCGCTTCGCCGGTGACATAGGTTTTCTGGAGGTCTCGCGCGACGAGCAGGGGCATTCATTCCAGTATTGCCTATCCCTGGCCGGTCGTTGTCCATGACAGCTAGGGGACGGGGCGGGCGACCGCCTGCATGCTCAGGCCGCGCGGACGAAGCGTGATTCTCGGTTCCATCGTGGGGGCCGCTTGTGCGACAAACCGCCAGCGCTGGGCGATGGTGGCAAGCAGCAGGATGGCTTCGGTCCATGCGAACGACTCGCCGATGCACAGTCTCGAGCCGCCGCCGAATGGGAAGTAGGCGAATTTGGGGCGAGCTGCAGGATCGGTCCAACGGCTTGGATGAAATGCATCGGGATCATGCCACCAGCGCGGATCATGATGCACGATCCACTGGCTCATGATCACGAGTGCCCCAGCAGGAATGGCGTGTCCGCCGATCGTGTGCGCTTCGATCGCCCTGCGTCCTATTGTCCAGGCCGGCGGATACAGCCGCATGGATTCGGCGACGACCGCGCGCGTGTATTCGAGCCTGGGTACATCTTCAACCGTTGGTGTGCGACCGCTGAGCACCGCAGACAGCTCTTCGTGCAGAGCGGCTTCAACCGTTGGATGCGATGCGAGCAGATGCCACGTCCACGCCATGGCGTTGGCGGTGGTTTCGTGGCCGGCGAGGAAGATCGTCATGGCCTCGTCGCGAATCTGCGCGTTTGTCATCCCCGCTTCGCTCGGGTTCTCCGGGTCGCGGGCCGCGAGCAGCATCGAGATCAGATCATGCTGCGGCGGTGCGTCTTCAGATGCGCCTGACGAGTTCCTCCGCTCTTCGATCACGCGATGAATCACGCGATCAAGCCGCTCGCGCGCTTGCCTGATCCGCTTGAAGGTCGGGAGTGGCAGCTTCTCGAAGTATTCGAGGCCAGGCAGAAAAGCGATCCCGAAGGTTTGAAACGCCGCCTCGAGCGCGTCCCGCACTTCGTCGGCGTCTCCCTGCACGTTGTTCGAGAACAACGTCTCGCCAACGATCGCCAGGGTGAGCCCGGCCATTTCGCCCGTCATGTCGATCGACACGCCGGCCTTCACGCCATCCCGCCATCGTGACGCGTGTTTCACCATCGCGTCGGCGAAACCCTGCACGTGCTGGCGATGGAACAGCGGCTGGATCGTGCGGCGCTGCTTGAGATGTTGCTTTCCCTCCGATGTCAGTAGTCCTTCACCGAGCAGACGCTTGGCGCGTTGCAGCGCCACGCCCTTGTGGAACTTCTTCGCGGAGGTGACGAGCACGTCCTCGATCCAGTCGGGATGGCTGACGAGGAAAACCTCCTGCGGTCCGAACGTGAAGCGCGCAATGTCACCGTAGGCGCGCTGCGTATCGATGAAGAACTTGAGCGGATCGCGACGGAAGGCAAAGAAGCTGGCGCCGGGCAGCCACGAACTGGGGCCCGGCACCGGTGCGTGATCTGGCGCGAAGCTGGTCGCCATACCTGGGAGCCCATTCTGCCACCGATTCGGGATGGAAGAGTTCGATTAAGATGCCTGTCATTCCTGAGCAGTGAGCGGCGACTCTCCACTGATCAATGTCGTCGTCGACGGCAAATACCGGATCGAATCCTTGCTCGGCCGCGGCGGCATGGGCGCGGTGTATCGCGCGGTGCATGTGGGCACCGACCGCACCGTGGCCCTCAAGGTGATTGCCGGGAGCTTCGCGGGCGACGCGGAATACGTCGAGCGATTTCGACGCGAAGCACGCGCCTGCGGCCGCCTGCGGCATCCGGGCATTGTTGACGTCACCGACTTCGGCGTCGCGACGCACGAGGGCCGGCCCCTGCCTTACCTGGTGATGGAGTTTCTCGACGGCCGAACGCTCGCCGACGCGTTGAAGGAAGAGCCGACGCCGCCATTGCCGTGGGTGATCGACGTGCTCGAGCAGGGTCCGTCCTGTTGATCGAATACCTGCCGGTCGCGGCTGCCGTCAGGCGTTCGGCGGACCTGATGAAGGAATCCGGTGGCCTCCGCAACGCGGTGCAGCGCCGGTACCTGGCCCTGATGATGGTGGTCAGCATGTCGACGGGCGTCGCGATGGGCATCGGCGGAGCGGTCGGACGTTCCGCGGGTCTGTTCGTGATGATTGGGCCACTGTTCGCGGTGGCCGGGATGGTGTTCCTGACTGTGAACGCTGTGATCAATTCGCTGATCTACATCAGCGCCCGACGGTCGAAGGGCGAATCGCTCGAGCACATTTACCGCGACGTCACGAAGGACGTCAGTACAATCCCTGTTCAGTGAGAGGTGATTCCATGAAAGTTCGTGTTGTTGTGCTCGCGGCGATGATCGCTGCGCTTCCTGCTGTTTCCTTTGCCCAAGCGCCTGCCAACCCGTTGACCGCGAACGCCAAGCTGCAACTTGGCGCGATCACCGGATTTGTGGTGCGTTCCGCCGAAAAAGTACCGAAGGATCTCTACGCGTTCAAGGCCACTTCGGACGTGCGCTCGATGGGGCAGTTGTTCGGTCACATTGCGGACGCCCTGTTCGGGATGTGCGCCATGGCCAACAGTGCCAAGCCGCCGCGCACCGACATCGAAAAGTCTGTTACGGCTAAAGCCCAGCTGGTCGCAGCCCTGAAGGAGGGCGTGGCCTATTGCAATACGGTGCTCGACGGGATGACCGACGCGAAGGGTGTCGAGGCGGTGCCGTTCTACTTCGGGCCGACGCCGCGCCTGTCCGCGCTCTATTTCGCGACGACGCACAGCTACGAGCACTACGGGAACCTGGTGACCTACATGCGGCTGAAAAACATCGTGCCGCCCTCCAGCGAACCGGCGAAATAACCTGTCCAAGCGTGGTGCGGTACACAACCGCACCACGTTCGTTGAAAGAGCCTTGAGGAGCGTCCCATGGACATCGACAAGGCTATGGCCACACAGCTGGCCAACATCGAGAAGCGCACCGGCAAGACCCTCGCGCAACTCGCCACGGTGATCAAGAAGAGCGGATTGACGAAGCACGGCGAGATCGTCGCCATGCTGAAGCAGGATCTCGGCATGGGGCACGGCGACGCCAACACGCTGATTCACGCCACCAAGGCGCCCGCCGCTCCGGCATCCGCCGACGTCCTCGACGACATTTACGTGGGATCGAAGGCGCACCTGCGGCCGATCCACGAGGCGTTGATGGCGGCGATTGACAGGTTCGGTTCGTTCGAGATCGCGCCGAAGAAGGGCTACGTCAGCCTCCGTGGCAAGAAGCAGTTCGCGATGATTGGCCCGGCCACAAACACGCAGGTCGAGATCGGTCTCAACATGAAGGGCGTGAAAGGGACCACCCGGTTGATCGAGCAGAAGCCGGGTGGCATGTGCCAGTACAAGGTCCGCGTGGCCGACAAGAGCGAGGTCGATGCGGAGCTGCTTGGCTGGATCCGGCAGGCCTTCAACGCCGCAGTCTAGGCTGGCGCTGTCGCACCGGACGTGCGATTGTGTGGCGTGGAGGCGTTGATGAGAAAGTTGCTGATTGCGGTCGTCTTCCTGGTCGGCGTGGTTGGTGGTGCGGTGACGATGTGGGCGCAGGCACCGAAGAAGGCCTACCTGGTCG
>JAYQOO010000180.1:0-988 GCA_038144855.1 Acidimicrobiia bacterium | reverse complement strand
GCAATATGCCGAGTACGCGAAGTTCACGCCGGCCATCATTGAAAAGGTTGGCGGTCGCTTCCTCGCGCGTGGTGGCCGGAACATCACGGTTGAAGGACGCCAGGCGCTGGCCCGCGTGGTCGTGCTCGAGTTTCCGAGTTACGACACGGCGCTGGAGTTCTACAACTCCGCGGAATATCAGAAGGTGAAGAAGATTCGCGAAGGCGCCGCGACCGTGCAGTTCGTGATTGTCGAAGGCCTGTAGCGGATGCTGAAATCGATCCAAGGCTGGCTCGGCCTGTCCGAGCCTGAGCGCCCTTCTGAGTCGGCGCCGCTGCGCGAACTGGTCAACGCGCTTGATCGGCTCGAGCCGTCACGCGCGCAATATCTCGCCCGATTTGCGTACTTGCTTGGCCGTGTGGCACGCGCCGACGATCACGTCAGCGACGCCGAGACGAAGGCGATGGAGCAGGTCCTTGCCGAGCATGGCGGATTGTCGGCGGAGCAGGCGATGCTGGTCGTGAGCCTCGCCAAGGCCACGCACGCGATGCTTGGCGTCAGTGCGGACTTCGCGATTACCCAGGAGTTTACGGACGCCACAGCCTACGACGAACGGCTGGCGCTGGCCAGGTGCCTGTTCGCCGTTGCGGCCAGTGACGCGCGCATCTCCACCGCGGAAGAGGCGGAGGTGCATCGCATCACCAACCAGTTGCGCATTGAGCGTCCGGATCTGACCGAGATCCGGTTGCAGTACAAGAAGGCGCTGCCGGGCATCGGCTAGCGCAGTGCCACTGCTGGACTCGATGCCGCTCGCGCCATCGATAATCGAAGGCGCGGCGCTACTGAAGACAGGCCGAGGGCCACGAACGAGCGCGCAGCGAGATGTGAGTTGGCTCCTCGGGCTGGACTCGAACCAGCAACCCTTCGGTTAACAGCCGAATGCTCGCCGCGTTGCGGCGGAAAAAACGAAAAAACAAAAACAAAAAAGAAGAAAAGAAGGGCTGAGAGT
>JAYQOO010000179.1:0-5228 GCA_038144855.1 Acidimicrobiia bacterium | reverse complement strand
TTTCGTCTGGACCGAGCGCGGGCCGATGTCGAACAACTGGCTGGTGTTCGACCAGTCGAGCCGCGCGCTGCCGATCGGCGATATCGCCAAGCGCTTCCGCGAGGACAAGGCGCTGGGTGCCAAGCTGCTGCCGAAGCTGAACGAGTTCGTCAAGACGCGTCGCGCGATCGTGGCCTTCACCGAAACGATTGATGGCCGGCCCAAGTACGTGCAGGCGCAGTTGCGGTTCGAAGGTCCCCAGCGCGAACGCATGACGAGCGTGATAGCGTTTGCCGTGGACGCCGAGAAGCTGCGCCAGCAATACATTCCGCAGGTATTCCGCGACTGGCTGGCGACCGTGCAACAACCGTCCGGCTTCCCGGCGCTCGAAACCGAAGTGCTGGACGAAGCCGGCAAACACATCTACCAGTCGCATCCCGAGCGCAGCGGCGGCCACGTCGAGCCGGTCGACGAACGCAGCTTCCCGATCATCTTCTTCGACAAGGAGCTGCTGGAGTTTGCCGCCCCGTACGAACAGCACCGCGAGATCTGGGGCCTGCGCACCAGCTACGGGCCGCCGATACCGGAGATCGTCAGTGCCAGCACGCGTCCGCAGCTGGCCTTGATGGTGGTCCTGGCGCTCGCGATGGGACTCGGCGTGTTCCTCGTCGCCGGCGCGGCCGCCCGCGAAGTGCGCGTCGCGGAACTGAAGTCGAATTTCGTCGCCTCGGTCTCGCACGACCTGAAGACCCCGCTCGCGCTGATCCAGTTGTTTGCCGAGACGCTCGAGCTTGGCCGCGTGCGCACGCCCGAGCGCGCGCAGGAGTATTACCGCATCATCAACGGCGAGTCGAAAAAGCTCACTCGGCTGATCGAGAACATCCTCGACTTCTCACGCATGGAAGCGGGCCTGCGTCCGTACCGGATGGAGCCGGCAGACCTGACCGAGTCGGTCAAGAAAGTGCTGTCCCGGATGGATACGCAGTTCGAGCAGGGCCACTTCTCGGTGACGACCAAGATCGAGCCCGACCTGCCGCGGGTGCTCGCCGATGAAGGCGCCGCGGAGCAGGCCATCGAAAACCTGCTCGCCAACGCCGTCAAGTACTCGGGCGAGTCCAAGCACATCGAGGTGTCGGCCAAGCGCGTCAACGGTCACATCGTGGTCAGCGTCACCGATCACGGCATCGGCATCTCCCGCCGCGAGCAGGGCCGCATTTTCCGCAAGTTCTACCGCGTCCAGCGCGAGCTCGGCGGCGGTCCGCAGGGCACCGGTCTCGGCCTGGCCATCGTCGATCACACGATGCGCGGCCACGGCGGCTTCGTCCGCGTTGAAAGCGAGCCGGATACCGGCAGCACGTTCTCGTTGCATTTCCCCATCCCCAGTGAAAACGCGTTCCAGGGAACGCTGGCAGAGTCAACACGATGAAACGAATTCTGGTAATCGAGGACGAGCCGCAAATGCGGCTGGGCCTCCGCGACAATCTTGAACTCGAAGGCTACGAAGTCGAAACCGCGTCTGACGGCGACGAGGGCCTGCAGAAGGCGGCCAGCTTCACGCCGGACCTGGTGATCCTGGACGTGATGCTGCCGAAGAAGAACGGGTTCGACGTCTGCCGAGACCTGCGCACACGGTCGATCTCGACGCCGATCGTCATGCTGACGGCGCGCTCGGCCGAAACGGACAAGGTGCTCGGCCTCGAGCTCGGCGCGGACGATTACGTGACCAAGCCGTTCTCGATCACCGAACTGCTGGCGCGGGTCCGCGCCGTCTTGCGTCGTACCGGCCAGCAGAAGCCGACCGCCGACGCCATCAAGATCGGCGAGATCGAAATCGACTTCAAGCTGCACCAGGCGCGTCGCGGCAAGCAGCGCATTGAGTTCACGGCGCGCGAGTTCGACCTGCTGCGCTACTTCGTCCAGCACACCGGACAGGTCGTGACGCGCGAACAGATCCTCAACGAAGTGTGGGGCTACGAGGAGTTCCCGACCACGCGCACCATCGACAACTTCGTGGCGAAGCTGCGCCAGAAGATCGAGAAGGCGCCGCACGCACCCGAACACATCCTGACAATTCACGGCTCCGGATATAAGTTTGTCGGGTAGAATCCCCCGCTAATGGAACCTAAAAACATTCTGCTCGTCGGGATGATCCTGATTGCGGTGATCTACCTGACGTACTGGATCACGACTGTCAGACGCCAGCGCAGCGACGCCGGCGACCGCTCCTCGTTGGCGCCCACGCCGATCACGCTCGGCATTTCGTTCATCGCCAACTTCTTCGACACGCTGGGCATCGGCTCGTACGCCACCACGACCTCGATGTTCCGCGCGTGGAACGTGGTGCGCGACGAAAAGATCCCCGGCACGCTCAATGTCGGCTATGTGGTACCGACGACGGTGCAGGCACTGATCTACATCACGATCGTCGAAGTCGAGTTCGTCACGATGGCCGCCATCATTGCCGGCGCTGCGGCTGGCGCGTGGCTCGGCGCCGGAGTGGTCGCGGGCTTGCCGCGGCGGCAAGTGCAGATCGGGATGGGCTTTGCGCTGGTCGGCGCGGCCAGCCTGATGCTGGCGTCACTGACGGGCGTCGGTCCGGCGCCCGGCGTCGCGCTGGGCGTCTCCGGCGTCACGCTCGGCATTGCCGTCGGCATCTCGATGGTGCTGGGCGCGTTGATGATGCTCGGTATCGGCTATTACGCACCGTGCCTGATCATGATCAGCCTGATCGGCATGAACCCAACGGCGGCCTTTCCGATCATGATGGGCGCCTGCGCGTTCCTGATGCCGGTCGGCAGCTTGCAGTTCATCAAGAAGCAAAGCTACGACCTGCGCGCGGCGGTCGGCCTGCTCGTCGGCGGACCGCTGGCGGTGTTGATTGCGGCCTTCATCGTCAAGTCGCTGCCGCTTGACTACGTGCGGTGGGGCGTCGTCGCGGTCGTCCTGTATACCGCGGCTGGCATGCTGCGAACCGCGGCCCAGGAAAAAGCGGCGGCCACCCAGCGCGCCTGAAACACACAGAGCCCGGGACCGGCGGTCCCGGGCTCCACGTCCCTCAATCCCCAGCTCTCATAACTATCCGGCAATCGTGACGGTCGCGACCGCCGGTGCACCGGCGGTGTAGGTCGTGCCGTCCAAAACCGTCAGGATCACCGTCTCTGATCCTTCAGTCACCGCATCAACAAGCGGGACGATCAGGACATTTGCCGTCGCCTGGCCGGCCGCGAACGTGACCGTGAGCGGAACGCTCTGATAGTCGGTGCCGTTGGTTGCGGTGCCACTCAACACGATCGTCACGGTCAGCGCAGTCGTCGTATCGCCCGCGCGCGTGATGGCAAACGCGCCGAGATCCGGTCCGGCCTCAGCCGCGGTTGCGTCAAGGGCGGTCACGGCCACCAGTTGGGTCGGCGGCTCCTCGTCATCGTCGTCCCCATCGTCGTCCCCATCGTCATCACTGCCTGAACCCGGGTTCTGCAGCTTCACTTCTTACGCTGCAATCGTCGTCGCGGTGGCGCCAGTGCCGGTGGTGGTGCGCAGGCCTTTCACGTGCACGCGATCACCGACTTTGAGATCCGACAGTTGGAACCGGGTATTGCCGTGGCGAATGACGCAGTCCGCCGGTACGGTAACCGTTTGCGCGTTGACGGTGATCGAGCCGCTGCCCTTTGCCGAAATCAGCCCTTCGATTTCGACTTTGCGGGTCGAGGTAGGCGTCGTGTTGGTCGGGATCTGAGGTGTCGACGTGGACGGCGGCTCATTCTTTCCGTTGCCACCCCCACCGTTGCTGTTGCTGTTCCCGTTGCCGCTGCCGCTGTTGCCGTTCCCGTTCCCGCTATTACCGTTGCTATTGCCAGGACTGCTGGGCTTGCCGGTGGTGCCCCATTCGCCGGCACCCGCGGCACCGGCTTCGGAGCCCTGCGGTGTATCGACGACGGCAGCGGTTGGAGCGACCGGATTCATGGACGACTTCGAATCGCCGCACGCGGTCGTGACGACTGCAAAAAGAAGGAGCGCGCACACAGTGCCGAGCCGAGTGAACATCATCATGGCCACAACGAGAGCAAGCGTTGTTCCAACAGGCTTGCTGGGCCAGATTTGAAATTTCGAGACTGTTTCGATTTCAGGTTTGGTAGGCAGCGCACGAACCTGAAAGCAAAAGTCCCGTCGCCGGGCCTTTCGCGGTGCCGCCGGTCACCCGTCGCCGGGTGCTTTTTTCATAGCGGTGTAAGAAGCGCCAACACCCCCGCTTACTGCTTCTTGCCCTTCTTCTCTTCAGCGCGTGCGCCGGCGAGTATGCCTTCCATCGCGTAGTTGCCCTCGTGGCAGGCGTATTCGTAGATCTGCCCCTTTGCCTTCTTCAGCCGGACCATGAACGTGTAGGGCTTCGTCCACGTTGCGGGATCCTCAACCGTAACCTGCCAGTTGATGAAGTCCTGGCTCACGCGCGTGTAGCGCTCGGTGAGTTTCACGTCCGGGGTCGACCCCTGGAAGCCGTTGATGTAGTTGGTCGTCTCGACCACGAGCGTGTCGCCTTCCCACCGGCCGCGCGGATCACCGTGGAGCTGGCGGATCTTCTTCGGCAGGTGCGGTTTATTGCTCAGCGGCACGACGCGCGCGTCATGAATCATTTCCTGCAGCAGCACGACGTTGTCGGCGGACTGGATGATCTGCGTGTAGCTGTTGTAGTTGGCCTGCGTGCGTGGCGCGCCATAGGAAATGCAGCGTTCCGACAACGGGCGGTCTTCTGGACCATCGGCCGGGCCGCGCGTGCGCGGGCGCGCCGCGGCCGCCGTGCGACGCGCCTGGGCGTCGGGCGTCAGGGCCGGGAACTGGCCATCCGGTGGATCGATGATCAGGGACGTGCGGTGATCCCACTCTCGATCGGCCATCCAGAACTGGTTGTAATTGCCGGTCGTCGGATCGTAGGAGTTCTGCTTGTAGCCGTCTTTCTCCTTCGCATCCAGGAGCTGCTGGATGAAGTTGCCAAAGATGGCGTCGCCTCCCTCGTCAACGGACTTCGCCGCCAGCTGCTTGATCTCCTGCAGTTCGGCATCACTGATCACCGCCTTATCCTTCCACTGGCGCGGCCGAGCCATCGGCGTCACGCCATTGTTGCCCCACACGCCCTGCAGGTCTGGCTGCCCGTTCGGCAAGCGCGGCACCTTGTAGGCCGGGTCAGATCCGTAGAGCGCGGGGTTGGCCGGCGCCTGCGCGCCGAGGCTGATGATGGGGAACGCGCCGGCACCCGA
>JAYQOO010000178.1:0-5236 GCA_038144855.1 Acidimicrobiia bacterium | reverse complement strand
ACAATCCGAGCTCACGCGTGACGGGCACCATCCGCGCCCGCGTCGGCAAGTACTACAACGGCGACTTCAACAGCGTCGAGCTCACGAGCGACTACCGCATCACGCCTAAGGTCACGGCCAGCCTCGGCTGGACGCGGCAGAACATTGAGCTGCCGTACGGCACGTTCCACAACGACCTGGTGCCCATCAAGGCGAACGTGTCGCTGACCACGTTGATCAATTTGTCGGCGTTGATGCAGTACAACGGTCAGACCGGGCAGTTCTCGTCGAACGTGCGCTTCGCGTGGCTCAATCGCAGCGGCACGGGATTGTTCGTGGTGTTCAACGATCGCCGCGACCTGCTGAGCTCAACCTCGATCGAGACGCTGGGCCGGTCGTTCGTGGTGAAATACACGCGTCTGGTTGATTTCTAGTCCGGCTGGCGGCCTTCAGAACCGAATCCGAAGGCCGCCGCCCAATTCCGCTCCGCCAACCTTCGACGACAGTCCGCTGCCGCCAAGCGAAATCAGTTCCGCGGTGGCGCCGCTATATTTGGCGCCCACGCCGACGCCGATGTTGCGCATGACGTAGTAGGTGAGGTCGGCCCCACCGCTGACACCCCACTGGTTGACCTTGCCTGTGCCGATCGCCACGGCCGTGAAGGTCGCGGTGTCGAACGGGTACGCCTCCGAATACTGAATCGCGGTAATCACGTCCTGCGTGAGCGACAGTCGACTCGGGCCGGCGAAGACGCTCGCGGTCAGTCGGGGGGAGAGTTGGAACATGCCGCGGAGGTGCATCGCGATGGCGAGTTCCTTTCGCTCGAGGCTGCTGACATTGCCCTCGAACGTCCGCGCCCGATTGAACTCAAACGGATAGGGGATCGAGCCCGTGACGCTGGCGGGGAACGACGTGCTGAAACTCGTCACCCCGACACCGATCCCGACGTTCCGCCAGAGCCTCAGCGTGGCACTGCCTGAAAACGCGGTGCCGGCCGGCACGTCATAGCTGGCCGTCAGTGATGCGGTCTCGGCGTAGACCGTCGGAGAAGCCGAGTCTGTCATCGACTGCGTTGCGGCGTGGTAGATGCCGTCGATCTCCACGTGCAGCCGCTCGACCGGCACGTGCTTTGGCATTGGCCGCGCCGGCGTGCGAACCTGGCCTGGCTGCGGGCGTGGGCCCGTCCTTTGTTGGGCCATCGCCGTCGTGCTGACGAGCGCGAGCAGGGCAGCGATCGGAACTGCGCGAGCGATCGTCATTTCCGCACCGGCCTTCGCAGGGTGTGAGTGGTGATCGGATCGTCGGTGCCGTTCAGCGGGGGCAGGCCGAACGCCACATAGTCGGTGTCGAAAATGCCGACATTGCCGTTGTCGTCGGTCCCGTAAAAGGTGAACTGCGCGTAGCCCGTCGATCGGCCAGGAAGCGACGTGCACAGCGTTGCGCACGCCGTGGCGCCCGGCCCGATGCGGGTGCTGCCGGCCTGGCACTGATTGAACTGGCTGGCGAACGTGGCCCCACTGAACTGCTGCTGGCTGAGCAACCGGCCTTGCGGATCAAGCAGGAACATCGTGTACGACGACACCGTGTAGCCAACCCGCTGGAACTCGCGCAGCGAGAGGCGATAGGTGAATGACGGCGTCCCGCTTCCGCCGCTGCAACTGGCGGTCGAGCCGGTGACGGCGCGCGGCGAGAAGGAGTTGGTGACCGCCGCGGCGGGCGAGGTGACCCCCACGGCATCCCACGCGCCTGAGACGGCGCGCTCGGCCGCGCTCCCTGAGCCGTACAAATCCCTGGCTGACTGGATCGTCGCAACGCGCGCCAGGTAGAAGGTGCCGGCGCTTGGCAGCATGGTGGTAAAGGCGCGATAGAAGATCCGTTCGATTTGTTCGCGGTTCGCGGCGCCAACCCCGGTGACCACGCGCCGGGACGTAGAATGCGTGCCGCCCTCGATCGCCAGATAGAACGCGTTGTTTGCAATCCCGGAGTTGACGTGCACGCCGCCTGAGTCGAACGGCCCCGACACGGCCCCGATGTAGTAGCGGTCACCGAAATGATCCGGCTGGTCGTAATCGGTGGGGCGGACCAGTGAGCGAAGCAGTGCCGTGCTGTTGGCCGCCAGGTCTTCGCCCATCAGGTAGTCGGCGCGGCCCGTTCCGCTTCCAGCGGGCTGGAAGTAGTGCTCGATGCTGGCGCCCATGATGTCCGAAAACGCCTCGTTCAGCGCGCCCGACTCATCCTGGTAGATCAGGTTTGATGAGGCGTCGGTGACGGCGTGCGTCAGTTCGTGCCCGACCACATCCAGGGCCGTGGCAAAGTTGCGGACCCCGCTTGGAAACGTCGAGAACAGTCCGGCCGGGAGGCCTGCGCCGTACATGATGCAGCGGCAGATCGTGCTGTAAAACGCGTTCACGAAGAACGTGCCGAGGATCGCCGACGAGGAGGTTCGCGCGTCGGTCAGGCGCACGGGGTGCACAAGGCTCGTGATCTTGACGTTGTTGTCGTCCAGGCCGCGTCGCTGGAAGCGCCTGTAGTAGTAGTCGTAGACGTAGCCGGCGTGGACATGGGCATCCACGACGGCGCCGTCGGTCCAGGTCGTCCCGCTTTGCCGGGCCAGGTCTGCCGACGTTACCGAGGTTCGGCCAAGCGTAATGGACTGCACACGCTGGTTGTTGCCCTGCAGATCGTAGGTTTCAAGAGCCGGCGGTCTGAGGGCATCGGCCGCGACGATGGCGCTGCCCTGGATGCTTCCGCTGACCTTCTTCGAATCACCCAGGCCGCCAGTACCCGGCTGCACGGCCGACTGGCGTTGGATCTGATTGATCCGCAGCACCTCCGCGCCCGTGTTCGCGTTGATGTAGCTGGCAAAGCCAGACTCGTCGTTGGCCGTGTAGACGAGGCTGACCGAGCCATCGGCCGCCGGCAGGATCGACAGGGGGGCGACCGCCTCGATCAGGTGGACTCCCTGGACGGCCATCGCCGATCGGGCCTGGCCAAAAGTCATGGTGGGGGAGGTCGTATCGATGGCGAGCCCGTCAAAGACCACGCCCATGGCCGTGACGATCTGTGAACCGGCTCGTTGCACCGTGACGTCGGCCCCGAGCACCGGCAGCCCTTCGTAGGTCTGCTGGTAACGGCTATGCACGCGTTCCGGGACGAAGCCGTCCTCGCGCTGGTCGAGCAATCGAAGTGTGCCGGCGGCGATCATCGCCTCGATCGTGCTGACGGTCGCGCGCTGCTCGCTTGCCGAACCTTCACCAACGACGAGCACCGTACGAATGCCCTGGGTTGCCGCGACCGCCGCCGCAGTTGGGTAATTGACCGCTCCGAAGGCCAGGAACACGAGGACAAACGCGGCGGACAACACCCGGGTCATGAACGCTCCAGTGTGATTTCAGGGGGAGCTTTGAGCATAGGTGGACGATGGCCGACAAGGCAATCACCGTTTTGCGGCGAGGGAGACGCCTGGAGTGGCGTTTGCGTGACGTCGTAAAACAGGCCTGTTTTCGAGTGACATGAATTAGGCATTCGTATAACACTGCGCATACGAGCGCAATCAGCTCTTCATGGCTGCTCCCAAGCTTCTCACTGCGGTCGAAGCCGCGAAGGTCGTCGCGAAGGTCTCCGGCAGGAAGTGCACGCCGCGCCGCGTGCGTCACCTGCTCGTCCAGGGCGGATTGGGAACCGAACTGCAACGTCGCCAGCAAGGACAGACTCGACTCTTTGGGGCGCTTGACCTTGCCATCCTCCGCCTCGCCATCGAACTCGAACGACAAGGGGTCTCGGCCTGGGTTGCCCGCGTCGTTCTGACGTACCTCCGCGACGACATCGTTCGCGCCTTCAAGTCATCGGCACCCTTGGCGCTGGCGGTGGTCGGCGTGAAGGGGCGACTCGAGCCCGCGATTCGAAACCGGCCAGGATCGAGGTGGAAACGAAACGGGTCATCTGGAACTCCTGAGACCGGAAATGGTATCGCACCTTCGCGCGGCGGCTTCGCCGAAAACCCGGCGAGCCACGCCTCGTCAGCGGGTTTGCAAATCCGGGCATGCGGCTCCGGCTCGGCGCTACTGCGGGGCAGCCAGTTCCAGCACCGGCTGCACCATCCGGCTCGCGACCAGGTCGTTGCCACGCGCCACCAGGTGCACGCCGTCATAGGCGATGTCGCGATCGCGCATGTCGATCAGCCCGCCGAGGTTCAGGTAGCGTACCGCGCCATCGGTGCCGAACGCGGCCGCCAGCATCGACGATACGTTGGCCTGCTGCTCCACATGCGCATCGGACATGTATGGCTGGGTCACGAACAGGACGCGCTTGTGCTCGCTCACGGCCCACTCCACCGCCGCCTTGACGCGGCCGCAATAGGGCTTCCAGCTGTCGATGCACGAACTGTCGACGAGCGGCGGCGGTGCGCCGGCGGTCAGTCCGCCGAGCCTGGCGCCGACGCGATCGGCCACGCTGGCCGCCGTCTCCATGGCCGCGGCGGTGGCCCTCGTCGCCAGCCCGGGACTGAACGCGATCTCCCGATCGCGATAGGCGGCGTTCACGTCGCCGCCGGCCATCAACGCCCGCGCGCGATCCCGCAGCACTACCGGCAGGACGGGGAAATAGCCCGTGGCGCGGAACACGGGGGATTCGCGGCGGAACAGGTAATCGTTGTTGATGCCGCGCGCCACGAACGGGCCGAGGTCGTTGAGCCCTTCGTACAAGATCACGACGTCGTAGTCGAGGTAGGCGAAATCGCGGAGGTCGAACAAGAAGCCGTAGGCGCCCTGCGCCGGCGCACCGAGGTTCACGACCGAGATCGCGCGGCCGTTCAGGGAAGGCTCGTCGCGCAAGCGGCGCTCGAGGAAGGCGGCGATCGATTCGCCGGCCGGCAGTCCCCACCCAAACGCGGTGCTGCCGCCCAGGAGCACGACGCGAAAACCGTGGCTGGGCTTTTTGCCGACCGGCACGCCGCGATACCCCCAGACATTTACGCCGCCCTGGGTCTCGGTCCGCGCGTGCGCATAGAGATCGGCGGCCAGCAGCACAATCAGCATCACGCACGCGGCGCCGGTCATGGCGACCGCCGCAAACAGCCACTTGCGCCGCCGGGTCGAGGCGGCGTCTGGCTCGCGGCGGCGATCACGTTTCCGGAATATCGATGGAATCACGAGAAACCGGGATCATACACCAGGCATCCGGATGCGCGCGACGAATGGATCGGCCGGCTCAACAAGGCGGCGCTATTCACCTGCGACGAATGCGGACAGCATTGGCT
>JAYQOO010000177.1:0-5249 GCA_038144855.1 Acidimicrobiia bacterium | reverse complement strand
GCTCGGCCATGTCGTACAGGCCGCTGCCGCCGATGATCCCAATCTTCACAGACATCAGATCACTCTTTCGACAAAGCGCTTGCCGTCCTTCTCACGCAAGTAACCGGCGGCCATCGAGGGATCGTGCTCGAAGAACAACAGATACTCGCGCTCGACCGCCTCGCGCGCAAACGGCCGCTTGAAGGCCAGCGTGTCCATGGGATACAGGTCGTAGCCCATCACCCACGGGTCCGGGATATGGACCGACGTCGGGTACATGTCGGCGGTGAACACGGCCGTCTTGCCGGCCGATTCGATCATCACGACCTGGTGGTTTGGCGTGTGCCCGCCCGATCGGCGATAGCGCACGCCAGGAATGATCTCCGCGTCATCGTCGACCAGGGTCAATACGCCGGCGTCTTTCAGCGGCAGAAAGTTTTCCTGCAAGTAGCTGGCACGATTGCGTTCGTGCGGGTGGGTCGCATCCTCCCACTCCGCCCGGTGGGCCACGTACTTCGCGTTCGGGAACCGCGGCACCAGTGCGCCGTTCTTCCCGACCGCGGTGAAGCCGCCGACGTGATCGAAGTGCAGGTGACTGGCCAGGACGATGTCGACCTGTTCGGCGGTGATGCCCGCGTCGGCAAGCGCGTGGTCAAGGTGATAGCGGCGGTCGAGCTTGTAGATCTGCGCCAGCTTCGCGTCCATCTTGTCGCCGCAGCCGGCGTCGATCAGCAGCGTGGTCTTGCCATTGCGCACGATCAACGGGCGCATCCCGAGCGGGATCCGATTCGAGTCGTCCGGCGGCAGCCGCTTTTCCCACAGCGTGCGCGGCACGACCCCGAACATGGCGCCGCCATCGAGGCCGATGAAGCCATCCGACAGCGTCGTCAACTCCAGGTCGCCTAACGTGTGACGCTCCGCCTTGGTGAACAGCTCGACAGCCGGCGCCGGCTGCTTCAGTTCGACCAGGACGCCGTGAGACGCCGATGGATGGATAAACGCCACCAACGCGCCTTCGGCGCCAGGGCGCGGCTTCTCGTCGATCAGACGGACGCCGCGGGCGCGCAAGTGCGCGAGCGCCGCCTCGATGTCCTCGACGCGCAGCGCGACGTGATGCATGCCGGGGCCGCGCTTTTCAATGAACTTCGCAATCGGCGAATCCGCGGCGGTTGCCTCGAGCATCTCGAACGTCGAGCGGCCGGTATCGACAAAGGTCGCGCGGACGCGTTGCGAGGCGATCTCTTCGGTCGCCTCGACGTGCAGTCCCAGCACGTCCTTGAAGAACGCAAGCGATGCCTGCAGATCGCTGACCGCGATCCCCACGTGATCCAACACGGCTTTCATGGCTATTTGAGGGCCCTGGACAGGATATCCGAGGCGGCGGTATACGGATCGACTTCCCGCTTGGCGATGCGATCGATCAGCGCCTCGAGTTCGGCGGCGCCCATGGATTGCTCGACATGCTCCATGAAGCGATGCGTCAGCAGATCGCGCAGCCGGAACTCATTACGCGCCTTGAGGCGCTTGACGCGGGTGCCTTCGGAATGGGCGCGGAACGCCCCGATCGTCTGCCACAACTCCGCGACACCGCGGCCGGAGGTGGCCTCGGTCTTGACGATCGGCGGGCGCCACTCCCCTTCGGAGAAATGCTGCAGGGCAAGATTCGATTCAATCGACGTGACCATGCGGTCAGCCCCGTCGCGATCGCACTTGTTCACCACGTAAATGTCGGCAATCTCCATGATGCCGGCCTTGAGCGCCTGCACATCGTCTCCCGTACCCGGCACCAGGACGACGATCGACACATCGGCGGTGCGAACGATGTCGACTTCGTCCTGCCCCACGCCGACGGTTTCAATGATGACGAGGCTCTTCCCGGCAGCGTCGAGCACCAGGGCGGCGTCACTGGTTGCGCGCGCCAGGCCTCCCATGTGGCCGCGCGTTGCCATGCTGCGGATGAACACGTCCTCGTCCGCCGCGTGGGCCTGCATGCGCAGCCGGTCGCCGAGGATTGCGCCGCCGGTGAAGGGGCTGGTCGGATCGACGGCAATGACGCCCAGCGTCTCGCCCGCCTTGCGTGTTTCCGCAGTGAGCCGGTCGACCAGCGTGCTCTTGCCGGCGCCCGGCGGTCCCGTGACGCCGACGAGGTAAGTGCGGCCCGTGTGGGGGAAAATGTCCCGGACCAGGCCGGCAGCGGTGTCGGCCTCGTCTTCAATCAGCGAGATTGCGCGGGCCATTGCCCGCACGTCGCCAGACCGCACGCGATCAGCGAGCGTCACGCCGCCAGCAGTTGCCGCGCGATGACCAGCCGCTGCACTTCGCTTGTGCCCTCGCCGATCGTCAGCAGCTTCACATCGCGGAGGAACTTCTCCGCCGGATAGTCCTTCACGAAGCCGTACCCACCGTGCATCTGCACGCCGTCTTCGGCCGCGCGGACGGCAATTTCGCTCGAGAACAGCTTCGCCATGGCGGACTCGAGCGTCATGCGCCGGCCTTGGTCCTTCAGCCATGCCGCGCGGTAGGTCAGCAGCCGCGCCGCCTCGACTTCGGAGCCATGCTGCGCGAGACGCTCCTTGATCGACGGCAACGATCCAATCGCGCGGCCGAACTGCTTACGCTCCGAGGTGTAGCGGGATGCGGCTTCGAACGCGCCCTGCGCGAGTCCCACCGCCAGCGCCGCGATGCCGATCCGTCCGGCGTCGAGCACCTGCAGCGTTTGGATGAACCCCTGACCTTCCTCGCCAATGAGCTGCGCGGCAGGGATGCGGCAATTCTGCAGGATCACTTCCGTGGTTTCGCTCGCGCGCATCCCGAGCTTGTCTTCCTTCTTGCCGGCGAGCAGGCCAGGCGTGCCGCGTTCGACGATGAACGCCGAGATGCCTTTGGAGCCCTTGGTCCGGTTCGTCACCGCCATGATCACCAGCGTGTCGGCGGACGTGCCGTGTGTAATGAACATCTTCGAACCGTTCAATACCCACGAATCGCCGTCCCGTACGGCAGCGGTCCGCATCGCCACAGCGTCACTACCCGAGTTGGGTTCGGTCAGCCCCCACGCCGCCAGGGTCTCCCCCTTGGCGAGCGGCACGAGGTATTTCTGCCGCTGTGCGTCGCTGCCAAACATCGAGATGTGTGCGGCGCCGAGCCCGTTATGCGCGGCCACCGAGAGCGCGACGCTTGGATCGACCCGGGCGATCTCCTCGATGCAGATGCAGTAGTCGACGGCGCTCATGGCGGCGCCTCCCAGCGCCTCGGGAAACTGGATGCCCATCAGGCCCAGCTCACCAAGTTTCGGCAGGAGTTCTTTGGGGAAATGTTGAGACTCGTCCCACGTCATGACGTTGGGACGAATCTCGGTCTCGGCAAATTCGCGAACGCTCTTGCGAAGGAGGTGCTGCTCGTCGGTCAGCGAAAAGTTCACCTCTTAATAATAAACGACCACCCTGAAATTCCCGGAGTTATCCGTCAGGACGTCGTCGTTCACGCCCATGAACAGGCGGCCGCTGGAGCGCATGCGCATCGGGCCGGCCTCGTCGCCAATAAAGAACAGGTCGTCGCCGATACGCCCGATCAGTGCGGCGGCATTGCGGTTGCCCATCGGCCGATTCGGATTCGACGGCGAATTGCGCTCGCCCGCTGGCCCGTCCTGGCGGTCGCGGCCCCACCGCACGCGCCCCTGGGCCTCGAAATACACCGTCTGACCGGCGCGCACGTCGACGCCGCTGTCGTTCCATGCCACGTCGGCACTCACGATCGTCTGCCTCTCGCGCATGCCGGACGGACGGCCGCCGAAGTTGTTGCTGTTGTTATTGCTGTTGCCGCCGCCGTAACGGCGATTTTCGAACTCGATGCGATCGACCTCATCACGATCGAAGCGCAACGTCCGCCCACCGCCGAATCCACGCCGCTCCTCGAACTCGATCTGGCCATTTCGAATCGCGATCAATTCGCCCTGCACGCGCGAGCCGTCGCGAAGAAACAGCGTGTCCGCGTGCAAAGCCGCGGGCAGTGCAAGCACGAGAGCCAGCCGGGCGATCCAGGTTCGGGGAACCATCTATGTATCCTCCTACGGACACTGATGTGCGCGATGTCCGCCTCTACTGCGAATTCCATGCCCTTTGGGATGGCCTGCAGATTGCAGTAACGTGGTGGATTATAGCACCGGAGGACACATGACTGGCTTTGCCACACCAACCCGAACGTTTGCCGCAACGTTTGTGCTCGCCTGTGCATTTCTTGCCGCCACGGCGGCCCCTGCGCAAGCGGACATCACCGCATTCCTCGGGCTATCTCCCACCCCGGCACGCCATGCGGTGAGAGGCCTCTCGGTTGGGGCCGGGTTCTTGATTGTTGGCTTTGAGTTCGAGGTTGCCAAGATCTCTGAAGATGTCGCGGACCGTTCGCCGGGCCTCGCGACCTATTCGGGGAATGTGCTCGCGCAGACCCCCACTGACAAAGTGCAGCTGTACGGGACGGTGGGCGCCCAGGGTTTCCGGGAGACGCTCGGCGCCGCGCAGGAAACCCACCTCGGCACCAACATCGGCGCCGGCGTCAAAATCAAGCTGGTGGGCCCGATTCGCGTGCGAGCGGACTATCGAATTTTCAAGCTGCAGGGCACGCCGATCCACGATGTGTATCAGCGTTTCTACGTCGGCGGGAATCTGAAATTCTAACCGTCGGGATCGGGCCAGCTAACGTCCGCCAGGCTTCTTCGGACCAGGCGGAGGCAAAGGCGCAGGCGCGACCGACATGTTGGCCAACTCAGTGAGATTGAGCCGCGTTGGCGGCACCGCGAATGCGTCCTGGTATTTCGACAGCAATTCCGGCGCAAGTTCCTTGACCAACTCGTCGAGCAGCAACGACGGCCGGTAATCAAAACCCACCACGGCCGGCAGCATCACGTGCACGTAGAGGTGATTCCCCTTGGAGTCGTTCTCCGTCGACTTGAACACCCGCCAGCCCCTGGCGGCCACCGACTTCACGGGATCATCCGACGTCGCCATCGCCTCTTGAAGCGTACGGATCGCCAGTTCGTAGTCAGCCAGCGCAGTCGGCTTGATCGTCACCAGGACGATCCCGGCCTCTGTCAGGAAATGCGTCGACGCCGGATCAGGCGACGGCTGGACAACCGGCTTCGGAGGCGTCGTCTTTTGTGGCGGGGCGACTTGCGCAGGGATGGCCGTGGGGGCCTGCGCCAGCAACACCAGGAAGGCGAAGAGCAGATGCAAAGGCAGTGCGTCCCGGAGCAGTCACGCTCCGGGACGCTCCAGAAC
>JAYQOO010000176.1:0-5283 GCA_038144855.1 Acidimicrobiia bacterium | reverse complement strand
TCCTTGGACACCAACATGCTGAAGGACAAGACGCTGTTCATCACCGGTGCATCACGCGGCATCGGGCATGCGATCGCGATGCGGGCAGCCGCCGACGGCGCCAACATCGTGATCGCCGCCAAGACCACCCGTCCGCATCCGAAATTGCCCGGGACGATCTTCACGGCAGCGGAAGACGTCGAGCGTGCGGGCGGAAAAGCGCTGGCGATTGCGACGGATATCCGCGAGGAAGACCAGGGCGACGCCGCCGTGGCCGCGGCGGTGGCGCGGTTCGGAGGTATCGATATCCTGGTGAACAACGCCTCGGCGATCAGCCTCACCGGCACACTCGACACGCCGATGAAGCGGTTCGACCTGATGCACGAGGTCAACACCAGGGGCACCTTCCTCTGTACGCAGAAGTGCGTGCCGCACCTGGCCAAGGCGGCCAACCCACACGTCCTGAACATCTCGCCGCCGCTGTACTCGACGCTGACGCCGCGCTGGTTTGCGCCGCACGTCGCCTACACCATGGCGAAGTACGGCATGTCGATGTGTGTGCTCGGCATGGCAGAAGAATTTCGCCCGCTGGGCATTTCGGTTAACGCCCTGTGGCCCCGGACCGGTATCGACACGGAAGCCATTCGCCTTATTGCCGGGCAGCAGACGCGACGCATCACGCGCAGTCCGGAAATCATGGCGGACGCGGCTCATTGGATCCTGACGCAGCCGGCTCGCAAGAGCACCGGGCGTTTCTATCTCGACGACGAGCTGCTGCGAAGCGCGGGCGTGACCGACTTTTCGCGCTATCGCCAGCCCGGTGTCGATGAATCCGAGCTGATGCCGGACTTCTTTCTTTAATCCGCCTCAACCTTCGAACTATCGTTAGGGGCGATGTCCGTCGCCCCTCTGTCCTCGTCTCAGCTCCACGAACCCATTCTGCCGCTCGCGAGGCCTCCCCAGGTGGTCTTGAGGCCGGAGCAGACGGTGGCCGAGGCGCACACCTACATCCGCGCCCACGCCAGCGCCGCCTCGATTGCGTATTTCTACGTGGTTGGTGAGGAAGACAAACTCGTGGGCGTCGTGCCCGGCCGCCGGTTGCTGACGGCGGCGCCCGACAAGAACATTGCCGACATCATGCTCGACAACGTGGTGGCCATTCCCGACTGGGCAACGGTACTGATTGCGAGCGAGTACTTCGCGACCCGGCGCCTGCTGGCGTTTCCCGTCGTCAACGGTTCAGGGCAATTGGTGGGCGTGGTCGACGTGAACCTGTTCACCGACGAAGTGATCGATCTTGCCAAGCGGACCTACGACGACATCTTCCAGCTGATTGGCGTCCACGCGACCGCACAGGCCGGGCCGTGGATGGCGTTCCGCGACCGCTTTCCGTGGCTGTTGTGCAACATCGGCGGCGGGCTGATTGCGGCGCTCATTGCCAGCCGATTCGAGCACCTGTTGCAGGAAGTGGTGGTGCTGTCGCTGTTCATTCCGATCGTACTGGCGTTGGGCGAAAGCGTGAGCATGCAGGCGCTGACCCTCACGCTCCAGAACCTGACGGATGGTCCGATCGTCTGGAAGCGGCTGCTCGAATCGTTGTGGAAAGAGTTCAAGACCGCGACCTTGCTGGCGTTCGGGTGCGCGGTGCTGGTCGGCCTGGTGGTCGTCGTCTGGCGGGGACAGGCCATGGTCGCCGCGTCGATCTTTGTCGCGATCACGGTTTCGATGCTGATCGCCTGCCTGCTCGGGGTCGCCATTCCGTCTGCGCTGCGCGTGTTCAAAGCCGATCCGCGCATTGCCGCGGGTCCAGTGGTACTGGCGTCGGCAGACATTGTGACGCTGGTGCTCTATTTCGGCCTCGGCGCCCGGCTTCTCGGCCGATAGGCAGGGAAGGCCGCTCGCAGTTCCTCCGCGGACAGCTCGCGCCACTTTCCGGGTGCAAGGTCGTCGAGCGCCAAGCCCCCGAACTGAACGCGCCGCAGTTGTGTGACGGGGTGCCCGACCGCTCCCATCAACCGTCGCACTTCGCGATTCTTGCCTTCCTCGAGCGTGACGACGAGGTGACTCTCGCGTGTTGAGGCCTTGCGGACCGTGGCGTGCGTCGCGGCCAACCGCTCGCCGTCGGCAGTGATTCCTCGTGTCAGCGTGGCGGCCGTCTCGGCGGTGACGCGGCCTTCGACGGTGACCAGATACACCCGCGGGATCGACGATCGCGGGTCGGTCAGCCAGTTGGCCAACTGCGTGTCGGTGGTGAAGATCAGCAACCCGCTCGTGGCAAGGTCGAGGCGCCCGACCGGAACCACGCGGGCCGGCACGTCACCAAGCAGGTCGTAGACCGTTTTGCGCCCCTCGGGGTCCGACCGCGTCGTCAGGTAGCCGCGCGGCTTGTGCAGGATCAGCGTGAAGGTCGACGAGGCCCTGCGCGCCTGTCCGTCGACCGTGATCGTGATGCGCTCGGGCGTGACCCGATGCGCCGGATTGAGGACGGTGTGCCCGTCGACGGCGACGCGGCCGTCGGCGATCAGGGCGTGGGCTTCGGACCGGCTGGCCAGTCCGAGCTTCGACAGCGCACGCTCGAGCGAGACGAGGTTGGCGGATCCGGACACCTGACCGCGCCGCCGCGTCTTCGCGACGGCCCGTCTACCGGTAGTTGCCAAACTGAAGCGCCACTCCAAAATCCTTGGCGCGCAACGCGCCCATCGCGTCCTGCAACTCGTCCTTCGACGATGAGCTGACCCGGACCTGCTCGCCCTGGATCGACGTCTGCACCTTCTTCTTGAGGTCCTTGAGGTGTTTCACGATGTCCTTGGCCGCGTCGATCGGAATGCCCTGCTGCAGCGTGATCACCTGCTTGACGGAGCTGCCCGATGACGGGATGAGGTCGCCGCGCTTCATGTTCTTGACCGGCACGTTGCGCTTGATCAATCGCGTCTGCAACACGTCCCACACCGATTCCAGCTTGAAGTTGTCCTCGGTCGTCAACGTCAGCGTGTTGGCCTTCTGATCGAGTTCGATCGTGGCGATCGAGCCCTTGAAGTCGAAGCGCTGGCCGATCTCCTTGCGCGCCTGGTTTACGGCGTTGTCGACCTCCGGCATTTCGATCGTGGAGGTGACGTCGAATGAGTACGTGGCTGCCATCACGAAATCCTACCTGATTTGCATCGGGCGAATCGAATGGTCGTCGCGGAAATATCTATGGAAGCCGTGCGGGGGCGGCCGCGTAGGTTGGATGGTGTGACGTTGTTTCCGTTTGCGGACTACTGGTGGTTCTATCTCGGCTTCACGCTGTTCGTGGTGCTGATGCTCGCGGTCGATCTTGGCATCTTCCATCGCAAGGCTCACACGGTCAGCGCGCAGGAAGCGGCGCGCTGGAGCGCCGTCTGGGTCGGCCTGGCGCTGACCTTCAACTTTCTGTTCTACCAGTACGCGTCCGGGACGTTTTCCCCGGAGGTCGGCAAAGATCTCGCGCTGCAGTTTCTCGCCGGTTACGTCGTCGAATACACGTTGTCGGTCGACAACATGTTCGTGTTCGTCGTGATCTTCTCGTTCTTCTCGGTGCCGGCGCACCTGCAGCACCGCGTGCTGTTCTACGGCATCCTCGGCGCGCTGGTGTTTCGCGCGATCTTCATCGCGCTGGGCTCGGTGCTGCTGTCGTATCACGCGGTGGTCGTCGTGTTCGGCGCCTTGCTGATGTTGACCGGCGTACGCATGGTGTGGCACGACGCCGCCCAGGCCTCTCCGGACAAGAACCCGCTGGTCCTGCTCACCAAGCGACTGGTGCCGATCACGCCGGAGTTCCACGGCAAGAGCTTCTTCACCCGCATCAACGGTCACCTGCACGCCACACCGCTGTTTCTCGCGCTGATGGCGATCGAGATGAGTGACATCGTCTTCGCGATTGACTCGGTGCCGGCAATCTTCGCGCTGACCAAAGAACCGCTGATCGTCTTCACCTCCAACGTGTTCGCGATCCTTGGACTGCGGTCGCTGTATTTCCTGCTGGCGGCGGCGGTGGCGAGGTTCTCGCTGCTGCGCTTCGGGCTGGCCGGCGTGCTGGTGTTCATCGGCCTGAAGATGGTCTGGCTGAATCCGCTCTACGGCGGTCACTTCCCGATCGTCTGGTCGCTGGGCATCATTGCCACGCTGGTCGGCGGCTCGATCGTGGCGTCGCTGTTGGTCAACAAAGGCCAGCCTGCATCCGAGGGCCACTCCTAATACAATCGCCTGAGTGACGAAGGCGCCCGAGTCTCCCGGCATCCGCGAGGTCAGCGTAATCCGGCGCGGCCAGTCCGCGCCGGAGCGTGACTGCGTGGCGGTTGAAGAGCCGATGGAAGTCCGCGTCAACGGCGCGAGCTTTGCGGTGATCATGCGGACGCCCGGCGCCGATCGCGATCTGGCGGCCGGGTTTCTGCTCGCCGAAGACGTCATTCATTCCGCCGATGAGATCGGCACCATCGAATATTGCGCCGACTTCACCGACGAGGGCCGCGACAACACCATCAACGTCACCGTCACCGGAGCCGCCGTGGATCGCCTGGGATCGCGTCTCGGTGAGCGGCGCCAGGTGATGATGACCGCGTCGTGCGGCCTGTGCGGACGGAGGACGATCGAGTCGCTGCAGGCGCGGGTGGCGGCGGTGAAAGGCGAGTGGACGGTCAGCGCCGAGGTGATCGCGTCGCTCCCCGATCGCCTGCGGTCGACGCAGGCGGTGTTCGAGTCGACGGGAGGCCTGCATGCCGCCGGCCTGTTCGACCGTGACGGCACGCTGCAGCTGTCCGCCGAGGATGTCGGCAGGCACAACGCGGTCGACAAGATCGTCGGCCGCACCCTGCTGGCGGGCACGCACCCGCTTGATCAGTCGATCCTGCTGGTCTCAGGACGCACGTCGTTCGAACTGGTCCAGAAGGCCCTGCTCGCCGGCATCCCGATCATCGCCGCCGTTTCGGCGCCGTCGAGCCTGGCGATCGGCCTAGCCGCCGAGGCCGGCATCACGCTGTGCGGCTTCGTTCGGGGATCGAACTTCAATATCTACAGTCATCAGTCGAGAATCGGCAGTTAAGAGTTGTCAGTCAACAGTCTTCAGTCCAGTCAACAGTCGTCAGTCTGGTCAACAGTCTTCAGTCCGGACTGATGACTACCCGACTCAACTGATGACTGTTGACTGACAACTCTTAACCGCCGACTGTCGACGGTTGACTGATCCGCTGGCACCTCGGACACCAGTACGTCGACCTGGCCTCGAGTCCCATCTTTTTGTATTCGATCGGCGGGGGCGGCGTGGGGGGCCGCCGGGGGGGACGCCCC
>JAYQOO010000175.1:0-5386 GCA_038144855.1 Acidimicrobiia bacterium | reverse complement strand
TCCCGCGATGAAGCGCGAAGACGTCATCCTGTTCAGCGGCGGCGCCGTCGGCGCCGAAGACGCCTTCGGCGCCTGCGCCGAACAGTTCGGTATCGAGGAAGTCAATTTCTCCTTTGACGGTCACAAGCCCGCGCGCACGCGCGGGCTTCGCATTCTCAACCACGAAGAATTGGCCGCCGGCGAAGTCAGCCTGACATACGTGTCGCGCTTGATGCACCGCCGCTATCCAGACACGCCGACCTTCCGCAAGATCCTGCAAAGCATCTGGTATCAAATCAACAGCGGCCAGGAGATCTACGTCGTCGGCACCATTCAGCAGGACGACACCGTTCGCGGCGGCACCGGTTGGGGTGCGGAGTTTGCGAAGCTCTGCAACAAGCAGCTGTTTGTCTACGACCAGGATCACAACAACTGGTACCAGTGGGACGGCGAGCGCGCACAGTGGGTGGAGCGGATCGGCGACGAGCAGCCGGTGATCCGGCACGTCCACTTCACCGGCACCGGCACACGCATGCTGATGCCAAACGCGCGCAGGGCGATCACCGAACTCTTCGCGAGATCCTTCTAGCGCGTGTCCTTCGGCCCTGCAGGCTCTGCACGCACCGCTGGCACGGGACCCTTCTCCCGGGATCTCGCCGCCGGCATCACGACGTTCTTGACGATGTCGTACATCGTGGTGGTGAACCCCGCGATCCTGTCGACAGCGGGAACCGGCATCCCGTTCAGCGGCGCGCTCACGGCGACCGTCATGGTGTGCTTCACCATGACGCTGTTGATGGGCCTCTACGCCAGGCTCCCCTACGGCGTCGCGCCTGGCATGGGGCTCAACGCGTTCTTCACCTACACCTTGATCATCAACGGCGGCGTATCGTGGCCGGTCGCGCTCGGCATCACGTTCTGGGCCGGAGTGGCGTTCCTGCTGGTGTCTCTGACGCCGCTGCGCGAGCGGATGGCCGTGGCGATTCCGCTCCCACTCCGATCGGCAACCGCCGCCGGCATCGGCCTGGCTGACGTTCATCGGCTTGCAGAATGGCGGCTTCGTCGCCGCGAATCCGGCCACCATGGTCGGTGTCGGGCCGCTCGATCATCGTGCGGCCTTTACGCTGGTCGCGCTGCTGGTCAGCGTCTTCCTGAGCCGCCGCGACAGTCCGTTTGCCTTCCTCGCGGGCATCGCGCTGGTGACGGCGGGAGCGTGGATCGGCGGCTACGTGTCGCCGCCGGCTGCCTGGCTGAGTGCGCCGGACTTCTCAAGCGTGTTCCTGAAACTGGATGCGTGGGGCGCACTGCAGTTGTCGTTGCTGCCGGCATTGGTGACCGTGATGCTGACCGATCTGTTCGACTCGTTGTCGACGTTCATCGGCGTGTCGCACGCGGCGAAACTGACGGACGAGCGCGGCGCGCCCAAGAACCTCAGGCAGGGGCTGATCGTGGATGCGTTCGCGACACTTGGCGCAGGGCTGTTCGGCAGTTCCGCCGGCACGGCGTACGTGGAAAGCGTGGCGGGCATCAAGATGGGCGGCCGAACTGGCACCAGCGCCATCATCACCGCCTGCTGTTTCCTGCCCTGCTTGTTCATCGCGCCGATCGCGGCGGCTGTGCCGCCCTACGCCACCTCAGCAGTGTTGATCCTCGTCGGCGTGACGATGTTTCAATCGGTGGCCACGGTGCCGTTCGATCGACTCGAGATCGCGGTGCCGGCGTTTGCGACGCTGATCCTGATTCCGCTCACCTTTTCCATCACGCAAGGTATTCTCTGGGGGTTCATCCTGCATGCCGCGCTGCACGTGGTCGCGGGACGGACTCGCGATGTCACGGCTGCCGCCTGGGGGCTCGCAGCGGTGTCGATCGCCTTGCTGATGATTGAACATGGCTAACGCATCCACCTCTCCCATCCTGTCGGTCGTGATCGACGAGTTCCAGAAGGCCAAGAAGCTCGCAGACAAGTCGATCGAGCAGCTCACCGACGAACAGTTGCACAAGACCCTCGATACCGACGCCAACAGCGTCGCCGTGTTGATGCGGCACATGGCCGGCAACATGCGCTCACGCTGGGTGGATTTCCTGACCAGCGATGGCGAGAAGCCAGACCGCAAGCGTGACGGTGAGTTCGAAGATCCCCATCAGTCGCGCGCCGACCTGCTGGCGGAATGGGAGCATGGCTGGCAGTGCGTGTTCGACGCGCTCACGCCGCTGACCGACGACGATCTGCAGCGCACGGTTCACATACGCAGCGAGCCGCCCACCGTCTACAAGGCCATCTCGCGCCAGGTGGCGCACTACTCCGGCCATGCGTACCAGATCCTGCTACTCGCCAAGCATTTCCAGGGGCCCGGCTGGAAAACGCTGTCGATTCCGCGCGGCCAGTCCGAGGAATTCAACCGCCAGATGATTGCCAGGCTGAAGAACTCATAGCTGCCGATGACGGTTCGCTGGGGCATTCTTGGGACGGCTCGGATCAACCGCAGGGTGATTCCCGCCATGCGGCTGGCCGCACGCAGCGAGCTGGTCGCAATCGCGAGCCGCGACCGCGATCGTGCCGAGGCCTACGCACGCGAATGGTCCATCCCGCGCGCGGTCGGCGGATACCAGGCCCTGCTCGACAGCCCGGACATCGACGCGGTCTACATCCCGCTGCCGAACACCGATCACGTGCCGTGGACGCTGGCGGCAATTGCGGCCGGCAAGCACGTATTGTGCGAGAAGCCCATCGCGCTGTCGGCCGAAGACATCGACCGCCTTGCCACGGCCGCGGCATCTGCCAACGTGATCGTCGAGGAAGGCTTCATGTATCGCCATGAACCGCTGACCTCTCGCGTCGGCTCGCTGATCCATGACGGCGCCATCGGCGCCCTGCGCGCGATCGTGTCGGGGTTCACGTTCGCCCTCGAGCCAGGCGCGAACATTCGCCTGCAACCTGGCCTGGGCGGCGGCTCATTGTGGGATGTCGGCAGCTATCCGATCACCTACACGCAGATGCTGTGCAGCCAGGAACCCAAGATGGTGTTCGGATCAGCTCACTGGCACGAGTCCGGAGTGGATGAAGAGTTCATGGGCCTGCTGCGCTTCCATGATGGTCCGACTGCGAACGTCTACGCGGGCTTTCGCGCCGCGTATCGCACGTGGCTGGAGATCCTCGGCAGTGACGGCAGCTTGACCGTGCCCAACCCGTTCCGCCCAGGTCCGATCGAAGTGCTCGAGCTTGAACGAAACGGCACGATCGAGACGATCGAGGTCAAGGGCTCGCCGGAGATCTTCGTCCGCGAGGTCGAAGATTTCATCGCCAGCGTCCTCGATGGAGCGCCCCAAGTCGTGACGCTCGCCGAGAGCCGCCGCACGGTCTCGACGCTCGTGGCGCTTTACGCCTCGGCCCGCGAGTCCGCCCCGTCATTTTCACGCTAGGCACTCAGGCAATTACGCATGGGGTCAGTCCCCGTTACAATCAGAGGATGGATGCGGTGGCGACGGTGTTGTGGCGACTCTTCAAGGCCGCGACCAAGGACCGCACCCGGGCAGTGATCCTGCCGGGCGGGCCGCCTTTCACGCTCGCATTCTTCGCCAACGATCAGATGGATCGCGCCGAGAACTACGACACCATGGATCTGGCGGTCTTCAGGGCTGACGAGATCAGGCGATCGCTGGAAGCGGACGGGTGGAAGGAAGACGAGTAGGGACTGAAGATGCTTCAACTGGGAAACAGACATCGCACCGTCGGCGTCAAAGTCGGAAACGTCATCGTTGGCGGCGGCGCTCCGGTCGTCGTGCAGTCGATGACGATGACAGATACCGCGGATGCGAAGGGCACCGCGCAGCAGTGCATCGAGCTGTGGGAAGCCGGCTCGGAGATGGTGCGCGTCACCGTGAACCTCCCCGAAGCCGCGGCGGCCGTGCCCGAGATCAAGCAGCGCATGCTCGATGCCGGCTGCACCGCTCCCCTGATCGGCGACTTCCACTACAACGGCCACTTGCTGCTGACGCGCTATCCCGATTGCGCGAAGGCGCTCGACAAGTACCGCATCAATCCCGGCAACGTCGGCACCGGCAAGCGCCGCGACGAACAGTTCTCGACCATCTGCCAGGTTGCGATCGAACACGGTAAGCCGGTTCGCATTGGCGTCAACGGCGGCTCCCTCAACCAAGAGCTGGTGACGGCGAAGATGCAGGAGAACACCGACCGCAACCTCGGCAAGGACTCAGACGAGATCATCAGCGAGTGCATGGTGCTGTCGGCGATCCAGTCCACCGAACTGGCGCTCGAGACCGGCCTGCGCAAGGACCAGATCATCATTTCGTGCAAGCTGTCGCGGCCCCGGCATTTGATCGACGTCTATCGGGCGCTCGCCAAACAAACGGACCAGCCGTTGCATCTTGGCCTGACCGAAGCGGGCATGGGCACCAAGGGACTCGTGTGGTCGGCATCGGCCCTCGGCGTGCTGCTGAACGAAGGCATTGGCGACACGATCCGTGTGTCGCTGACACCACGCCCCGGCGGCGATCGCCGTGAAGAAGTCTACGCCGCCTGCGAAATCCTTCAGGCCATGGGCCTGCGCTCCTTTGCGCCAAGTGTCACAGCGTGCCCTGGCTGCGGCCGTACCACCAGCAGCACATTCCAGGAACTGGCCGAGGCGGTGCAAGGCTACATCCGCGAACAGATGCCGACGTGGAAGCAAAAATACGAAGGCGTCGAGACGCTCACGCTTGCCGTCATGGGTTGCGTCGTCAATGGACCGGGCGAGTCCAAGGCCGCCAACATCGGCATCTCGCTGCCTGGCACCGGCGAAGCGCCGAACTGCCCGGTGTTCATCGACGGCGTGCACGCCACGACGCTGAAGGGCACCTACGACGAACTCGCCGCGGCGTTCCAGCAGTTGCTGGATGACTACGTCGAGAAGAAATACGCAAAGAAAACCGCGGTTCTGGCGTGAGCGTCACCCTTCGCAAGGCCGTCGCGAGTGATCGTGACTTCGTCACCGCGCTCGCGGCTCGCTTGGTCGACGGTTTCGATCAGCCGTCGCACCGCACCAAGCCCGAGTTGATCGAGGGCGATCGCCGCGCGCTCGAGGGCTACTTCACCGACCCGAAGCCCGACGAGGATGTCTACATCGCCGAGCTCGATGGCAAGCCCGCCGGCTGCGCCTATCTCGTCACGCTCGTCGACTATTTCAATGAACGCCCACACGCGCACCTCTCGGTGCTCGCCGTCGAGAAGTGGGCGGAGGGCAAGGGCGTCGGCTCGGCTCTCCTTGACCAGTGCGAACGGTGGGCGCGCGAGAGGAAATCAGATCGCCTCACGCTGAGCGCGCTGGTCACTAACGCGCGCGCCCGCGGGCTCTATGAGCGTCGCGGATTTCAGGGCGAGTACATTCGATACGTGTGGGCTCTATAGAAC
>JAYQOO010000174.1:0-5586 GCA_038144855.1 Acidimicrobiia bacterium | reverse complement strand
CGTCAGACCGACCTTGAACGCTTTGTTGTTCATAATGTGGGAGTTAACCCTCATTAAGAATACTACTCACAAGAGCGACCGGCAACCCCACAACGTTGCTGTACGACCCTTCGATTCTTCCGATGAAACGCGACGCAAATCCCTGTATCGCGTATGCGCCGGCGCGATCCACCGGCTCTCCCGTCGCGACGTACCACGAGATGTCTTCGTCTGTCATGGCCGTGAACCAGACACGCGTGGTGTCGACGGCTGACCGCACCCCGGCGCTGCTGGCGACGGCGACCCCGGTGTGCACGTCGTGCACCCTGCCGCTGAGCAGGCGCAGCATCCGCACCGCGTCAGCATCGTTGACTGGCTTGCCGAGGATCTCGCCGTCGATCGTGACGGTGGTGTCGGCACCGAGCACTCGGGCGTCGGGACGCACGGCAAGCACGGCGCGAGCCTTCTCAATCGCAAGCCGCTCGACATACGCGACCGGCGTCTCGTTGGCGTGTGGCGTTTCGTCGATGTCTGCCGCCAGCACCTCGAACGAGATGCCGGCAGCCGTGAGCAGTTCGGAGCGCCGCGGTGAGCGGCTGGCAAGAATCAACATTTCGAAGCGGGAGGACTGACGTCCTGCCCTACGTTACTTGGCAGGCTGATTTTCGTACCACTTCAATGAGGTGCCTCCGGTGCATGCCAGGTCCATGCGCTTGTCGTTGTTGAAGTCCGCGACCGCGCAACCGCTGCCCGGCATGGCGTTGTTGTCGAGCACGAACCTGGTCCACTGGTCGCCGACACCGCGGCGATAGATATTCACGCCGCCAGGCTCAGCACGATAGCCGGCAACGATCTCGTCATTGCCGTCGCCGTCGAAGTCGGCAGCCGCCAGGGTGTGCCCGTAGACCAGCGTGTTGTCGAGCACCTTGCGACCACCCCACGAATCCCCTTTGCCGGAGTAGACCGCGAGGTCGAGGCCGCGGTACGGCTGGGAATTGCCGTGAAAGGGTTCGAGCGTCGCGAGCACGCGGCCAGTCTTCATCTTGAGCGCGGTGACGTCGCTCGCTCCGCTCTGCGGCCACGGCTCACCATTACCAGCGATCAGGCGCGTGCGCGTCCACTTGCCGTTGGCGTAGCGGTGGATGTGGACGCCAAGAAAGCTCGAGGTCAGCAGCGCCTCCCGCCCTTTGCCGTCCCAGTCCGTGACGTACAGGCCGTGAATCACGCCATCTTCAGCATCGGTGACCGTCTGCCGCTTCCAGTCGGCGGGATCGTAGGCGTAGACAAAGGCCTGGTCCTTATAGTCCGGCGCCGTCCCCTTCGCGCCGCCGAGCGGCGCATTGATCAGCAACTTCTTGCCGTTGCCCTCGGCGTCAATCCATCGGAGACGGTGAGCTGCGGGCGTGGCGTCGATATCCTTCGCCGCCCACGGCGCATTGACGTCCGCGCCGTGCGTGAACAGCGTCAACGTGCCGAGGCTCTTCGCCGGCGTGGTCGAGAAACGGCTGGCCACCACGACTTCGGGAATGCCGTCCTTGTCGGTATCGAACGCCGCCGCGTTGATACCCGCCCGCACTTCGTTGCCGATCACGTGCCGGGTCCAGGTGGGATTCTCGAACCACACGAGGTCGGTGTTTCCAGTGGCGACCGCAAGCAGGTCGACCTTGCCGTCTTTGTTGAGGTCCGTGGCCACCAGATCGTAGGCGCCGCGCAGATCCGTGGCGATGGTGTTCGCGACCAGATTCCACGGTGGTGCGGACGATTGTCCGTGCCCCGTTATCGTGCCTACCAAAGCGAGAAGTGCCGCCGTCCCAGCCGTCAAGCGCCGCATCAGGTCCCCTCCGGGTCGCCAAATGCTATCCTCAGTTGGAGTGATTCGGGCCAACAAGTTCATGCCGGCCGCTCTCGCGGAGATCATCCGCAAGGCGCCGCTCTGCGATGACAAGGTCGCCTTTGCCTGGCGCCTCGCCGTGGGCCCCGCCGTCGACAAATCCACGCGTGTGCGCCTCGCCGACGACGGGACGCTGTATGTGCGCGGGGAGTCACAAGCCTGGCTGGATTCCGTTCGCGATTCCGTCGGCCTGATTCGATCTCGCCTCGCCCACTATCTCGGCGAGAACGCCGTGAAAAGGATTTCATACGAAGATGCGTAACGCTTTCATCGTCAGTGCTGTCCGCGTGCCGACCGGCAAGTTCCTCGGCACCCTGAAGGATTTCACCGCCCCGGAACTCGGCGCGATGGTGGTGCGAGAAGCCGTCGTGCGCGCGGGGATCGACCCCGCGGTGGTCGACGAGTGCATCATGGGCAACGTGGTGTCGGGTGGCGTGGGCCAGGCCCCCGCGCGCCAGGCCGCGCTCAAGGGCGGGCTGAAGGAGCACGTCGCGGCGCTCACCATCAACAAGGTGTGCGGTTCGGGTCTCAAGGCCGTGATGCTCGCCGATCAGGGCATCAAGACCGGTGATATCGACATTGCTGTGGCGGGCGGCATGGAGTCCATGAGCAACTGCCCCTACATCGTGCCCAAGGTGCGCGAAGGCCTGCGAATGGGACACGGCTCCGTCGTCGATCTGATGATTCACGACGGCCTGTGGTGCCCGTTCGAAAACTGGCACATGGGCAACGCCGGCGAGCTGGTCGCGGACAGCTACAAGGTGACGCGCGAGCAGCAGGATCAGTATTCGGCCGAGAGCCACAAGAAGGCCGCCGCAGCGCAGGCGGCCGGTAAGTTCAACGCAGAGATCTTCCCCGTCACGATTCCCCAGAAGAAGGGCGATCCGATCGTGTTCAGCGCCGACGAATCCGTGCGCGGCGATTCAACCGCCGAGGTGCTCGGCAAGCTGAAGCCCGCGTTCAAGAAGGACGGATCGGTCACCGCAGGCAACGCGCCGCCAGTGAATGACGGAGCGGCTGCCCTCGTGGTGATGGCCGAAGACAAGATGACGGCGCTCGGCGCCAAGCCACTGGCGCGCATCGTCGCGCAGGCAACGAGCGGCCTTGCGCCGAAGATGCTGCTGATGACCCCGGTCGAAGCCACGCGCAAGGTCCTGAAGAAGGCCGGCTGGTCGATCAACGACGTGGACCTGCTCGAGCTGAACGAGGCGTTTGCGGTGCAGGCGGTGGCCGTGATCAGCGAGCTCGGTATCGACGGCTCCAAAGTCAACGTCAACGGCGGCGCCGTGGCCCTTGGTCACCCGATCGGCGCCTCGGGCGCGCGTGTCCTGACGACGTTGATTTATGCGCTGAAGGATCGAGGCTTGAAGCGTGGCGTTGCTACGCTGTGCCTGGGCGGCGGGAACGGCGTTGCGCTCGCAATCGAACTAGCCTAGCCACCACCACGAGTGGGCCGAGGATCAGGACTTCACTGATCACGGCCCACGCGTTGTGCGTCAGGAAGTTATCCAGCCAGTACCGTCTCGAAATCGCCTCGAATACGAACGCATCCGCAAAGTAGAAATTCGAATTGAGCGGCCAAAGCGCCATGACGCCCAGGGGCGGCGTGTCGTCTGATCCCAACCAGTCGAACAGCACGTGGGTCATCCATGACAGCGTGACCGCCATCGCCAACCTCGGGGATCGCTTCCAGGCCAGGACAAGAAGGCCGGCAATGATCGCCGCGCCGATGCTGTGCGTCTCGCGGTTGTGACCGCCCCAGGCGAAATCGATGTCTGGAAGTACGCCCGCGGTCGCGCAGAGGATCAGGGCGGCAGGGGCTAACGCTTCGCCCACGATGATGCCGCCGAGGGCGTGACCGATCGGACTGGGCACCACCCACCGTACGCAGTTTTCCAAGGCGTGGTCAACCAGATCAGCCGGAGAAACTGAGATATCTGGCCTAAACAGGCGAAAGTGGTCAATTCCCCTAAATCATTGTAAATGGGCGTGAACTCACCTGTCACTACACAGGTTTACGCTTGACTTTCGCCTGGCGCGTTTTTAGGATCAATCGCGTCCGGAAAGGACCCATTCACATGCCACAAATTGAAGACGTGCGAGACGCAAAGGAACGACAGGAACGCCTGAAGGCGCTGGAATCGGCCGTAGGCCAAATCGAAAAGCAGTTCGGCAAAGGCTCGATCATGCGCCTCGGCCAGAACAACATTGTTGCTCCAGTGGAATCCATTTCAACGGGATCCATCAGCATCGACTACGCCCTGGGCATCGGCGGTTTCCCACGCGGTCGCGTGGTTGAGATTTTCGGACCAGAATCCTCTGGCAAGACGACCCTGGCGCTGCAGGTCATTGCCGAAGCCCAGAAAAAGGGCGGCATGGCGGCCTTCGTGGACGCGGAACACGCCCTCGACGCGGTCTACGCCAAGAAGCTTGGCGTTGACCTGGACAACCTGCTGGTCTCGCAACCGGATAACGGCGAGCAGGCGCTCGAAATCGTCGAAGTGATCATCCGCTCGAACAGCGTGGATGTAGTCGTGGTCGACTCAGTGGCGGCACTCGTCCCCCGCGCCGAAATCGAGGGCGAAATGGGCGAAGCGCAGATGGGTCTTCAGGCCCGCCTGATGTCGCAGGCGCTGCGCAAGCTGACCGGCGCGGTCTCGAAGTCGAAGTGCTCGCTGATCTTCATCAACCAGCTCCGCGAAAAAATCGGCGTGATGTTCGGCAACCCCGAAACCACGACCGGCGGCCGCGCGCTGAAGTTCTATTCCTCGGTCCGTGTCGACATCCGCCGTATTGGCGCCTTGAAGGACGGCGAGGATGTGGTCGGCAACCGCACCCGTATCAAGGTGGTGAAGAACAAGATGGCCCCGCCCTTCCGCGAGGCCGAGTTCGACATCATGTATGGCGAGGGTGTATCGCGCGAGGGCGACCTGATCGACATCGCCGTCGAGCACAAGATCATCGAAAAGAGCGGCGCGTGGTTCGCCTACGGTGGTGAGCGCCTCGGGCAGGGTCGAGAGAACGTCAAGACGTTCCTGAAGGAAAACGTCGAACTGCGCTCGGCCATCGAGCTCAAGGTTCGCGCGGCCCTCGGCCTGGTGAAGGAAACACCCGAAGCGGTGGCCGTCTAGATCTCAAGTTGGATAGTTCTCTCCTGCATTACGTCATTCAGCTGCGACGCCCGTGGCTGGATGACGTGATGCTTCTTGCCAGTGCCCTCGGTGCCGCCGGTTTCATCTGGTGGATCACCGCCCTCATTTCCATGGTCTTTCCCGATAAGCGCCGCGACGCCTGGCGCATGTTGCTTGTCGTGGCCGTGACCTGGACCGTCGCTGATTTGACGCTCAAGCCGCTCTTCGATCGCCAAAGGCCCTTCGAGGCCGACAGCAGCATCGTCGTGATCGACGCCAGGCCCGTGAGCCGCTCCTTCCCTTCCGGCCATGCCGCGATGGCCATGGCGGGCGCAATGGCCGGGTCCCGGCTCATTGCCACGTCGGGGTGGATTTGGTGGCCGTTCGGGATCTTGGTCGCCGTGTCTCGGATCTACATCGGCGTGCATTGGCCGAGCGACGTCCTCGCCGGCGCTGTGGCGGGAGTTGGTATTGCCTGGTTCGTGCTGGGCGGACGACGAAATTCCGGCTGATTCGTGGCCATTCGCGGCCGTTTTGGTATACTCAGAAGTCTCTGCACTCGGCCAGGTAGCGCAGTGGGTAGCG
>JAYQOO010000173.1:0-5591 GCA_038144855.1 Acidimicrobiia bacterium | reverse complement strand
GACGTTGTCCAGGTCGTTGTGCTTGCCGCTGACGCGCATGCACTTCTGGGAGGTGGCGGCGCGGTTGTAGTCGCGTTTCTCGCGGCCCAGGAACACGTCCTTGAACTGGTTCATGCCCGCGTTGGTGAACAACAGCGTCGGATCGTCTCCAGGCAGCAGCGGGCTGCTGGGGACCACGCGATGGCCGTGCTGTTCGAAGTACTTGAGGAAGGAGGAGCGTATTTCCCGCGGGTGCATCTCCCTATCTTACCCGTAGCTTCTTGAGGACGGCATCGAAGCTGAACCCCTGGCCCACCAGGCCGCGGATGATCCGCGCGCGGGCCTTGTCGTCAAGGTCGCTGATGGCCGCGCCGCGCAGGCGGCGTTCGAGGGCGCGCGCGAGGAGGTCCTCTTCGTCGACGTCTTCGAAGACGCGGCGAACGGCGTCTTCGGCGGTGTCGGCGTCGATCCCGGCATGGCGGATCTTCTGCATCACGCGGGCCCGGCCGCGGGTCTTGATCGAGCTTTCCATGCGTCCCAGCGCCATGGCGACGCGGGCATCGTTGAGGGTGCCGTCCGCCTTGAGGCGGCCGATGGCGGCGTCGATATCGTCTGGATTGAACTCGCGCCGTCGCAGGCGCGTGCGGATCTGCGATTCGGACAACTCGCGCGCCGACAGCCAGGTGAGCGCCGTCAGATAGGCATCCGAACCCGGAACCGCTTTGCGGACCAACTCTCGAGCCCTGGAGTCCGTGGAGCGCGCCTACGAGCCGAAGCGCGTGATTTCAGGCGGCTTGGGTGGGGCAGGTGCGGCCGGCTTTGCGCCCGGCTTGGCGAAGAGCTGCCCGGCCATCTGGTCGCGCGATGCGTCGGCTGTCGTCGAAATGCCCTGCACCTTCAGCTTGAACTCGTCCACGTTGGTGGCCCAGCGCAGCGCCTCTTCGTAGGTGATCAGCTCTCGCGAGTAGAGGCTGAAGATCGACTGGTCGAACGTCTGCATGCCGTACTGCGAGGTGCCCTGGGCGATCGCGCCGGCGATCAGGTGCGTCTTGTCCTTGTCGACGATGCAGTCCTTGATGAACGGGGTCGCGACGAGCACTTCGACGCCGGGGACGCGGCCGTTGCCGTCGGTCTTGGGGATCAGGCGCTGTGCTATCGCCGCTTTCAACACCGAGGCGAGCTGCAAGCGAATCTGCTTCTGCTGGTGCGGTGGAAACACCGAGATGATGCGGTTGATGGTCTCGGTCGCGTCGAGCGTGTGGAGCGTCGAGAAGACCAGGTGACCGGTCTCGGCGGCATGCATGGCTGTCTCGATCGTTTCCATGTCGCGCATTTCGCCGACCAGGATGACGTCGGGGTCCTGGCGCAGCGCGCTACGCAGCGCATAGGCGAACGATCGCGTGTCGACGCCGATCTCGCGCTGGTTGATGATGCAACGCTGGTCGCGGTGGAGATATTCGATCGGGTCTTCGATCGTGATCACGTGCGCGGTGCGGTTGGCGTTGATGTGGTCGATCATCGCCGCCAGCGAGGTGGACTTACCGCTGCCCGTCGTGCCCGTGACGAGGACCAGGCCGCGCTCTTCGGAGGCGATCGTCTTCAGAACCTGCGGCAGGCCCAGGTCGTCGAGGCTCATCACCTTGACGGGAATGACGCGCAGCACGATGCCGATCGTGCCGCGCTGCTGGAAGACGTTGCAGCGGAAGCGGCCAAGGCCGGCGACGCTGTAGGCGAGGTCGACTTCCTGGGAGTCCTTGAACTTCTGGCGCTGCGCCGTCGACATGATCGACGCCGCCATCTCGACAAGATCCTCGTGATCGAGCTGCTTCTCTTCGCTCACCGGCGCGAGGTGGCCGTGGATGCGCGCCATGGGGTAGCCGCCGACCTTGAGGTGCAGGTCGGACGCGCCCTTTTCAACCGCCGTCTTCAGCAGATCGTTTACGTGCATATGAACCCCTATGCAGTTTCCGGGCCTGACCCAGCGCTATGCGGACGCGCCGACCGGCGTCAGCCAGCCGTGCGTGTCGGGATGGTCGCCGCGCAGGATGGCGAAGAACCGCTCCTGCAACGCTTCCGTAATCGGGCCGCGCTTTCCGTTACCGACCGCGATCTTGTCGAACGAGCGCACCGGCGTGATCTCGACGGCAGTGCCGCAGAAGAACGCTTCATCGGCGATGTAGAGGAACTCGCGCGGGATCGAGCCTTCGCGGATCTCGAAGCCGAGGTCCTTCGCGAGCGTGAGCACGGTGTCGCGGGTGATGCCCTGCAGCACCGAGGAACCAATGCCAGGGGTGTAGATCACATTGTCGCGGACCAGGAACAGGTTCTGGCCGCTGCCTTCGCTGAGCAGGCCGCTCTCGTCGAGGGCGACCGCATCGGCGTAGCCGTCGAGCATCGCCTGCATCTTGATCAGGGCTGAATTGGCGTAGTTGGCGGCGCCCTTGGCAAGGGCGGGCAGCGTGTTTGGCGCCAGACGGGTCCACGACGAGACTCCGACGTCGATGCCTTTCTCCAGCGCTTCGGCGCCCATCATCTGGTTCCATTCCCAGACGATCACGGCGGCGTCGACCGGGCAGGGCCGCGGGTCGAGGGTCAGCGAGTCGTAGCCGCGGTAGATGACCGGGCGGATGTAGCAGCTCTTGAAGCCGTTGACGCGCACGGTGTCGAGCACGGCCTGTTCGAGCTCGGCCTGCGACCACTTCGGCTCCATGCGGTACACGCGGCAGGAGTCGAGCATGCGGCGCATGTGGGGCTCGAGCCGGAAGACGTTGGTGCCCTGCTTGGAGTCGTAGGCGCGCAGCCCTTCAAAGGCGCCGGTGCCGTAGTGAATAACGTGGGAGGCGACGTGAATGGTGGCGTCTTTCCAGTCCACCAGCGCGCCGTTCATCCAGATCTTGCCAGTTCCAGCGAATGCCATGACCGATTCTAAACCGGCGTCTGGCTACTGGCTACTGGCTACTAGCTACTGGCAGATGGCTATTGCCTTTCAGAGCAGAACGGACAGACGTCGGCGCGTGCGGGCAGGGCCTTGCCGCACTTCCAGCAAAAGCGGGCCTGGACGCTTTCGCGAGCCTTGAGGCGTGCCTGGATATCCTGGACGTCCTCGGTCGCGCCGTTTGCCGCCACGGGCGCCGGGCGCCATGGCCGCTTCACCGAGGCCGGTGCCGGCTGGCGAATGGCGAGCACGGCATCGAGCAGATCCGAGGCGCGCTGATAGCGAGAGGGGATGTCGGCGGCAATCGCCTTCATCACGATGTCGTTGATGGCCTTTGGCAGCTTCGGGTTTTTCAGCTTGGCCGGCGACGCCAGTTCGCCCTTCATCAGCTTCTCGAGGTCGCCCGGCATTGGCGTGTTGTAGGGCAACACGCCGGTGAACATCTGGTACATCGTCACGCCCAGCGAATAGATGTCGGAGGCGAAGACGGCCTTGCCCTGGAATTGCTCGGGCGCCATGTAGGGCGGGCTGCCGATGACCGTGGTGCCGTGCGCGGCGATTTCGAGGAAGCGCGACGTGCCGAAGTCGGCGACCTTGCACATGCCCTGGTCGGTGACCAGCACGTTGCCGGGCCGCAGGTCGCGATGGATGATGCCCTGCTTGTGCGCGTGGTCCATCGCGTTGCAGATCTGGCAGGTGAAATCGAGGGCCTTTTTGAGGTCAAGCACGCCATCACGCTCGATGACCGCTTCGAGCGTGTCGCCCTGCACGTACTCCATGACGATGAAAAACACATCGTCCTGCTTCTCGGCGGTGAGAACGGTGACGATGTTGGGATGGCTGAGGGAAGCGAGCAGACGTGGTTCGTGGACCAGTTCGCCGAAATCGAGGTTCTGGCGGTGCGGAACCTTGATGGCGACTTTCTTGTCGATCCAGGTGTCTTCCGCGAGATAGACGCTGCCGAAGCCGCCGCTTCCTAACGGTGAGAGGATGCGGTATTTCCCAACTGTCTGTCCCCTAAAGAACATTCTGTGCAGATGAGTATACTCTCCGCGTGCGTCCGCGCTTCCATGTGCCTGGCGTAAATTCGACGACCGCGCTCGTCGAGGTGCCGGAGGATGAGGCTGAGCACCTGTCGCGCGTGCTGCGGCTGGGTGCCGGTGACGAAGTGGACGTCTTCGACGGCCACGGCGCGCTCTGGCGCGCGGAAATCGTGCAAGTCGGCAAGAAGTCCGCCGCCGTACGGCTGATCGAGGAGATCGAGCCGGCTCCCGAACTCGAGATCGCCCTGTCGCTTGTCGTCAGCGTGCTCAAGGGCGACAAGCTGGATGACGTCGTCCGCGATGCGGTGATGCTGGGCGTGACCAGCATCCAGCCGGTCATCAGCGAGCGATCCGAGATCAGCCTGTCGGCCCTGGCCAAGAGCTCGCGAGTGGCCCGCTGGCAGCGGATTGCGGTCGCCTCGGCGAAGCAGTGCGGCCGGGCGGTAGTGCCGCCGGTGCACGATGCAACGCCCCTCGAGTGGTACTGGCAGGCCAGAAGCGACGCGGCCCGAGTGATGTGCGTGGAACCGTCTGCGGCGCTTGGCGACGTGGTGCCCGTGCAGTCGGTGCCGAGGAAATTTGCCGCCGACCTGATCGTGGGGCCGGAAGGTGGCTGGACGGTGCCAGAAGTGGCCGCCGCCCACGACTGTGGCGCTATCCTGATGTCGCTCGGCGGCCGGACGCTTCGCGCCGACGCGGTTCCCATCATTGCGTTGACGGCGTTGTTAACAACCTGGGGTGAATTGAAATGAAGAAGGCACTTGGGCTGCTCCTAATTCTCTTTGCGGCGTCCGGCTTCAGCCGGATTGTTCAGGCGCAACAAAAGACTCACGATCCGAACGAGCCACCCCCGGTGGCGACGTTCTCAATCCTTGGCTACGACCCGGAGACGGGTGAAGTCGGTGGCGCGGTGCAGTCACGCGTGTTCACGTTGACGGGCGTCCTTACGGCGGACGCCGACGCCGGGATCGTGGCGACACAGGCGATCGTGGATGTCAGCTACGGCCCACAGGGCATCGCCTTGCTGAAGGCCGGGATGAAGCCCGACGCGATCATCAAGGCGATCTGGGACAGCGATCCCGATCCCGTGCCCGATCGCTGGACGAAACAGGGCCGTCAGTTCGCGGTCATGAACCTGAAGGGCGAAGCCGCCACGTTCACCGGTCCGAAGGCGTCGACCTGGGCAGGCGGGAAGCTGGGCAAGTTCTCCGCCGCGCAGGGCAACATCCTGGCGGGGCCGGCCGTCGTCGACAACATGATCAAGGCGTTCGAAGAAACCAAGGGACACCTGTCAATGCGTTTGATGGCGGCGCTGGATGCCGGTCAGGCCGCAGGTGGCGACACCCGCGGCATGCAGGCAGCGTCCATGGTGATCGTGAAGAAGGGCGCCGGCAACTGGCTGAACAACGACACCGTGCTGCGCTTCCAGGTGGACGACCAGGAAAACCCGTTCAAGGAGTTGCGGCGCGTGGTTGAGCGCTGGAACCAGATCCGCGAGAAGACGCCCGGGGCACAGCGACCGGTCAAGCCGGCCGGACAGCACTAATCACACGCGCGAGGAGGCGAGGGCGCGCAGGATGCCCGGTGGTCGAATGATAATCGATTAGGGCAGATGGGCGCGCCCGGACGGCAGG
>JAYQOO010000172.1:0-5610 GCA_038144855.1 Acidimicrobiia bacterium | reverse complement strand
CGGCATTACCACCGACTCGGAGCCGGTTGGTGATCGTCATAGGGCCACGTCCCTCGGATCGTCTGGATGAACAGCGGCGTCGGCGGCGGCGCCGCCAAAGCAACATCAACATAACTCAATGCATGGATTCGTGTCAAGCTCCCTCGCTTGTGGCGTGCCAGCGCCTAGCGATGGGGGCTCTACTGCTCAAGACAGCCGCGGACAGGAAAATTCTCAGCCCCAATCGAATCTCCTGTTTGCGCTAGCGGTCCGTTCTCTTGCTCGAGCCGGTCAGCTGCTCAACAGCCCGCGTGAAGTCCTCCACCAATTCGAGCCATGTCGCCAATTCGGGGGCGGTTGGAGGCAATTCGTACGGGTGCTGATGGCAAGCCCGACTGAGAGCGGCCCACGCGTATGAGACCCGCTCGGCGAGTGCCGCATTACCGACAAAATAAGGTAGGCAGAGTAGCTGAGCACGGGTCGGACACTTCTCGACTCCAGGCGCGCGAAGAAGCCACAGGTCGCGAAGCGTATTCTCAATGGCTTGTCTGGCAAGCAATGCAGTTGCTCGGGGCCAGAGACCTGAGGTTGCGGCGTCGGGCCGCGTGAGCAGGCCACGCGCCGCCGAGGCAAGGTCTATGGTTGCAGACGTCACAGCGCTACTACCCGCTCGGCGAGTTTTTCGGTGTCCCTGATCAGCTGCTTCAGGTCACCGGTGAACTCTTTGTGCGCACCCTCGTTACATTGCTTGAAGGCATCGCCGGCCCATCCCCCGAACTTGTTGATGCGCGCCATCACTTCGCCGCCCTTCTCGCGATCGTCGAAGAACGCTAGCGCTGCCAGCGGAGTCAGCTTGGCGCCTCTCGTCAGTGCCTCCTCAATCTCCTCCGAAGTCCGGCCAGCCGCCAACATCCGGCGTCGGACTGTTTCTATGAACGCCGCCTCGAGGGCGGCGCGGCAGTAGCCAGGCACAATACGACGGAGCACGGGCCCAGGAAGGTCGGTGGTGTGCACAAGCGCAAGCGCGTCTTCGATGTTGGCCTTGATGGGATCGAGCGAAGTGCGGACTTCGACTACCGACTTCGGCCGCCGGGTGACCGCCAGCGTCTTGCAGGCGATTCGCAGCCGGCGCACGGCCTCCGGCAACCGCTCGTCGTGAGTGAACACGATAACCTGTCGCGTCTTTGCCGTCTCTTCCAGCGCCCGAGCGAGGCCGTCGACGCGGGTGGGATCCATGGATTGAACCGGGTCGTCGATCACCACAAAGCGGAACGGGCTTTCCGGAAGTGTCGCCCGCGGCAGAAACAGGCTAAGCGCCAGTGAATGTAGTTCGCCCTGGCTCATGACGCCGAGCGCGGCGCCGGCGACGCCGTCGACCGTGACATCGAGCGAGACCTTTCTCGTGGTTTTCTGGCCGACGAGTTCGATCTTGCCGAGCGTGACGTTGCTCTGTTGCCGGAGGTGTTCCCAGGTCGCCATTGCCTTGTCGGCGATGGGGGCGAAGCGTTGGTTACGGATGTCGGCCGAGGCATCTTTGAGCCATTTCTCAGCCGCCTTGATGCGCGGCAGGTCTTCGGCTCTGGTGCGGGCCTTGCGCGCCAGCTCCACCCACCCAGCGAGGTTGGTCGCCATCGGGCGCCAGCGATCTTCTCGCCTCTTTAGCTCCCGGGCGGCGCCGTCTTTCAGCGCCTCAATGGCGGCCTCGAAGGCTTCATGATGCGACTCGATGTGGTCAGCCAGTTGAGCGAGTTCACCGATGGTTGCACCAGCGTGCCATTTCTGCCACTCGCCGCGCGCGTCAGCAAGACCTTCCACGCCGATGTCGAAGAGCTGCGCCAGGAGCTTGGGTGGCGCACTCAGCAGTTCGACCGCCCGTCGCCTAACGGTCTCGGCTTCTTTGTGAGCAGCGTCGCTGCCAGCGGCGGCTATTCTTAGGCGGTCAATCTGTTTGCGCGTGGCGTCCGCCCATTTCTTCGTCAGGCCGGGCTTTCCGCCGCACACTGGGCATTCTTGATCTCCGTGCGCGGCGTGCATGGCCAGCGCCGCCTCCAGAAGCGCCACCACCTGTCGTGCCTGCTCTGTATTTCCGACGGCGAGGTCCTTCAATTTCTGATCGGCCGTTCGCAGCGCCTTCACTATTTCGGCAACGGCGTGCGCGTCGACGGCGTCAAGTGCCACGGCGCGAGTCAGCACGTGCACGTCCTGGGTGGCCGGCGCGGCGCCGCCGGCGCCGATCGCAGCTTCTATCGCGTCAAGCCTCCACGACTTCGACGTGAGCGCGTCGAGACACGTCTTGGCGCGGTCGTCGCTGTCGTCAGCCAGTAATGTCTTTAGTTGTTCGACGAATTCCTCTCGGGCGTCGTCTGCCAGCTGGAAAGTCTTCTGCCGAGCCAGTCGTGCGTCGGCCAGCACGGTCTGGGCGTTGACGAGATCTTCGAGGCCGAGGACCAGCGAGAGCGCGTCGTACAGTTTTGACGGGCCTTCGTCGAGCATTGAGCCCAATTCGTTGTAGGACAGAAACGGCCGAAAAGACACCAGAGCGCTGGACCACCCGATGGCGTCGAGCGTGGTCTTCGTCTTGCCTTTTGGCTGCACGATCACGGCCTGGTCGTCGAGCGCGACATCTTTCTGCCATGCGCACGACACTTTCGTTCTGCTTCCGTCCTCGAGCTGGAACTCAGCCTCAACTGCTGCGGACTGATCCTGATGCAGGTTGCGCCAGCCTTCTTTCCAGATCTTCGAACGATCCGACCAGCGCTTGCTGTCGCCGGTGAGTAGGACCTCCAGCGCCTCTGCGAAGCTGGACTTTCCAGAGCCGTTCCGCCCGACGATCACGGTTAGGCCCGGGCCTGGAGAGAGTGTGATGCTCTGCTTCGGCCCGATGCCGCGAAAGCCCTCGACGCCAAGGGAGGTTAGATACGCACCCGCGGGCGCCGCGGCCTGCGGTGCGGCAGGAGCGACCGTGTCCGCTACCGTGTTGGCAAGAAGAGCCTCGACGGCCTCGGCGCTCTCGCATGCGGCAAGGACGAGGCTGGCCCATGGTGTCTTGAGAAGGTCATCGGCCGCGAGCCGATCGTGCACCACGCGTCGCAAGTCGCTGTTCATAGTGTGCGCCCAACCATTTTCTGGCCGCTGATGAATCACGAGGTATAAATTTTCTTAGATGATCGCCGCAGTCCCGACATTTTCCATCTGACCAAGGCGCGACGGCATCAGAGGCGCTCGATCAGCTCCACGGCAGACGCGATACTGGAAAAATGCGTCGGGCCGAGTGCCACCGTTCCGTCCGTTTTGTTGAACAAGCGGTGGGCAAAAGCCACCATCACCTTGGCCTCGGGATGGCGAAGGCGTGACGGATCAAGGTCACCTAGCCTGACTCGATCGAGCCCATCTGCGTCTTTCAGGAGCGCAGTGAGCGTCCAGTGCGGGTGTGAGCGTGGCACTTCCTTTGGCGCGCAGTGAGCCGTCACGGCCGCTTCGATAGCCGGAAAGTCATCCTCGGTGAGGCCGGCCTCGGCCAGCCGCCTCTGCAGGGCTGCTTCTTTTCGCAAGCGATCTGCAGCATCCGCGCCGTGGCGATGGCACGTGCCGTCGTGGGTTCTGGCGATGTCGTGGAGAAACACCGCGGCCCAGAGCCGGCGCGCATGGTCCGGCTGGTTGGTCGCCGCCGCCAGCTTGGCCGCATGAATCATGACCCGCGTCACATGCGCCTGACCGTGCAGGGTGCTCTCGTGCCAGAACAACTCCGGCATCGGCACCATGAGTTCGGACGGCAGTTCGATCAGTGTCATCCTCCAAAGGCCTTTGTATTTGTCATTGAATCGTGGCAGGTCGCACGTCCGCCGGCTCCAGGCTGTCGAAAAGCTACCGCCACGCGTAGATCGTCTGCGCGCTCACGCCGTGCTTCTTCGCGACCTCCGGCACTGGCCGCTGATCGGCCTCGCGGAGATCTGCTCGTCGGTGAATCTCGTCTTTTCCATGGCTCCCTCGTGTCGCCGAGGGGCCATTCTCTCAGGCTTCAGCTGGTCCGACAAATGCCCGGCAGGTCAGCCGCGATCGATGGCGAGCTGATCGAGAATTAGCGTCAGTGGGAGACGCTGAGGGCCCGCGCCGCCACGATCGCCAACCGCTTCGGTCGTGGCGTCATCGATGATGGTGAGGCGGGTCCCCCTTCAAGAAACCATCGCCATTTTTTCCCGCGCCTCTGCGTAGCCCCGAGGCGACAGAACAAATGGCGACCGACCGCCAAAAGTGGGACATCCCACTTTTGACGAAAAAGTCACCGGGGTGACTTTTTCGGGTCGGGGCGCAGGCCACAGTCCCAAACGACTGCCGTGAGGCAGCCATGCTCGGCCCAAAGTCCATCTGGATATGGTGTCCAGATAGCGGCGATGGAGCCAATCCCCAGAGCGACAAGTCATGCGCGGTCTGTGCGAGCACACTCGCGTCTCGGAGAACCAGGCAGCGGATTAATCTTTACGTCCTGTGATGGCCCGCCCGATGGCTTTGACCAGCTCGGTGGGATGGTCGGTGTGCTTCCATTTTGTAATCGGGCATTTACATTTTGGGTTAAGTGGTGGTGGGACGGCGGCGCAGGAAGGTGATGGCCTTCGCGCCGTGGAGCGGAATGTAGATGTGGGCGCGGCGATTAGTCTCGCCCATCTTGGCATTGCACCATTGACATTAGCGCCGTGAAGTTGTGGTGATGGCGCATCTGAGTGCCGTCCCGGAACACAGTGGCGTGCCACCACGGCAACAGCACTAAACACTAGCGAAGAACCGAGAAATCTCGGTTTGCCCGCGCCGTAGTGACCCCGCCTGTCATGGTGGCATGGCATTCTGGTCGGTAGAAGGGAAATAGCATCCCTATGGCCTATCTCCTCGGTCTCTGTCGCGGGCTGATCGCCGTCCATCTGCTTCTCGCCACGCTTGGCTGTGGACGGCCCGAGGCCCTGCCTCTGGCACCAGCGCCGCCCACTTACATCGCCAGTGCCGGCCTCACGGTGCCACGAGACCCCGTCCTGGCGTATGTGCCTGCGCCCCCGACGCACACCGAGCGCGCCTTCGGCGCGTTTCGCGTCGTCCACGATTCGCGCCCCCACGCCGACTGGGATATGGACCGCTGGGACCGCGTGCAGGTGTTTCGTGATGGCCAACGCCTGCTCGACATTACCTCCGACGAGTTCGGCCCGAGGGGCCTTGTGAATGAGCTGACCGGGCGCGACATCACGGGCGATGGTGTGCCCGAGATCGTGCTCAGCTCAGACAGCGGCGGCAATCACTGCTGCGAGGACGTCGTCATCTATTCCGTGACCCCCACGGTGCATCGGATCGCGTACGAGTCCAGCGCCTTCTGTATAGCCCTAGAGGATCTCGATGGGGATGGCGTGCCGGAGTTGGTGACGTGTGACGTTGCCCCGAATATCCCCGCTGCCGAGGAACTGCGGTGTAGCATGGCCGAGCAACCGACGCCAACCGTGATCTATCGCTATGTGGCGGCGACGGATTCGTATCGACTGGCCACGCCGAACTATCTAGGGCGTCGGCGCGCGGCGCTCAGGCGCGCCGTCACCGACGCCGAGGCGCGGTGGCCGGACGAGCCGTGCGGCCTGTATGGGGCGGCCCTTGAGG
>JAYQOO010000171.1:0-5745 GCA_038144855.1 Acidimicrobiia bacterium | reverse complement strand
TGTATAATACAGTGGGGTGGTAACGTGGCCGGTCAGCTAGATCCTCACTGGCGCACGACGCTGAAGAGCCGCCTCATGGTGGCCGCGGCGGTGCTTGGCCTGTGGGCGCTGGCCATCGAATCGCGACTGGTGGTGCTGCAGGTCATGCAGCACGCCGACCTGGTCGCGCGCGCCGAGCGGCAGCAGATGAGCACCGTGCCCGCGCCGGCGAAGCGCGGCGAAATTTTCGACCGTAACGGCCGCCTGCTCGCCTACAGCGTCGACGCCGACACCATCTACGCCGTGCCGACCGAGATCGCCGATCCGGCCGGCACCGCGGCGGCGATCTGCGGCGCGCTCGACGACTGCACCAGGAAGATGCGCGAGGAGCTGAAAGACCGGCTCGCCACCAATCGCGCGTTCGTCTACGTGCGCCGCCGCGCGACGCCGATGCAGGCCAAGCGCGTCGCCGCGCTGCAACTCGACGGCATCGCGTTTCGCAAGGAGAGCAAGCGCTTCTATCCGAATCGCGAACTGGCCGCGCACCTGCTGGGATACGTGGGGGTCGACAACGTCGGCCTCGGCGGGCTCGAAGCCACCTACGACAAGACCGTGCGCGGTCGCGAGGGCAAGCTGCTGGTGCAGACCGATGCCCGCCGCCACGTCTTCAGCCGCCTGGAGAAATCGCCGACCGCTGGTGGATCGATCGAGCTGACCATCGACGAGCACCTGCAGTACATCGCCGAACGCGAAGTGCGCACCGGCGTCGAGGCGTCCAGCGCTGATGGCGGCACGGCGGTGGTGATGGATCCGCACACCGGCGAGCTCCTGGCGATGGCGAGCTATCCGACGTTCAACCCCAACGAGTATGCCGACGCGCCGGAGACCGCGCGCCGCAATCGCGCCGTCCAGGACATCTACGAACCCGGTTCGACGTTCAAGCTCGTCACCGCGTCGGCGGCACTGCAGGAGAAAGTCGTCACGCCCGACGAGATCATCGACACGCAGGGCGGCGTGATCAAGTTCCCCGGCCGCAAGGCCATTACCGACATGGGCCACGACTACGGGCCGCTGTCGTTCACCGACGTGATCGTGAAGTCGAGCAACGTTGGTGCGATCAAGGTTGGACTCAAGACCGGCGCCGAGCGCATGGGCCTCTACATTCGCCGCTTCGGATTCGGCCGGGCATCGTCCCCTGATTTTCCTGGAGAGAGTCCCGGCATCGTGTGGGACTCGTCGAAGCTGAACGACAGCGCGCTGGCGTCGGTATCGATGGGCTACCAGGTCGCGGTGACACCGCTGCAGATGGCGGCGGCGGCCAGCGCGGTCGCCAACGGCGGCACGCTGTATGAGCCACACGTCGTGCGCGCCGTGATCAAGGGCACGCAACGCACGGTCGTGGCGCCCAAGGCGGTGCGACAGGCAATCCTGCCGGAGACGGCGGCGACGCTGACCGGGATCATGGAACGGGTTGTGACCGACGGCACCGGCAAGGGGTCGCGGCTGGTCAGCTACACCGTGGCCGGCAAGACCGGCACCGCCGACAAGCTGGTCAACGGCCGCTACTCGCAGTCGCAGCAGAACGTTTCGTTTGTCGGCTTCGTGCCGTCGCGCGACCCGCGATTCACCATCATCGTGATGCTCGACTCGCCGCGCGTTGGCGGCGACACCGGCGGCGCGATCGCGGCGCCGATCTGGAAGCGCATCGCTGATGCCAGCCTGCGTCATCTTGGCGTCACGCCGACGATCAATCCGGCGCCGCCGGTGATCGTGGCGCGCAACGACACGGCGCCCGTCGCGCCGGTGTCCGCGGTCGGCCAGCCAACGGTGGTGGCAATGACGGCCACGATGGCCGACGGCGGACTTCCCGACCTGCGCGGACTGAGCGCGCGCGAAGCGGTGCGCGAACTGGCGCGCCTCGGGCTAACCGCGCGCATGTCGGGTAGCGGCGTGGTGGTCGATCAGAACCCGCCGGCCGGCACGCCGTTCGAAGCGGGCGCCACCTGCACGCTCGTGCTCGAGCGCAGTCACCTTCCGCGCGCCGTCGCCAATGGAGAACCCCGGTGATCCTCGGCGATGTGATCGACACGCTTCGCGACCTGTCGGTGGCGCCGCCACCGGCGACCGGCCTCGATGCGCCGATCGCCGCGGTCGCGTATGACTCGCGCCGCGTCGTGCCAGGCGCCGTGTTCGTGGCGCTCAAAGGTCAGCGCGCCGACGGCGTCGCATTCGCGGAGCAGGCGGCATTGCGCGGCGCCACGGCGGTCGTGTCGGAATCGACGCGTCCGGAATCGATCGCGATACCGTGGCTCGGTGTCAGCGACGCGCGGCTGTCGCTCGCGCTGCTGGCCGACCGGTTCTTCGATCACCCCAGCCGCCGGATGCAGGTCGTCGGTGTCACCGGCACCAACGGCAAGACGACGACGGCGTATCTGCTGTCGGCGATCCTTGACGCGGCCGGCCTGAACGCCGGCATGCTCGGCACCGTCGCCTACCGCATCGGCGGCGAAGATCGCGAGGCGTCGCGCACCACGCCGGAAGCTCAGGACGTGCAGCAGTTGCTCAGCGAAATGCTGCAGCACGGCTGCAAGTCAGCGGTGATGGAAGTGTCGTCGCACGCGCTGGCGTTGAAGCGTGTCGACGGGATGCGCTTCGCGGCCGGCATCTTCAGCAACCTGACGCGCGACCACCTCGACTTCCATGAAGACATGGAGGCCTACTTCCTTGCAAAGCGCCGCCTGTTCGAGATGCTGCCGGCCGGCGCGCCCGGCGTGATCAACCTCGATGATCCTCGCGGTGCCGCGCTGGTGGAGATCGCGTCGCGGCCGGTCACCTATGCGATCAACGTCGCGGCCGACTACACGCCCGGGCCAATCGAGATGACGCTCACCGGCCTGCGCTTCGAGATTCGCTCGCCGAAGGGACTGATCCGCATCGCCGCGAAACTGGTCGGCCGGCCCAACGTCTACAACATCCTCGCCGCGGCCTCGACGGCTGCCGCGCTCGACGTCCCGATCGCCGCCATCGAGCAGGGCATTGCCGGCCTCGCCGGCGTGCCGGGCCGATTCGAAGTGGTGTCGCAGGCCGCTGATGACGTCACGGTGGTTGTCGACTACGCCCACACCGACGACGCGCTGCGCAACCTGCTCGAGACCGCGCGTCCGCTTGCCGCCAGACGCATCGTCACGGTGTTTGGTTGCGGCGGCGATCGCGACCGTTCGAAGCGCCCGCTGATGGGCATGGTCGCGGCCCGGCTCAGCGACGTGGTGGTGATCACGTCGGACAACCCGCGATCGGAAGACCCGGCGCGAATCATCGAAGAAATCGAGCGCGGCATCCCCGCCGGCAGCCAGGCGCCGTCGCGGACGCCGGTCGTGGAGTCGCTGGTCGATCGCGCCGCCGCGATCGAACGCGCGGTGTCGATCGCGGGACCCGGTGACGTGGTGCTGATCGCCGGCAAGGGGCACGAGAAGTACCAGCAGATCGGCGATCGCGTGTTGCCGTTTGACGACGGTGAAGTCGCGCGAGCCGCGCTGGCGAAGCGCAGGACGAAAGGCGCCTAGTGGGCGCACCCATACCGCTGGCCGCGGGCACGATCGCGGCGGCCATGCACGGCCGGCTGGTGACCGGCGACGACGAACGGTACGTGACCGGCTTTTCGATCGATTCGAGGACGCTCGCGTCGGGCGATTTGTTCTTCGCGATCGTCGCCAAGCGCGACGGGCATGACTTCGCCCAGGCCGCGTCGAAGCGAAGGGCAGCCGGCCTGGTGGTCAGCCGGCCGGTGGAGTTGGGCGACGACAACGACGCGTTTGTGATCGAGGTCGCGGACACAACGCGAGCGTTGCAGGACCTTGCGAAGTTCGTCCGGAAGCAGTCGGGCGCGAAGGTGGTGGCCATCACCGGCAGCGCGGGCAAGACGACGACGAAGGACACGATTGCGGAGCTGATCGGCTCCGAACACCGCGTCGTGAAGAACGCGGGGAACTTGAACAACCACCTCGGGCTGCCGCTCTCGTTACTGGAGCTGCGGCACGGGGCCGATGTGGCGGTGATGGAACTGGGCATGAATCACGCGGGCGAAATCCGGACGCTGGTCGACGTCGCGACGCCGGAGGTGCGCGTGTGGACCAACGTTGGAGAAGCCCACATCGGCCACTTCGGATCGGCGGATGCCATTGCCGATGCCAAGGCGGAAATCATGGAGGGCGCCACGACCGGCACCCTGCTCGTGGCCAATGCGGACGATGCCCGCGTGATGGCGCGTGTCGCCGGGTTTGCCGGGCGGAGCGTGACGTTTGGCCTGTCGGACGCCGCGAACGTCCGCGCCGTCGATGTCGAAGACCTGGGCCTGGATGGCACCCGCGCGGAGCTGATCACGGCCGCAGGCACGCGCGCGCTCAAGGTGCCGCTGCTCGGCCGCGGTCACCTGATGAATGTGCTCGCCGGCACCGCCGTGGCCCTGGAGATGGGTGTGACCCTCGACGCCATCGTCGAGCGCGCCTCGCACCTCAAGCCGTCGTCCCGTCGCGGTGCGGTGCTGCGCTTGCCCAAGGGCGTCACCGTGATCGACGACTCCTACAACTCGAGCCCGTCCGCGCTGCAGCGATCGCTTGAAGTGGTCGCGCGCGCCTGGGCGGCGCGGCGGGTGGCCGTGCTGGGCGAGATGCTCGAACTTGGCGAACTGTCGGAGTCGCTGCATCGCGACTGCGGCCGCGCCGCCGCCGGCAGCAAGTTGAGCAGGCTCTATACCATCGGCGGCGAGCCGGCGCGCGTGATGGGTGAGGCCGCAATCGAAGCGGGCCTTCCGCGCGCCAACGTCGTGCACTTCGACACCAGTAGCGATGCCGCACCGGTGATCGCGGATCACGTCGCGTCGGGTGATGTCGTGTTGGTCAAGGGTTCGCGCGGCACGCGCACCGACCTGGTGGTCGAGAAGCTGACGGAGGTGTTCGGCTGATGCTGTATCACCTGCTCATCTCGTTCTACCACGAGATCTCGGTCTTCAACGTCGCGCGCTACATCACGTTCCGCACCGCGGCTGCGAGCATGACCGCGCTCGTCATCAGCCTGGTGATGGGCCCCTGGTTGATTCGCCGGTTGCGTGACTTCCAGATCGGCCAGGTGATCCGGCAGGAAGGTCCCGAGTCGCATCGCGCCAAGGCCGGCACGCCGACGATGGGCGGGCTGCTGATCCTGGTGGCGGCGCTGGTGCCGACGTTGCTGTGGGCCGACCTGACGAACCCGTTCGTGTGGAGCGCCGTGCTCGCCACCGCCGCGTTCGGCGCGATCGGATTCCTCGACGACTACCTGAAGATTACCCGCCGCTCGTCCGGCGGTCTGCGCCCGCGCTACAAGATGGGGCTGCAGCTGCTTGTCAGCCTGGTGGTCAGCCTGGTGCTGATGTGGCTGGCCAACGAAAGCCTCTACAACACCCGGCTGATCTTCCCGTTCTTCAAACAGCTGATTCCCGATCTTGGCTGGTGGTACGTGCCGTTTGCGATGTTTTTCCTCGTCGCCTGGAGCAACGCCGTGAACCTGACCGATGGGCTCGATGGCCTGGCGATCAGCACGTTTGCCGTCGCCGCCGCGGCGTTCACGGCGCTGGCCTACGTCACCGGGCACCGGGTGTTTGCCGAATACCTCCTGCTGGTGCGCTTCGAGCCTGCCGCGGAGTTGACGATCTTCTGCGGCGCTCTGGTGGGCGCCAGCCATGGCTTCCTCTGGTACAACGCGCACCCGGCCGAGATCTTCATGGGCGATGTC
>JAYQOO010000170.1:0-5826 GCA_038144855.1 Acidimicrobiia bacterium | reverse complement strand
CCCCTGCAGTGGCTGATCTGCGCGATTGCCGCTCTTGGCTTCGCGTTCGACATCTACGAAATCCTGATGGCGCCGCTGGTTGTCGGTCCCGCCATCGGCGAGTTGACCGGACTCAAGCCGGGCACACCGGAGTTCAATGTCTGGACCGGCCTGTTCTTCTGGGTACCGGCACTTGTGGGCGGCGCGTTCGGCCTGATTGGCGGCTACCTTACCGACCGCTTCGGCCGGCGCCGCGTGCTGGTGTGGTCGATCCTGCTGTATGCCTTCTCGGCGATGGCCGCAGGGTTTGCGACCAGCATCGAGATGCTGTTGTTCCTGCGCTCGACGACCTACATCGGGGTATTCATCGAATTTGTGGCGGCCGTGGCGTGGATCGCTGAGATCTTCCCGGACGCCAAGCAGCGCGAAGCCGCGCTCGGGTATACGCAGGCGTTTTCATCGATCGGCGGCATCATGGTCACCGGCGCCTACTACATCGCGGTCACCTACGGCCCGTCGTTCCCGGAAATTGCCGGCGGCCACTCCCCCTGGCGCTACACCCTGATCTCCGGCGTGATCCCGGCATTGCCGCTGATCCTCATCCGGCCGTTCCTGCCGGAGTCTCCCGCCTGGCAGCAGAAGAAGGCCGCAGGCACCCTGAGTCGGCCGTCGATTGCCGCGCTGTTCACCCCCGAACTGCGTCGCACCACGATCGTCACGACATTGATGTTTGCCTTCGCCTACGGGGCGGCGTTTGGCGCCATCCAGCAGATGCCGCGCATTGTCCCCGGCATCGAAGAGGTGCGCTCGCTGCCGCAGCCGCAGATTCAGCAAACCGCCAGCGCTACGCAGGCCTACCAGGAGTTCGGCGGCCTCGTCGGCCGGTTCCTGCTCGCGGTGCTCGCCCTCCGCATCCTGTCGCGGCAGCGCCTGATCCGCACGTTCCAGATTCCTGGCCTGATCGTGATGCCGCTGGTGTTCTACTACGGGCCGACGCACAGCCTCGAGCTGACGCAGTGGGGCATGTTCCTCGCCGGCGTCTTCACGGTCGGTCAATTAAGTTTCTGGGGGAACTACCTGCCGCGCGTCTACCCGACGCACTTGCGTGGTACCGGTGAGGGCTTTGCCGCGAACATCGGCGGCCGCATGCTGGGCACGGGCTTCGCGTTCGTGACCACAACACTCGCTACCTACGCGCCGGGCGCCACCCCGCCGCTGCGACTCGCTTTCGCAGCGACGATGGTGGGCACCTTCGTCTATCTTGCGGGCCTGATTACCAGTTACTGGTTGCCCGAGCCAAGCAGCGAAGAGCTGCCGGAGTAGTCGGCGCGTAAGGCGCGCGGGTGCGAAAGGTGCGAGGGTGTGACCTACGGCACCTTGAACGCGGCCTGCGCCTTCTTGATGGCGTTGATGGTGATCGTTGCGCGGTAGTCGGCGAGTTTCTTGCCGTTTTCCACCAGCTTCGCCACCGTGCCGATCTCCACGCCGTAGATGCTGAACTTCTTCGCCTTGATTCGCTGTTCGGCGTGAACGAGCTTGGGATCCTGCACGGCGACCAGCGCCTCATAGTGATAGTCGTCGTGAATGTCCCAGCGGGTCGCTGACTGCACGTCTGGCACCTGCGTGATGCCCAGCGTCTTCTTCATGTAGTCGTAGCTCCAGCGATCCTCGTCGTAGTACTCGGGGATGTAGAACACGCGCGCCGGGCTGCCCTTCCACTTCGCGTTCAGCTCGTTCATGACCTCGATCATCGCCGGCGGATTGCCGCCGCTGTCGGCGACCATCACGATGTCCTTGATGCCCATGCTCTTCAGGCTGGTGATCGCATCACGCAGCAGCGCCTTGTAGGTGTCCTGCGTGACGCAGAACGTTCCCGGAGTCAGGTTTTCGCGATCCGGGTTGCAGGGCTCCCACGTGATCAGTGGCGCCACCAGCGCCTGACCGTGCTTGCGGGCAATCGCCTCCAGCGTCGTTTGCAGCACGTAGTTGTGCTTGCCGGTGGCGGTGTAGGGGCCGTTCTTTTCCACGCCACCCGTGCCGAGCAGCGCCATGGTCTTGCCGGCCTTCATCTGGTCGCGCACTTCCATCCACGACAGCTCTTCCATCCACACGGAATCCAGCATGTCGATGGGCCGCACGCCATCGGCGACGGCCGTGTCGGCTTCGCGGCGCTTTTGCTCGGCTTGTTGCTCTGGCGTTAACGGCGGACGCTGACCGCCGCGTCCTCCGCCACCCTGGGCAAACGCGGATGAGACGAAGACAACCGTGAACAGCAGGGCAAGCGCTCGAGTGGCCATGGCGAACTCCTCGGCGGGCACTATACACTGTCCCTCAATGAAGGTCTCACGCTCGCTGATCCTGATGGCGGTCGCCGTGTTGTCGGCGCCGCTGGTCGCCCAACAACGCCCGACGCTGTCGAACGCGGTCCGCGCCTACGTCTCGGTCGACGCGCCGGTGATTGCCCTCACCAACGTGCGCGTGATCGACGGCACCGGCGCTGCGGCGCGCGATGCCCAGGCGCTGATCATTACCAACGGCATGATCACGGCCATGGGCGCGGCGGCGACGACCACCGTGCCGCAGGGCGCGCACACGATCGACCTCGCAGGCAAGAGCGTCATTCCGGGGCTGGTGATGGTGCACGAGCACCTGTACTACCCGAATGGGCCCGGCGTGTATGGGCAGCTCGGCGAGAGCTTCTCGCGCCTCTATCTCTCCGGCGGCGTCACCACGATGCGCACCGGCGGCAACGTCAACGGCTTCATGGACCTGAACATGATGAAGCTGGTTGCGGAGGGACAGAAGCCCGGTCCGGCCATCGATGCGACGGCGCCGTATCTCAACGGGCCGAACACGTTCATCCAGATGCGGACGTTGAAGGGGCCCGAGGATGCGCGCCGCCAGGTGCAGTACTGGACCGATGAAGGCGCGACCTCACTCAAGACCTACATGCAGATCACGCGCGGGGAACTGGCGGCGGCGATCAACGAAGCCCACCGCCGCGGCATCAAGGTCACCGGGCACCTGTGCTCCGTCACCTACGCCGAGGCCGCCGCGCTTGGCATCGACAATCTCGAGCACGGCTTCTTCGCCGCCACAGACTTCGTCGCCGACAAGAAACCCGACCAGTGCCCAGGGCAGGGCGTCGGCCAGAAGACCATTGCCGCGCTCGACGAGAACGGCGCGCCGTTCAGGGAACTGGTGCAGAAGCTGATCAAGGCCAACATCGCCATCACGTCCACGCTGACCGTGTTCGAGACGTTCACGCCGGGTCGTCCGAAGCCGCCGGGGATCGAAGTGTTGACGCCACAACTGCGCGAGCAGTTCGAAACGACCTACGCGCGCACGGCCGCCAGCAAGGACTCGGTCTACACCACGCTGTTTCCGAAGGGCATGGCGCTCGAGCGGGCGTTCGCAAAAGCCGGAGGCCTGCTGATCGCCGGAACGGATCCCACTGGCGGCGGCGGGGTCATCCCGGGATTCTCCAATCAGCGGCAGGTGGAATTGCTGGTTGATGCCGGCTTCACGCCGCTCGAAGCGATTCAGATCTCGACGCTGAACGGCGCGAAGTATCTCGGGCGCGACAAGACGGTGGGCAGCCTCGCGGTCGGCAAGCAGGCCGACCTGGTCGTCATCAACGGCAACCCTGCCGCAACGATCGGCGACATCCGCAAGGTGGAGACGGTCTTCAAGCAGGGCGTCGGCTACGACCCCATCAAGCTGATCGACTCCGTGAAGGGCAAGGCGGGCATATGGTGACGCGCGCGCTCGTGGCCGCGGCAGCCGTGCTCGCAGCATCGATCGGCGTGTCGGCACAGGCCGTCAAGGGGCCGACGCAGATCGATAAGGCCGATCCGCATGCGAGTGCGATCGCGAAAGGCGTCGACTACCTCAAAGTCGAGGTGCCGAAGTGGAAGGCCCAGTATCCCTGTTACTCGTGTCACAACAACGGCGACGCCACGCGTGCGCTGCTGGTGGCGGGGTCGAAAGGGTACGACATCGGCGCGTCACTCGACGACACGCTCGCTTTCTTGAAGCAGCCGTCGCGGTGGGATCAGAACAAGGCGCAGCCTGGATTCGACGACAAGACGCTTGCCAAGATTCAGTTCGCCAGCGCGCTGGCCGTGGCTGAACGTCACGGCAAGGCGGCGTCGTCCGACCTCGAAGCGGCCGCGAAGCTATTGGTGGCCGATCAGCACGCCAGCGGGTCCTGGGAACTGGACGCCTCACAGAGCCTCGGGGCACCCGCCACCTACGGCACCTTGATTGCAACCTGGTCGGCGCGAGCGACCTTGATCGCATCCGGCATGCAGCCCGACAACTTCACGATCGTTCAGATCGACAAGTGGATACGCGGCATCACCCCGGAGAACGTCCTTGAAGCCTCGGCCACGCTGCTCACGCTTGACCTGGCCAGCGACGTCATGGCGGAAAACCTGCGACGCACCTGCTTGAGCCTGCTGCGCACGGGTCAGTCTCCCGAGGGCGGCTGGGGACCGTACGTCACCGCGGCGCCACAGGTGTTCGATACCGCCCTGGCGATCATCGCGCTCGGATCGCTGAAGGTCGAACCGAGGCTCGCGCGGTCAGCCTATCGTCCGGAGCAATTGGACGAGGCCATTGCGAACGCCAAGAAGTACCTGGTGTCACAGCAGAAGGCGGATGGCAGCTGGCCGGAGACGACGAGGCCGGCCAACCAAGAGAGCTATGCGCAACGCATATCGACGACCGGCTGGGCTCTGCTGGCGCTGATGCAGTAGCTAGCGAACAACGAACGGGATCAGCGTACGCTCGGGCTCAGGGCTCGCGTCAGTTCGATCGAACTGATCGACTTCAAACGCCCGCCCAATGCGGTTGCCGGCCAGATCCTCGAGCGACGTAAAAGCGAGGATGTGGTAGCTCCCTGGCTTCCACGCATCGTCCGGCGTGAACGACCATTCACGTTCGTTCGCGCCGACCTTCACTTCCCCTTCCATCGGCTTGCGATCCGGGCCCAGCACCCCGAGGGCGCGCAGCAGTAGTCCGTGATCGAGCGGCTCCGGAAACACGATGCGGAGCGTTGAGATCGCGTTCGCGGCCGGCGGGAAGATGTTCCACGCCTTCGGATCAAGCGGGTGTTCGTCGGGCGGGCCTACCTTGAACGTGCGCTTGAAGGTGGACTTCAGCGGCAAACCATTGCCGTCGCGCCACGCCGAATCCACGACCAGCGTGTAGGACCTGCCTTCGGTGAGCGATCGCCCCATGCCTTCGATCACCGGAATGCCGCGCTTCTGCCGGCCCGGATCGAAGAACACGGTGTAGCGGGTGCGATCGTCGTTCCAGAATTCGGCATCGAGTGGCAGGAACGGGTCCTTGACCTCCTGCCCAGCCTCGTCCAGCAGATGCACGAAGTCGAGGCCGCCGCGCAGGCCCATCGGCGCGGAAAAGTGCACATACAGCCGCAACTGGTTCTCAGGGAGGATCTCGCCGCTTGGATAGACCTGCACCACGCTCGTCACGGGCGTGGTATCCGCCGCCGGCAGCCCCACCGTCGTCGTCAGTGGCTGTCCTCCCGGCGGCAGGAAGGTCACGTGGTACTGGCGGCCGCGGTCGAGCGGGAACATCGGCGTAAAGCGAATGCGTCCGCCTTCAATCCCGTACTGCCCGATCATTGCCGGCTGATCGGGACCGACGGAGACCTTGAAGACGGCTGCCCATTCCTCGCGGTAGTTCAGCGTGCCAAGTTCGATCAGCTCACGATCGGCCACGTCGACGATGTCGATCGTCGGCCGGGGACTGTCGGTGTTGAGGACCACTCGAGCCTGCGGTCCGCTCGTGGCTGAAGGAGCTGAACCATTGCAGGCCGCA
>JAYQOO010000169.1:0-5979 GCA_038144855.1 Acidimicrobiia bacterium | reverse complement strand
GCGGCGGGACGCCCTGTTGAGCGACCAGCCGGGCGTTCTTCATCAGTGCTCCATCGACCGCCTGTTTCAACGACCGCTGCGTCGACGGCGCCATGGCGGGACCGGCCGCCGCCAGCAGGATCACCATGCCCAGAACACGTCGGATTGTCATGTGTCGCCTCGAGCGCGAATTGTGAGGGGTGCGAGCGAACCGGCCTAGTTGCACTGCAGGCGCGGCAACAGACCATCGATCTGCGCCACGTAGTTGCGCGCGTTTCCGGATTCATTCAGGTCGGGATTGATGCCGATCATGGTCACGTAGCTCTTCTTGGCGGCCTTCAACACGTCGCACGACGGCTTGACGTTGTAGAGATCCCGGTTGACGTTTCCCAGCAGGAAATGCGCGATGGGATCCTTTGGCGCGTGCTTCAGGGCGCGCTCGCAGTACTGACGGGCCTTCAATGGATTGGCGACGCGCTGCTCGGAAAGGCACAGGCCCAGAAATCCCGCGCTGCGAAGGCTGTCGTAAGCACCTTGCCGATCGGCATGACGGCGGCTGCCGACGCCCATGCCAATGAAATGGAACGCCAGCCGCGAGCCAAGGCCGCTGGAGAAGTTCGTCAAGTCGAGGAAGGTGCGATAGTCCTCCCGGGCGAGCAGCCAGAACGGCCGCGCCCGCGCCTTCTCCGACTGGCTGGCCGCGAGTTGGCGGCGTGAATCGGCTCGCCACAGGTAGGCCTGTGCGTGGGTCGCGTCGATGGCAATGGCGCGATCGGCGGCATCAATCGACTGCTGCCATGCCGCTTTGTCCCAGTAGGCGCGCGACAACATCGAGAACAGGTCGTCGTTATCGGGATCGAGACGGGCGGCTTCGGTCAACAGGCGGATCGCCTCGTCGGGGTCGCCCCGTTCGATCATGGCTGCCGCGCATTGCGTGCGTGACTCGATGTGTGCCGGATCGATGGCCATGGCCTTCTGGTAATACGCCACGGCATCGTCGTAGTTGAGCAGCAACTGATGCGTCTGGCCCAGGTTGTATGCGGCCAGACCGAAGGAGGGGTCCTCCTTGAGCGCGCGCTCGAAGAACTGCACGGCGAGACGGAGGTCGTCCTCACTCTGCTTGCGCTCGACCGGAATGAGGTTCATCAGGCTCATCGACGAACGGCGGGAATAGAGCAGTTTTTCACCCTGCTCGTTGAGATCGACAGCCGGCTTCTTCGGCTGGCGCGCGTAGCGAATGCGAATCGACACCGTGGAGTCCCGGCCGGGGGCGATCATGATTTCCTTGCGGTCCGGCTCGTAACCGGCCTTCACGCCGCGGAATTCGTGGAGCCCGCTCGTCAAACTGGGCACGGTCAGCGGCTTGCCGCGTTCGACCGTGCCGATCAGCCGGCCGTCGATGTAGACGTCGACGCCGTCCATGTTCACTTCGATCACCGCCGTCCCGAGCATGGATGGCGGAAGGGCCTCGGCATTCGAGCAGCCCGACCCGACGCCAAGCAGCATTTCGGGCTCGTAGTCGCCACGAGCCGTCGGCGTCTGCGACAACTGCCGCTCACGCGCATAGCGGCGCACGTTCGACCGCACGTATTCGATCAGTTCGTCCGCGGTGATGCGGCCATCACAGGGGTCGTTGTCGGAGTTTCCCTGAAAGGCCTGGACCAGGTAGTACGTGAACAGACCGAATCCGGTTGAGAGGTTGGCGTCCTCGAAGCTCTGCTCACGTTCGGTGGTGGCCGTCAACGTCAGAAAGGAAGACGGCAGCGCGGTGAACTGCGCCTCCATGGCTTCATTGGTGGTCTCGGCGTTGATCTTGCCGGAGTGGCAGGCGTCGGTCAGCAGCACTTTCCACCCGGCGTTGACCTTGTTGGCCAATACTTCGCCGAGGGCGGTCATCGGATATGCCGTGTCGGCGAGACGCGCCGGTTCCACGTCCCACGGTGCGAGGTAGCCCCGGCCGTTCTCGACAAACCCGTGACCGGCAAAGTACACGACCACGCGATCGTTCGGCTGGGCCACCGACGGCAGCCACGTCTCGATCTCAAAACGCACGCGCTCGAGCGTCGCTTCCGAACCGCGCAGGAAGTGCACGTTCTCGGCCGGAAACGCACCCCCCTGCTGGCTGATCAGCACGCGATAGATCGCCTCCGCGTCTGATTCCGGGAACTTCAACTGCTTGTTGGCGTCGAGATTCTTGTAGTTGGAGACGCCGACAATCAGCGCGTAGCCACGGGGCACGCCTTTCGGCAATGCGGCCTCGGGCTTCTTGGCCAGCACCAGATCGCGTGGCGCCTGCGCACCCGATTGGCCGGCCTGCGGATCGGCCGCCACCAACGAGACGCTGGCCAGCGCAACGGTCGCCAGTACGAGACGGAGGTGATGGGTCATGGTTCGTGCCTTAGGGCCAGACTCGCCGACACGGCCTTCCCGAATTCTGTCTTGTTCACGACGTAGCTGGCTTGAATCAAGTTGCCGGCCTTCATCGCGGCCTTTGAGTCGCGACTGTAACTCAGGTCGCGTGAGGCGATCGAGTTCTGAAGCTCCGCGACGGCAGAAGCGTTCAGGAACTCCGGCTTGGTGACCGGCTTCCCGAACCCTGGCAGCGTCTGCATGGGCTCCCGGCTGAAGAACACGAACAGGTTCTCGACGCCGGGATTCGAATCAAACTCCCACCACCCGTCGTCCGGCACCTTGTACTCTTCGGACCTTCTGACGTTGTTGCGCCCGGAGTTGATCTCTGGACTCGGGAACAGGACCGACCACCGGCCGCTCGAACCCTGCTGCACCACATACAGGTAGCCGTCGACGTTGGATTCAAACGACAGCCGCACTTTGTCACCAGTGTGGAACGTCGCGGTTGCGAGATCAACATCCGCTTCCGAACCCGATTTCGTTTGCTGGGTCACACGGTAACGCAAACCCGTGTTGGCAGCGTCGGCGCCTGACGCGGCATAGAACATGGCGCTTGCCGTCGCGGCGGGTGCGGGCATCGCGGCGACCGGCACTGGTGCCGGCACGATCGGAGCCGTCGTGGGCCGCGCCGGGTCCGGCTTGGCGGTCAGGGGCGTGGCTTCTTTCCTCACCGACGAATCCAGCACCGGATTGGCTGGGGCTGGAGACGCGGGGGGGGGGGAAGCGGGGCTTGCGGACGGGGGCGGGGCGGCAGGCGCCGGTTCCGCCGGCACGGCGGAGGCCAGGTTGCCAGCCGGCGCATCCGGCGCTTGGGACCCGCCGGACAACATCACGTAGCTGGTCACGCCGACCAACGACAGCGCAACTAGCGCGGCCGCGGGCATCAACCATGATCGCGACGGCGGCCCAGCGGCGGCAGATGGGGCCGGCGCCGGCGGCGCGCCCGGGATCGTCGCGGTCGGCGAGGACGCATTCCGCGGTACCACGCCCGTCGCCGCATCGCCCTGCGTCCACTGCGTCACCGGCGGCGCCGACGCAGGAGGGGCAAGCACCGTGCGGGCGGCGTCACTCGATACGGCTGAAGCAATGCGTTCACGCGAGCCAGCCAGAAATGCGGTGAGCGCGTCGCGCATCTCGCCAGCCGACTGATAACGGTCGGCGACGTTCTTGGCCATCGCGCGGGTGATGATGCGCTCGATCTCCGGGAACGACCGCGACCACTGCGCATCCATCGGTGGGATGGGGTCCTGGATCACCTTGATGATGATCGTGCTGATGGTGTCGCCATCAAACGGCCGGCGGCCGCTGCACATTTCGTAGGCCATCGTGCCGGTTGAATAGATGTCACTCCGCCCGTCGACCTTCTCGCCACGGAGCTGTTCGGGTGAGGCGTAATGCAACGTGCCCAGAATGGTTCCAGTTTGGGTGCGTGTATCGACCTGCGAGCTCCGCGCGAGGCCGAAGTCCACGATCTTGACGTTGCCGTTCGGCATGACGCGGATGTTTGCCGGCTTGATGTCACGGTGCACCACGCCCTGGCCGTGGGCGTGTTCGAGCGCATCGAGGATCTGGACCAGCATCCGCAACCGCGCCTCGAACGACAGCTCGCCACGCCACAGTACCTGCGCGAGATCCTCGCCCTCGAGATACTCCATCACCACGTACACGCCGCCGTCGATCTCGCCGGCTTCGTGCACCGTGACGATGTGAGGATGGTGCAGGCGGGCACACGCCTGGGCCTCAGCGACAAGCCGCTGCAGGTAGCTTTGCTCTGAAATATCGGGGCGAACGGTCTTGACCGCGACGGTTCGCTTCAGCGTGGGATCGATCGCCTTGTACACCGCACCCATGCCGCCGGTGCCGAGCACGGACTCGACTTCGAATCGGCCAATGTGGGTGGGAACGCGGTCCGACGGGTGCGACATAGGGGGCTGCCTCTGAGCTCGACGTGGAGGTCGATACTAGCAGGGATTTAGACCGTCGAATTCCCCCATCGGTGACATCCGGTCCTAGGGGCGGCCGGTCGCGGGCGCACCCCCCAGGAGCGTGGCAAGATCGACGGTCAGCTTCTCGATTTCGTGCGGCAGCGTCGCGTTGTAGACACCACGCAGCCGCCCTTCGCGATCGACCAGCAGCACCTTCTCGGTATGCAGGAACTGGTCGGCCGCAGGTATCGCCGGATCGATCCTGCCGTCGTCCGCAAAATACGACGTTCGCGCCAGGGCATAGATCTGCTCGGCATCACCGGTGACAAGCTTCCAGGCGTCGCTGTCGATACTGCGCTGTGCGGCGAATTGCGCCAGCGCTTCCGGCGTGTCCTGCTGCGGAGCGACCGAGTACGACACCAGCACGGCATCCTTTCGGCCGGCGATCGACGCCTGGACTTTCTTGAGCTGCGTGATCATGGATGGGCAAACCCCGGCGCAGTGGGTGTAGATAAACGACGCCACGTGCACGCGGCCGAGCAGGTCAGCCCGCGTGATCGGTGCTCCGCTTTGGCTGATCAGGTTGAAGTCGGCGATACGGTGATCGACCGAGCGCGTCCAGCGGGGTGACAGATCGGCGCTGTCGTAGAACGGCAGCGGCGGCGCGGCGCTCACGGCGTCTAGCATGAGCAGCGCACCCACGGCGAGCGTGGCAGCCACGAACAGGAGCAGGCGGATCATCGGATCTCCTTGGGCGGCGCGCACGGTCGGGCGTTGATGGCGCCGTAGCGGCGGCCGTGTCGCATCTCGTAGTTGATGTAAAGCTCACCGTCTTCGGTCCAGGCCTGCTGAAGTCCCTCTTCACGGCCGTTGTAGAAGTGCCGGACCTCGAACGGCTTTCCGCTGGCATAGTAGGTTCGCCGTTCCTCGAGGAGCGGAGTGCTCGCCGCCGGTGTGGTGACGGCGAACAGTAACGCGACGGCGAAGACCTTCATTGCACCGTCCCCGACGTGCCGCGGTAGCAGCCTGAGATGTACGGCACCGCGCTGGTGGTGTGGTAGTGGTAGATGCCGATTGAGAAATCCGCCGTCGCTGAGGTGTGGCCATTGCAGCCATCGAGGTTGCCTGGCGTAGTGCCGTCACTGTCGAGCGGCCCGTAGACCGGAAAGCCATCCAGCAGGACACCGATCAGCCGGCTGCGGCTCGACGCCGTGATCGAGAGCGGCTCGAAGTGGTAGTGGTACTGGTTGTTCGGGTTGGGGTGACCGTTATAGCGATCGAACGACACGATCTCGCTGGTCAGCGGTTGCCGGCCGGCCGCGTACTGGTTGTAGAAGACCACGCCATTGACGGAGATACCGATCGGGCCCAGGGGCGTGTCGCTGGTATTGGTGGCCGCCGCCGGCGTCGTCGTGATCCGAAACGTGATGTTCTGCGTGGCGATCGAGTGCGGGTTGACCTGCATGCCTGAATGGGGCGCCTCGTAGTTGGCGCTGCGCGATCCCCAGTACGGGCTCTTGTGATCAGGCGTGTCGCTGGTGCGGATGACCGCCGTCGTGCCATCAAACGAGACCGACACGCCATTGCCGGAGAACTTCGAGAACATCGACTGGGTGCTCGTGGTCGTCGTCGGCGTGGTGGTTGGCGTAGTGGTCGTCGGCGT
>JAYQOO010000168.1:0-6425 GCA_038144855.1 Acidimicrobiia bacterium | reverse complement strand
TCTGGTTGGCGCTCTTGGTTTCGGCCGGCAGGTTCACGTCAAGACCGCGCTGCGACAGCGGCAGGGCGGCCATGAAAATCACCAGCAGCACGAGCAGCACGTCAATCATCGGCGTGATGTTCATGTCCGCCGAGACGTCGAGCTTCTTGGCCTTGACGACCTTGTCCGCGCCGTGGTGCATGTGTGCGTGAGCCATTAGTTGCCTCCCCCGCCCATCAGGCCGCTACGGTTCTTCGGATCGGTAATCAGACCCATGTCTTCGATGCCGCTGGTGCGCAGTTCGTCCATGACATCCATGACGGCGGAGTAGCGCGCGTCCTCGTCAGCCTTGATGAGGATGATGCGCTCCTTCTTCGTCTCGAGGATCTCTTCGACCTTCACGCGCAGCTCGTCCTTGCGAACCGGGAGTCCGTTGACGAAGATGCGATCGGTCTTGTCGACTGCGACGACCGTCTGATCCTGCGTCTCCGGCTTTTCCGCGGTGTTCGCGGCCAGCGGCAGCTTGACGTCGGCGCCCTTCTGCAACAGCGGTGCAACGATCATCATGATGATCAGAAGCACCAGCATGACGTCTACCAGGGGCGTGACGTTGATGTCCGATTTGACTCCACCTTTGGAGCCGCCGACATCCATTGCCATAGTTACTACTCCTTGAAACTTGCCATCTATGAAACCGGCGGTCCCGCGATCATCAGATCACGAGACCACCAGATCACCAGATTCGTTACGCGGTCTTCTTGATGAAGTAGTCGACCATCTCCGACGACGAGTTATCCATCTCGACGTTGAAGAACTCGAGCTTGCCCGACAGGTAGTTGTAGAACCACACCGCCGGAATCGCCACGAACAGACCGAGCGCGGTTTCGACGAGCGCTTCTGCGATACCGGCCGACACGGCGCCGATACCACCCGAGCCCGACGACGCGATACCAACGAACGCGTTGATAACGCCGACGACCGTGCCGAGCAGACCCACGAACGGCGCGGTCGCGCCGATCGTCGCGAGACCGGAGATGCCCTTCTTGAGGTCGTTCGAGGTCAGCGCGGTGGCGCGCTGAATCGAGCGGCGGACGGTGTCGAGCAGGTCTTCACGCGACAGGTTGGCACCGCTCTCCTGCTGGAACTGGTATTCCTGCAGGCCGGCGAGCACGACCTTCGCGAGGTGGCTGTAGCGGTATTCCTTCGCCGACGACAGCGCGATCGCTTCCTTCAGGCGGCCTTCCTTGAGGTGCTTGGCCACGAGCGGCGCGTACATCTTCGACTGCTTGGTCGCCTGGTTGAACGTGTAGATGCGTTCAATCGCGACGCCCACCGACCAGAACGACATGATGAACAGCACGATGGCGACTGCCCACGCGGCAGGACCCATCTGTTCGAACATTTCGACGAGATCCAGGCCACCGCCGCCTTCCTGCGCAAACGCAGGAACGCTCACGAGCATCATCGCGAACGCGGCACCAGCAATCCGACCAAACTGAAGCTTCCGACCTTCCATCGCTATCCTCCAAAAACTCTAGAACGGCTTTAACCCTAAAAAAAGGCCATGACCCGTATTGCTGGCGGGTCCTACGACCCGCCTACTGCAACGTGAACTGCACCGTAACCGTCATGATGACCGGCACTGGAACGCCGTTCAGCAAGGTCGGTGTGAACTGCCACTGACGCACCGCATCGAGCGCCGCCTGATCGAGCAGCGGAATCGAGCGGAGAACCTTCGCATCCTTCACGCTGCCATCTGGGCCGATCGTGGCCTCGATGATGACGATGCCCTGCACGCGTGCCGACTGTGCGATCGGCGGATACACGGGGCGGACGTCGCGAGTCTTCTGCGGCGGCTTGATGTTGCCGCCGACGCGCACCGGCGCCGCGGGTGGCGGCGGTGGTGGCGGTGGTTCAGGAATGCCGCCGGTGATACCACCGGAGATGCCGCCGACGATGCCACCTTCGATGCCCGAGGAACGTTCGAAGCCGGCTTCAAGACCGGTCTCCGCCTTGATTTCCTTAGGCGCTTCGAGCGGGGCCGCGTCAGGACTGACGTCCATCGGCGGTGGTGGCGCCTTTTCCGCCGGTGGTGGTGGTGGCGGAGGCGGCGGTGGCGGTGGTGGCGGAGCCGCGACAAACGCCATCATGCTCGGCGTGGTCGGCAGCGCGCCAACGGCCATCAAGGGAACGATGATCAAGGCAGCCAGAGCCGTCGCCTGGATCAACATCGTCAGTGGCACGGTGTACCACATCTTGTTGCCCATCTTGATCGATGGATCGACGACATCACCAAACATGTCGCGTGGCACTAATTCCTCCTCAACTTCGTATTCATTAAAAGACCGCCGATTATCCCTTCGACGTGGGCTGGACGCAAGCGCCTAAGCCGGGGGGTCGAAAGGGTGCGGGACTTTCAATTAGACACCGGAATTCCGGGCCTGCTCCCTCAAAACACGATAAATCCGTGACGTCTTCGTTAAGACCTGTCTTGCTTAAGACACGAATGGGGTCAGGCACGGTCTGCACCTGACCCCTCAGACGCCCGCCGATTCTAGTCGGGCTTCAAACCCATCGTCAACCGTTTGACCACTAAAATGCAGCGAAATTACGCATGGTGACGAACTAATACACGGGGGCGGGGATCGGGAAGAGGGGGCCAGGGGATGGGACAGGTCCCTGCCCCTCGATTCCTGGCCCGATCCCTGTGTTAGTTCTCGATCCGCATGCCGTAGAACGACCGGTAGACGAAATACATGCTGACGACGAAGAACACCGCCGCCAGGCCGACCGTGATGGTGGCGCCGGTGCCAATGTAGACGCCCAGCTCGACCGCAAGCAGGCCGAACAGCGTCGTGAACTTGATAACCGGGTTCATCGCCACCGATGAGGTGTCCTTGAACGGATCGCCCACCGTGTCGCCGACGACCGATGCGTCGTGCAGCGGCGTGCCCTTCATCTTCAATTCGGTTTCCACGATCTTCTTCGCGTTGTCCCACGCGCCGCCCGCGTTGGCCATGAAGATCGCCTGGTAGAGACCGAACAGCGCGATCGAGATCAGGTAGCCGATGAAGAAGAACGGCTCGATGAACGCGAACGCCAGCGTCGAGAAGAACACGCCGAGGAAGATGTTGAACATGCCGCGCTGCGCGTAGATGGTGCAGATCTCCACCACCTTCTTGCTGTCTTCCACGGATGCCTTGGTCGAGCCTTCGAGCTTGATGTTCTTCTTGATGAACTCCACCGCGCGGTACGCGCCGGTCGTCACGGCCTGCATTGACGCGCCGGTGAACCAGTAGATCACCGCGCCGCCCGTGATCAGGCCGAGCAGGAAGGGCGGGTGGAGGATCGACAGCTTCGCGATCGCATCCGCATTGGTGAGGCCGCCGGTCAGCGCCATGATGATCGCGAAGATCATCGTGGTCGCGCCGACGACCGCGGTGCCGATCAGCACCGGCTTGGCCGTCGCCTTGAACGTGTTGCCGGCGCCGTCGTTTTCCTCGAGCAATTCCTTGGCGACCTTGAAGTTGACCTTGAAGCCGTGGCTCTTCTGGATCTCAGCCTCGACGTTCGGGATTTCTTCAATCTGCGACAGTTCGTAGACCGACTGCGCGTTGTCGGTGACCGGGCCGTAAGAGTCGACGGCGATGGTCACCGGGCCCATGCCCAGGAAGCCGAACGCCACCAGGCCGAACGCGAAGATCGCCGGGGCAACCATGATCTCGCCAAGGCCCCACGACGCCACGATGTAGGCAATCGTCATCAGGCCCAGGATCGTCAGGCCGAGCCAGTAGCTGCTGAAGTTGCCGGCGACGAGACCCGAGAGAATGTTCAGTGACGCGCCGCCTTCACGCGAGGAGGTCACGACTTCCTTGACGTGACCCGAGTGCGTGGAGGTGAACACCTTCACGAACTCCGGAATGATCGCGCCGGCGAGCGTGCCGCACGTGATCACGGTCGACAACTGCCACCACAGCGACGTGTTGCCGCCGAGCGACGGGATCAGCTCGTAGGACAGCACGTAGGTGAGGATCACGGAGACGATCGACGTCAGCCACACCAGCGTCGTGAGCGGCACTTCGAAGTTCATCTTCTCGACGTTGCCGTAGGTGCTCTTCGCCAACGCGTTGTTGACCAGGTACGAACCGGCCGAGGCGAGCACCATCATCACGCGCATCATGAAGATCCACACCAGCAACTGCACCTGGATGGCCGGATCCTTGACGGCGAGCATGATGAACGAGATCAGCGCGACGCCGGTCACGCCGTAGGTTTCAAAGCCGTCGGCCGTCGGGCCGACCGAGTCACCGGCGTTGTCGCCGGTGCAGTCCGCGATCACGCCGGGGTTGCGCGCGTCGTCTTCCTTGATCTTGAACACGACCTTCATCAGGTCGGAGCCGATGTCGGCGATCTTCGTGAAGATGCCGCCCGCGATACGCAGCGCCGCGGCGCCGAGCGATTCGCCGATCGCGAAGCCCAGGAAGCAGACGCCGGCGTATTCACCGGGGATAAACAGCAGGATGGCGAGCATGAACAGCAGCTCGACCGAGATCAGCATCATGCCGACGCTCATGCCCGAGCGGAGCGGAATGTCGCACACCGGGAACGCCTTGCCCTGCAGGCTGGCGAAGGCCGTGCGCGAGTTGGCCAGCGTGTTGATGCGGATGCCGTACCACGCCACGCCGTAGCTGCCGGCAATGCCGATCAGGCTGAAGATGATGACGATGGCGATGCGGCCGGGTTCGAGGCCGGTCAGCCAGAAGTACGCAATCATCACCGCGCCGATGAACAACTCGAGGATCAGCAGGAACTTGCCCTGCTGCACGAGGTAGGCCTTACACGTCTCGTAGATCAGCGCCGAGACGTCCGCCATCGACTGGTGCACCGGCAGGTTCTTGACCGCGGTGTAGGTCCAGAGGCCGAACAACAGGCCGAGCACACAGACCACCAGGCCGGTCATCAGGATGCCGTGGCCGGTCATGCCGAAGAAGTCGCCGGTGTTGAGATCGGGCAGCTGGATGTTCACCTCACCGCCGGGGCGGTGATGCGCGGCATCCTGCGCGGTTTCCTGCGCCAGCAGCGCCGGCGCCATCAGCACACCGAGCGTCAACACCATTACGGCTCGTTGCATAAGCCTCATCACTTGTCGCTCCGGAATCCGCAGCCTCGTAACTAGCCTTGTCACCATCTGGTTGTCGTCTCCCCTGAACTGCTACTTCTGTTGTTTCAAGCTGACCGGAAGGGCCATTCCGCCGGTCAGGAAAATTCGAATGCCTTCTTCCACCGAAAGATCGGGGTAAAACGCGATCGACCGCGGATACACGGCGACGTCACCCAGATACAGGTGGTTGGTCGGCACGTACACCGCGATCATCGCTTCCGGTCCCTGCCCGCGGTCGATCGTGAACTCGCGCGTCAGGAACCCTATCACCATCCCGCGCTTCGGGTCGTCTACCATGACGACCTTCTTGAAACCCGCTTCGCTGTCGGGCGAAAACGCCGCCACCAGCTGCTTCACCGGCGCGTACACGGTCTTGAACAGCGGCACGTTCAACAGCCACCGTTCGCCGCGCTGCAGCACCCGTCGCCCGATGACGTTGGTCGCCAGCGCGCCAACCAGCAGGATCGACGCAGTCGTCATCAGCACCCCGAGCCCCGGCACTTCCCGGCCGAGGATGCCGATCGACAGTGGGGTTGCCACGCCGTCAACGAACCGGAACGTCCAGACCAGCGTCACGACGGTGATGAACAACGGCACCGTGACGACCAGGCCCGCCAGAAAACTACGCCGCAGCCACTGCATGGGCTTCTCTTACCGCGTCAACAACCAGACCACCGTGACCGCCGCCAGGACGAACCGGTAGTAGGCGAATACCTCGAGCGAGTGCGCCGCAAGATACCGCACAAAGTACTTCACCGTGATGTAGCCGACGATGGCCGACGTCACGAGGCCGACCGCGAGGAGCGTCACCGGCAATCCGGCCATCCCCACTTCGGACAGGTCGATCGCTTCCTTGGCAGCCGCCGCGACAATCGCCGGCAGGCTCATCAGGAACACGAAGCGCGCCGCCGACGCCCGCTCGAGGTTCAGGAACAGCCCCAGAGTCAGCGTGGCGCCCGACCGCGAAATGCCGGGTGCAAGGGCCAGCGCCTGCGCGCATCCGATCGCGACCGCCTCTCCGTACCCCAGCGAGCGCGCGTCGGGCGACTTGCGGCCAACGGGCGCGGCCAGCACCAGTCCGCCACCGCCGATCGCCAGGGGCGCCGCCACTACCGCCGGCGACCGCAACTGCCCTTCGATTACGTCCGCAAACAGACCGCCGACGATCACGATCGGAATGGTCCCGGCGATGATCAACCGGCCAAGCCGCTCGTACTCGCCGTCGCGGCCGCTGAGCGCGCCCGGCGCCCCCGCCACCAGGCGGACGATGTCGGCGCGAAAAAAC
>JAYQOO010000167.1:3292-6574 GCA_038144855.1 Acidimicrobiia bacterium | reverse complement strand
TCGCGATCGTCAACTCGATCGGCAACCTCGGCGGATTCGTCGGCCCCTTCCTGGTTGGCTGGATTCGCGACGCCACTGGCGGATTTTCGGCAGGACTCCTGACCCTTGCCGCCATCCTCGTGCTCGGCGCCGGCATCACGATTTCACTGAATCGGCGCTAGCCAGTCCGCTTGCGCGAGGCCGTCGCCAGACCGATGGCGCCGGAAACTGTCGACCACGCCGGCCCACCGCACGTCGCCCGGTCGATTGGGCCCCGTTTCTGCTATCGTCTGAGGAGAAATGCGCCTACGCCAGCAGGTGCCATTTCCCCCTGAGGTAGTGATGGCTCGTGTTTGTATTACCGCGCTGATCTTCCTTGTGCTGCCGCTCTCAGCGGGCGCACAGACTCCGGCACCACCCGAAAACACCTCCACACAAAGCGTGTCGTCGGCTCCGCCTGACTTCATGCTCGGCCGTCCACGCACCACAATCGGGGTGCGCGGCAGTTGGTTCATGGCCAACGCCAACAGCGACTTCTTTGACTTCATCACCGAGCAATTGACGCTCGAGAAGTCGGACTTCCGGACGGCGTCGCTGTCGCCCGAACTGTCAATCAATGTGCTGCCGCAACTCGACATCGTCGCGGGCATGGACATCAACCGCATTAACCGCGACTCCGAGCATCGCACCATGGAAGAGCTGCTCTCGAACGGCACGCGCGTGCCGATTCAGCAGAGCACCGAGTTGTCGGAGATGAACGTGATGCTCTCGGCGAAATTCTCGCTGCTCTCGCGTGGACGCCGTGTGTCGCGGCTCGCCTGGATCCCGCGCACCGTCGTGCCATACATTGGCGCCGGCGGCGGCGGCGGCAAGTTCAGCCTGAAACAGAACGGCGACTTTGTTGACTTCATCGACAATCACATTTTCTCCGACACGTTCCGCTCGGATGGCTGGACGCCCGTGGCGCAGGCATTTGGCGGCACGGATGTGATGCTGTTCAAGCGAGTGATGCTCTCGCTCGAAGGTCGCTACACCTGGAAGCGCGCTGATCTCGGCAATGACTTCCTTGATTTCGAACCCATTGACCTCGGCGGATTCCGATTTGGTGCCGGAATCCATCTCGCGTTCTAAGGCGGAGCTGATGATGATGAAGACCACACTCGTTCTCGCACTCACGCTGACCGCGGGCGGCGCGTTCGCGCAGACTCCTGCCCCACAGCCCACAACAGCAGCCGCTGCTGCGGTCGACGCCCGTTTCGCGGCCTGGATGGGCTGCTGGCGGCTGGACGACGATATTGCCGGCACCGGCGCTCGCATGTGCATTACTCCCGAGGCCGGCGGCGTGCGCTTGCAGACGGTCATTGGCACGCAGAAAGGCATCGACGAAGTCGTGGCGCCCGATGGTGCCGCGCGGCCGATCGTCGACTCGGAATGCAAGGGCACCGAACGTGCCGAATGGTCGAAGGACGGCGCTCGCCTCTTCCGCAGCACCGAGGTCACGTGCGGCAAGGAAGCCCCGCGCACGATCAAGAGCGTCGCGTTCATGACGGCTGGTCCGTCGTGGATCAACATCCAGTACGTCAGCAGCGCGTCCGCCAGCGCGAACGTGCGCGTCCAGCGCTATCGTCGCGCGGCGAACCAGCAGTTGGCTGACGGCAGCAAGGCACCCCAGCCGGATCCGGCGCTCATCCTGCGGACGGATCCCAGCCTCACCAAGTGGAGTGTTGACGACGTCATTGAAGCGAGCGGCAAGTTGCCGGTCGAGGCTATGCAGGCGGCGCTGACCGAAGTGCACCATCCGTTCGAGCTGAACAAGAAGTCGCTCGTGGCCCTCGATGACGGCGGGGTCAGCGAGCCGGTCATCGACTTGATGGTCGCTCTCACCTATCCGCGCCGTTTCATCGTCGAGCGCCAGGGCGGCGGCAGCGCGCCGGCAGGCATTTCGACCGGCATGGGATGGTTCGACCCGTTCATGTCCCCCATCATGACGTCGGGACTCTCTGACTGCTACTCCCCGATGGGCTACGGCTATCGCAGCTATTACAGCATGTGCGGCATGGGCTATAGCTCGTACATGTATGGCTACAACTCGCTCTATCGCACCTACTACCCCTACGGCTACTACGGTGGCTGGGTTGACGTCGGCAGCGCGCCACAAGTGATGGGCAGCATCACCGATGGGCAGGCGCAGGGCGATGGCCGCGCGATCAACGGCCGTGGCTACACGCAAATCCGCAATCGTGACGCCGAACCGGCGCCGCGCATCAATGCCGGCAGCAACGGCGGCTCCTGGGGCGGCGCAAGCTCGACCAGCGGAGCGACGTCAAGCGGCTACTCGAGTGGTTCGTCTGGCGGCAGCAGCGGCGGATCGAGCGGCGGTGATTCCGGCGCACGGGTCGCGGTGCCAAAGGGCGGCGGCCAGTAAGGCGACGCTCGCTATCACGGTCGTAGTAACCTTCGTGGGCCTGAGGGCATCTAGCCTTCAGGCCCTTGGCTTTTTCAGGGCATTCTCGAGGAGATTCGCATGAGCACCGGTCCGCTTCCCATTGGCAGTGATGCCCCCGACTTCCAGGCGCAAACCACGGAGGGCCCGATCCGCTTTCACGAGTGGCTCGGCAGTTCCTGGGGCGTGATGTTTTCGCACCCGAAGGACTTCACGCCGGTGTGTACGACGGAACTGGGCTACATGGCGCGCATCAAGCCGGAGTTCGACAAGCGCGGCGTCAAGATCATTGGGCTTAGCATCGACCCGGTCGAACGGCACGAAGGCTGGGCCAAGGACATTGCCGAGACCCAGGGCACCGCGCCGAACTACCCCATGATCGGCGACGTCGACCTGAAGGTCGCGAAAGCGTACGGCATGCTCCCGGCCGAGGCCGGCGAGTCCTGCGAAGGACGCACCGCAGCCGACAACGCGACCGTTCGCAACGTCTATGTGATCGGGCCCGACAAGAAGGTGAAGCTGGTCCTCTCGTACCCCATGAGCACGGGCCGCAACTTCGACGAGGTGCTGCGCGTCATTGACTCGATGCAGCTCACTGCCAAGCATAAGGTGGCAACCCCTGTGAACTGGAAGGATGGGGACGATGTGATCATCCTGCCGGCGGTCACGGAGGATGAGGCCAAGCAGCGCTATCCGCAGGGCTGGAAGGCGCCAAAGCCGTACCTGCGCATCGTTCCGCAACCCAAATGATCAGGCGAGCCGTCGTCTCGACTGCCGCATTGGTGTTCGCCGTGGGCGGGGGGGGGGCCCGCCGCCCCGCCCCGACCGGCGGTGGGGGGGCGGGGCGGGGGGCGGGAAAG
>JAYQOO010000167.1:0-3282 GCA_038144855.1 Acidimicrobiia bacterium | reverse complement strand
CTGATTGGGGCCAGTGGCGCGGCGCCAATCGAGACGGCGCGGCGACTTTCAGCGCCCCCGTGTCCTGGCCTGAGACGCTCAACCTGAAGTGGAAGGTTGACGTCGGCATCGGCTACTCCGCTCCCATCATCGTCGGCGACCGCGTCTACGCGTTCTCGCGCCAGGGCGATGACGAAGTGATGCGCGCGCTCGATTCCGCCAGTGGCAAGGTTCTGTGGGAAACCAAGTACAACGCCACTTACAAACCCAATCCGGCCGCGACCCGCACGCATGGCACGGGACCGAAGTCCACGCCGACGTTTGCAGACGGCCGCCTCTACACCCTCGGCATGAGCGGCATCGTCACCGCATTCGACGCCGCATCCGGCAAGCAACTCTGGCAAAAGCCAAAGCCGGCGGTGGAGCCGCTCTACCACACGGCCATGTCACCGCTCGTCGATCGCGGCCTCGTCGTCGTGCACGTCGGTGGACACAGCAACGGCGCCTTGACCGCGTTTGACGCGCGCACGGGCGACATCAAGTGGAGCTGGAATGGCGACGGTCCGGCATACGGCTCGCCGATTGCCGTCGACCTCGGCGGCACGCGCCAGGTGATCACCATGACGCAGGACAACCTGATTGGAGTGTCCGCGGCGACCGGTGAGTTGTTATGGAAACGTCCCTACTCGGTTCGCGCGACGCGCAATGCCGCGACGCCGATCATTCACAACGGCATCATCATCGTGTCAGGCCTGGGCATGCCGATCACCGGATTCAAAGTGATCAATAAAGGCGGCCAGTGGAGCTCGGAAGACGTGTGGGTGAACAACGATGCCGGCATGGATATGAGCACCGGTGTCGTTGGGGACAACACGCTGTACGGCTTCTCCTATCGCAACAGCGGGCAATATTTTGCGATCGACGCCAACACGGGTCAGACACTGTGGCTGTCGGAACCACGACAGGCCGAAAATGCGGCCGTGGTTCGCTCTGGCAATCTCTGGTTCGCGCTCGACACGCTGGCGGAACTGAAGGTCGTTCGCGCCAACCCGAAGCAGTTCGAGGTCCTGAAACGCTACACCGTCGCCGACAGCGCGACCTGGGCGCAGCCGGTGCTCGCCGGCCAAAAGATCCTCGTGAAAGACCTGTCGACCATCTCGCTCTGGTCGGCACAGTAGCCACGCCGCCGGAGGCGGCGTAAAGCGACACCGTCACCCCTGGCGAGGCGAAGCCGAGCTAGGGGTTGAGCAAAATGGCGGTCACCGATATCGGCGCAATCGCGCCGTCGGTGATCGTCACATACATCACCTGCAGATCCAGCGAGCCGGTTGGCGTGAGGAAGTGATAGTCGTCGATGTAGCCCTCCGCCTGCGCATTCATGGTGTCGCCGTTCGGCCAGAGGAAGACCACGTCTCTGGGCAACGACTGCGATTCCCAATCTTCAAAATCCACCACGTTCGCGTCGCCGGTCATCGCCGCGTCCGCGTAGATCAACTTCTTGGGCCCGAGGAACGGCAGCGGGCTGCTGGACACCTTGCCGTCCGTCACCGATGGGTCGCCGTAGTAGAGACGGTACTTCCCGCCGCCACTGTGAAACGGAAACGCGGCCTGGGCGCTGGTGAAGAGTTTCGGGCACCCGTCGGTGCGGTACTGCACATTCCACGCGGCGCCGTCCCACACCGCGTAGCCGTGATTCGTGTTGTAGCTGGTACAGCCCGTCAGGCGATCAACGGTGAACACCATGAAGGTGCCGGCTGACAGATCCCAGTGCGGCGACGTCAGCGTCGGCCAGCCAACCTTTTGCTGGCGCGCGTTGGTGATCTTGTTATTCCCATTCGTGTCACCCTCGATCGCGATGGCCACGCTCGGCACGCATCCGCCCGAGTCGTAATCCGCGGCAGTGCTGCAGGTGCCGGCCGCGCCCGAGTTGAAGTCGAGCCCGTAGTAGCCGTCCTTGCTGTCGATCGAAAACACTCGGGTCTTGCTATCCGGCCCTGTCGCTTCGAAGAACAAGCGGACGAAGCCCCCGCGTTCTCGCGCGACCGGCACGCCTTGTCCTGTGGCGACGGCTGAAATCAGTGCCCCTGCGGGACTCGGCGACATCAGGCCCGAACTGCCGGCCCGGCTCGTGAAACTCAAATACGAGTCGGGATTCGCCGCGCTGGCCTCCGCCGACGCCACACCGACAACCAGGCTCGCCAGGCGCGACGAGCCGGGGAGCGGACCGTAATAGAGCTGCACGCGATTGGCCATCGCGCCGGCATCGGGGCCGAATCGCGTCGCGCTTAACCGCGCATTGCCGTCGCTCACCGCCGTGGTCAGCCCAGACACGGTGTTGCCGGTGCCCTGGAACTGCCATTCTTCGCGGTCAGTTTCGGCGCTGACCGCCCCGGAGGTGCTCGACACCGAACAGGCCGCGTTCGCGCAGGCTTTGACCGTGACCGCGTAGGTGGTCTGCGCCTTGAGGCCGGTCAGGGTCGCGCTCGTCGCGGACGCGACGGCCGACACGCTCACCTGTGTCCCTTGCGCGGTCTCGACGCCAACAATCTCGTAGTGATCGGTCGGGTCATCGCCGCCGGTCCACGTCACCAGAAGCCTGGTCGACGAGTTGACCTGTCGGCCGGCCACCGTGGGCGCGGCGACCTTGCTGAGGGACACGTTCTGGGGCGATCCCGACGCGGGCAGCGGGATCAGCAATCCGGCGAGGATGGCAGCAAACAGGCGCATATGAACCTCTTAGACCTTATCGGACGCAGGAAGGTAAATGCCTCCCCCGCTACGGTAGTATCTGGCCTCCGGAGGAACAATGGAAACCGTCACGCCCGATAAGCCCATGACTGCCAAGGACCTGAACCCCGAACTGTGGAAGATCTTCGACGAATACGTCCATGGCTTCATTGACCGCCGCGGATTCCTTGACCGCGCCAGCAAATACGCGGTTGGTGGCCTGACAGCCGCCGGGATCCTCGACCTGATGAATCCCAAGTTTGCCGAGGCGCAGATTGTGCCGACCGACGACAAGCGGATCAAGACCGAACGGGTCGATGTGGCCGCGCCGAACGGCAACGGCAAGATCAGGGCCTACGTCGTCAAGCCCGCGAACGCGACCGGAAAACTCCCGACCGTGGTGGTGATTCACGAAAATCGCGGCCTCAATCCACACATCGAAGACGTCGCCCGCCGCATGGCGCTCGACGGATTCCTGGCCGTGGCCCCCGACGCGCTCACGCCGCTTGGCGGCTATCCCAAGGAGGGCGAAGACAAGGCGCGCGAGTTGTTCCCCAAACTCGATCAGGCCAAGAC
>JAYQOO010000166.1:0-6648 GCA_038144855.1 Acidimicrobiia bacterium | reverse complement strand
GCGGTGACCGAAGCGCCCGGAATGGCACTCGCAGACTGATCGGCGACCCGGCCACTGATCGAGCCGACATCAACGGTTTGTTGCGCGAGGCCTGGGCGCGCCACGACCAGCGCGCAGGCGAATAGCAAAGCCATGCGTACGAACGAAAACATGAAACCTCCCGAACACTGTTCAAGAAAGACGACGTCAGCCCGGCGTGAGCCAGGAACTGACGAGTAGCGGGCCGAGAGTTAGTGTTTGGGCGGAGGAGCGTCTGGCGTGGTCACGCGAAGCAGCGGCGGCGGTGGCGGTGTAGAAGCCGCTGGAGCGACGTGGAGCGTGATGGCAGCGGTCTGTGGCGGTTCGGGAATGCCGACAAACGCCAGCAGGCTGGTGAGATGCGAACCGGGGCCATCACACGCGTTGGTCATCGCGCAGCAATCGTGCGACCGCTGCTGCGATCCGTGATGCATCGGGCACACGTCGCCTTCTTTGGGCTCAGGCGCCGGTGCCTCGTGACACGCCGCTTCAGAAGCGGCCCGTTCCTTTGCAGCCGCTTCGGCGGCATGCGAGACGCAGCATTGTTCCGGCACGAACGCCATCAGCGACGCCCCCTGGCAGAGCAGCCAGGTCATCGCCACCGCGCGCACGTATCGCCGGATTGCGGTCATGTCGTGTAAATCAGAGTAACCGGAAAAGAGTCACTGCGGCAAATTGAGGGTACGATGTCGGGAGAAATGCGTCCCGCTTGGATTGGACTTCTTGCTGTCGCCGTGGCCGCGGCGTCGTGCACCGATCGACACCTGCCTGATGCGACCGTGAGTACTGCCGGCCCCACGCCGAGCGTGCCGGTGCCGTCGCTGCCAACCGCGGTGCCGGGTGTGCTCGCGATCGGGATGCCCGTCGACCCGGGTGACACCGGCACAGCGGCGTTCGGCATCGCGCCGTTCGGCTATCACGGTGCGGATCACGCCGAAGACGGTCACCCCGGCTGGGACATCGAGTACCGAATTGGCGCCAGCGTTCGCGCGGCTGCTGCGGGTACGGTGCAGAGCGTATTTCCGGATGCGTTCACGCCAGGGCGCTTTACTGTGCAGCTTGAGCATCTGGTCGGAACGCACCACTACCGCACCGTCTACACCAACCTCGCGTCCGTTGCGGTTGGCATTTCGGCGAACGAGGTCGTTCGCGCCGGCCAGGTCATCGGGGTGGCCGGCACCGTCTCGGCGACGATTGGCACGCAGGCGGTGACCTACGCGATGACGCACTTCCAGTTGGATGACTTCGAGTACTACCGTGAGATCCCGAATCCAAATGCGGTGAGTCCCGAGACGTTTCTGACCAGTGACGCCCGCGCGTTCTTCGATGGGTTGTGGCGGCAATCCGTCTTCGCTCACGAACTCGTCGAGCCGTTCATTACCAACCCGCGGACGTTGTCGTTTCCAGCGTCGCGAACCTGGACCAGGGCGGGCGGTGAAGGTCCGGCTGGGATCCGTTTCACGCGGCGCACCGCGCGGGCGGCGCTGGAGTACGACTACGCGCTGTTGGCGGACTCGGGCACAGCGGTTGAATCGGGGACGCTCACGCTGTCGCATGCCGCGAAGCCGTTTGCCTCGATGGACTTTGTCTCGAGCACGTCACGCCGGCTGGCGGTTTACGACATCATCTCGAACGAGATGCGCCTGGTGATTGCGCCCCCCGGCGCCCCACGGCCGGCCGACCTGAGCAACGCCGCCGTCTATCGAACCACGCCGTAGGCGCGTCGTGCTCACCGCAGCATGACGCTTTGCCGCTCGAAACCCAGCGGCACCTGCTTGGTATAGAACTGCACGAAGACGCGGCCACCGACCAGGTCTCCGCGGTTGCGTCCACGAAGCGTGATCGTGCCCGTCCCCGTTACCTGGTTGGGCGCCAGCAGGTGCGCGATGACCGGGCCGGGCGAATTGCCCTCCATGCGGTGCAAGCTCAGCGACAACACGCGATCGGTTGGCTGGAGTTTTGACGACGCGTCGTAGCGAAGCGCGCCGGTCGTGGCGTCGTACGAGAGCTTGAGTGTGGCGCCACCGATCGCGATGTCGGCGACGATCGGCGCTGGTGCGGCGCCTTTCACAAGAGGCGGGGTGCTGAACGGCGCTTTTCGCGGCTTCGCCGACTGCTCCCACGCATAGGCGTATTTCAACAGTTTCGCCTCTTCCCACGCGCCCGCCAGCAGTTCAAGGCCGATCGGCAATCCGTCCGGTGTGAAGCCGGCAGGCACCGTGATCGCGGGCAGGCCGCTCGTCGCGCTCAACTGGCAGTTCGTGCCGCCCTGCGCTTCGCCGATCAGCGCCGGCTTGCGACGCAACGTCGGGTAGGCGAGTGCGTCCACGCGCAGCTCTTCGAGCGTGGCCAGCACCGCGGCCCGAAGCGCACGCCGTTTGACGAAGGCCTGCCGATAGTGCTCGGTCTCGCGCTTCTCCGGTTGATTGCGCAGGCGGAACGTCGCGTCAAGCTCGGCGTGATGCAAGCCGCGATCGATGATCTCGCCGAGCGATTTCACGGGCGCGTTCGGTTGCTTGGCGAGGTAGTCGGCGAGGTCGAACTTGAACTCATCGGCGATCACGCTGCTGTCGCGCAGCAGGTCGTCGAGACCAGGCACCGTGACATCGATCACGTCGGCGCCTTGTGCCTTGAAGCCGTCGAGCGCCTTGCGCAGAATCCCCGCGACTTCGTCGTCTTCGGGCGCCGTGCCCCAGTACGACCGCAGGATGCCGATGCGGGCGCCCTTCAGCCCTGCGGCGTCGAGTGCATCTCGATACGATTTGGGGATGCGACCGGCGCTGTCCTTGGTGATCGCATCGGCAGGGTCAGCGCCGACCGTGGCGTCGAGCATGATCGCCAGGTCCGTGACCGTGCGGGCGATCGGGCCGGCGATGTCCTGGGTGGACGAGAGCGGCATGACGCCGGCGCGACTCGACAACCCATGCGTGCCGCGCAGGCCGACCATGTTCTGGTTGGCCGCAGGAATGCGGATCGATCCGCAGGTGTCGCTGCCCATGCCCGCGGCGGCAAAACTCGCCCCGATGGCGGCGCCGGTGCCCCCGCTCGATCCGCCGGGAACCCGGGACAAGTCGTACGGATTGCGGGTCTGTCCCGTCAGCGACGAGATCGTCGTAATGCCCGCTGCCAGTTCGTGCATGGTCGTCTTGCCGAGGATGACAGCACCGGCATCACGGAGCTTCTGCACCTGGAACGCGTCGCGTGCCGGCTGCAGCGTCGCCAATCCGAGCGTGCCGCCGGAGGTCGGCATGTCGGCGGTGTCGTAGTTGTCCTTGATCAGCACGGGAATGCCGTGCAACGGTCCGCGCAGTTTGCCGTCGGCGCGTTCACGATCGAAGGCGTCGGCCTCGTCGCGGGCGCGGGCATTGATCAACACGATCGAGTTGAGGCGCGGGCCGGCCTGGTCGTAGGCCTGGATGCGGGCGAGGTACGACTCAACCAGTCCTCGCGACGTGACGCGCCCGGCCTGCATCGCCGACTGCAGGTCGACGATCGACTGCTCGTGCACCTCGAAAAACTCCATGACCGGCGCCGGCTGCGGTCGCGGCGGGGCATTTCGTTGGCCATGCAGCGTCGCCGACGCGATCAAGACACACGCAACAACTCCGGCTCGTACTCGCATGACGGGATTCTAGGCCGTTTCCGCGCATTCTGTGCCTGCGGCGGTCACGGGGCACCCGCGCGGTGGCCCTTGACTCCCGGTGGGGCGGGTCTTAGCATCTGCGCGGTGAATTCAAACCGAGTCCTCCGAGACATCTCCATTGCGGTGTTCAGTGCCGTGGTCGTGGCCACGGGCTTCTGGTTTGGCACGCCGGCCGATACACAGGCCGCGCGTCCCGCGCGCATTGCCGGCAAGCCCAACCTGAACGGTATCTGGCAGGCGCTGAACACGGCCAATTACAACGTGCTGTCGCACCAGGCCAAGGCGGCGCTCGCCTTCAGACCCGGGCCCGTTGTGCCGGTGCCCGCCGCGCCGGTGCTGGCCTTCGGCGCCGTCGGCGCCGTGCCGGCGGGAAACGGCATCGTCGAAGGCGACGAGATCCCGTATCTCCCCGAGGCCGCCAGGAAGCAGCAGGAGAACGAGGCGAACTGGCTTGATCGCGATCCGGAAATCAAGTGCTACCTGCCGGGCGTGCCGCGCGCCAACTACATGCCGATGCCGTTCCAGATCCTCCACAGCGACAAGGCCGTGTTCTTCGCGTATGAATACGCCGGCGCGGTGCGCAACATCCTGTTGAAGGATCCAGGACCGGCCCCCGTCGATTCGTGGATGGGGCAGTCGGTTGGCGTGTGGGAGAAGGACACGTTCGTGGTGACCGTCACGGGCTTCAACGACCAGACGTGGTTTGATCGCGCCGGCAACCATCACAGTGAAAAGCTCAAGGTGACCGAGCGCTACACGCCGCAAGGGCCCGATCACATGTGGTACGAGGCCACGATCGAGGATCCGGCGACGTTTTCGAAACCGTGGAAGATGCGCTTTCCGTTGTACCGCCACATCAACCCCGACGCGCGGCTCAACCAGTTCAAGTGCGTCGAGTTTGTCGAGGAGTTGATGTACGGGAAGCTCCGAAAGACGCCGGTTCAATAGTGCGAGGGGTCATGGTTCACAGACGTATTGCCATTGCTCTCGGCCTCGCCGTCGCCGGTGCCATGTCCGTGATCGCGCAGCAGGCCCCGCCTGCCAGCGTCGCCAAGCCATGGACGATGCCGCGGACCGTCGATGGGAAGCCCGATCTGCAGGGGATCTGGACGAATGCGACGATGACGCCGCTCGAGCGTCCCCAGAACGTCAAGGAACTGGTGCTGAGCGAGGAGGCCGCGGCGCGAATGGAGCGCGCCGCGCTCGAACGGCGGGACCGCCTCAACGAACCCAGCGATCCCAATCGCACCGCGCCGCCGCAGGGCGGCGACGGCTCGACTGGCGCCGCCGGCAACGTGGGCGGATACAACAACTTCTGGCTCGATCCGGGCGAACGGGTCGCGGTGGTCGACGGCCAGCGCCGCAGCTCGCTGATCATCGATCCGCCTGATGGCCGCGTGCCGTCGTTGACACCGGCCGCGCGAGCGCGCCAGGCGGCCCGTGCCAAGGCGATGATGGGCCGCGGACAATACGATCATCCCGAATATCGGCCGCTGGCCGAACGCTGCCTGCTGTCGTTCGGTCCGACGACGCCGCTGGTTCCCAACTACTTCTACAACAACAACCTGCAGATCGTGCAGACCGCCGACAGCGTCATGATCCTGATGGAAATGGTCCACGACGCGCGCATCGTCCGCATTGGCGGCACGCACCTGCCGAAACACATTCGTCCGTGGATGGGTGACTCGATCGGCCGCTGGGAGGGGGACACGCTGGTGGTGGATACCACCAACTTCCCGCCGCAACAGAACTTCCGCGGATCGTCGGAGAACCTCCATGTCGTCGAGCGGTTCCGCCGCGCGGACGCCACCACCATCAATTACCGCTTCACGGTCGACGACCCGTCGACGTTCACGGCCCCGTTTACGGGGGAGATTCCGTTTCGGGCGATGGACGAGTTAATCTATGAATACGCCTGCCACGAAGGCAATTACGCCCTGGCCAACGTGCTGAGCGGTGCGCGTAACGAAGAGAAACGGCTCGGAACGAAGCAACAGCAGTAGACGCCATACACGGCAGAGTGGGATTTGCAGGGATATCGGACTATGACCAAACGAAACGTCTTGACCGGTTTGTTGCTCCTCGCGGGACTGGTTGTGGCCGGCCGCACGGTGATCGCCCATCACGCGTTCGGTGCCGAGTTCGACCCGAACGCGCCGATCCGTTTGCAGGGCAAGGTCGTTCGCCTCGAGTGGGTGAATCCGCATACCTGGATTCACATCGAAGTGATGAAGGACGGCAAGCCGGAAGTCTGGATGGTTGAGGGCGGCACGCCCAATACGCTGCTGCGGCGCGGCATCACGCGCGACACCGTCGCCGTCGGCACGGAAGTGGTAGTGGATGGCTATCAGACTAAGGACCACTCGTTGAAGCGCGCCAATGGCCGCGACGTGACCTTCACCGACGGTCGGAAGCTGTTCATGGGATCGTCCGGCACGGGTGCGCCGCGCGACGGTCGCGATCCGACCGAGGGTGGCGCCGCGCCGGCGCCGAAGAAGCCCGGCGGCGTCCGCTAGGCTGCTAGCCGGCTGGCCCTTTAAGAGAACCCGATCCAGCGGCCCGCGGCCGCCACGGTCAGCCAGAGCGCAATCGACAGCGCGCCGACCAGCATTTGGAGGCGCGCTGTGTTGCGTACGGGCTCGGCCGCCGCAATGCGATTGCGAATCGCAAATGTGAACGGCAGGGCGATCGCCAGGCCGCCCATCTTCACCCAGAAGGCGGGGCTGTAATAGCACTTGGTGGGTTCCGACAGGAACAGCGGGATCCCGGTTGCGATCAAGGCGATCACCGCGCCCATCAGCCACGGCTTCGCGTTGCGGGCGATCTCCGCGACGGTGCGGCCCGTCAGGCCGAAGCCGAGCATCCGCAGGTCCACGATCAGCACCGCGCCGCCGAGCACCGAGAGTGCGAGCAGGTGCGCGGCTTCGATCACAGGGAACAGCCAGAGCGACTCGACCACGACGCGGCCGAGCCACACGGTCTCACAC
>JAYQOO010000165.1:5698-6692 GCA_038144855.1 Acidimicrobiia bacterium | reverse complement strand
CTACACGCCGATCGTCGCGGCCCTGCCCTTCGTGCTGCTGGCGTTGGGCACGTTCGCGATGATGCCGCGAACGCTGAACCTGCTCAGCGTCGGCACCGATGCCGCGGCGGCACGAGGCGTCGAGGTGACGACGGCTCAGCGACTGGCGTTCTTCAGCGCCTCGCTCGCCACCGGCGCCGCAGTGTCGCTCGGCGGGCCGATCGGATTTATCGGCATCATCGTGCCGCACCTGGTGCGCCTGCTGGTGGGTTCCGATCATCGCGTGGTGCTGCCTGCGTCTGCCCTGTTCGGCGCCTCGTTCCTGGTGTTGTGCGACCTGGCGGCTCGCATTGTGATGGCCCCGCTCGAGATTCCCGTCGGCGTCGTGACGGCGCTGATCGGCGGGCCTTTCTTCCTCTGGCTTCTGGTGAAACGCTCATGACCGTCCTCCGACTCCTGCGGCGTCCGGCTTCAGCCGGATTGTTCCTGTCAGTCCTTCTGCTCGCGTCGCTGTCCGCCCAGCAACCGAAGCGCATCATCTCGCTTGTCCCCAACGTCACCGAGATCCTGTTTGCGATCGGCGCGGGCCCGCAGGTCGTGGCGGTCAGCACCTATGACGTCGAACCACCTGAAGTGCGATCGCTGCCGACCGTTGGCGCACTGGTCGATCCCGACACCGAGAAGATCATTTCGCTGCGTCCTGACCTGGTGATCACCTACGGCAGCCAGACGGACCTGCACGCGCAACTCAAGGCCGCGAACCTCCCGTACTTCGACTATCGTCACGGAGGCCTGGATCACATTTTCGTGACCATGCGTGCACTCGGGGCACGCACCGGACACGTGGACGGAGCAGAAAGGGCCGCACACACCTTGCAAGCGGCCATTTATGCGGTGAAGCAGCGTGTCGCCGGAAAGCCGCGTCCCAAGACGCTGCTCGTCTTCGGCCGTGAGCCGGGTTCGCTTCGCAACATCTACGCCAGCGCCGGACGGGGGTTTCTTCACGACATGCTCG
>JAYQOO010000165.1:2878-5688 GCA_038144855.1 Acidimicrobiia bacterium | reverse complement strand
ATTCACGACTTGGGGGTTGCCGCGGGCGCAAACGACGTGCTGAGCGACATCGACCGGGAATCGGCGCAGGTCAACACCGAACTGATCCTCGCGCGGGCGCCCGAGGTGATCATCGAGCTCAACTCCGCGAACCGATTGAACGATGCCGATCTCAAGCAGGTGGTCGCCCCCTGGCAGGCGCTGTCGACGGTGCCGGCGGTCCGAAACAAGCGCGTGCTCGTCGTCATGGGCAGCGGCCTGACGGTCCCCGGACCACGCGTCGCCGAAGGCCTCGACAAGATCGCGCGAGCGCTGCACCCATGAAGATCCTCGTGTCGTGGTCGACCGGCAAGGACTCGGCGTGGATGCTGCACATGCTCAAACAGCACTACCCGGGCGCGGCGGCGGGGTTGCTGACGACCACCAATGCCGCGTTCGATCGGGTGGCCATGCACGCGGTCCGGCGCGAGTTGCTGGAAGCACAGGCTATGGCGGCCGGTCTGCCGCTGCATGTCGTGCCGCTGCCCTGGCCGTGTTCGAATGCCGACTACGAATCGATCATGCGGGACGCGATGACCGGCTTTGTGAAGGACGCCTTCACGCACGTGGCGTTTGGTGACCTGTTCCTCGAGGACGTGCGCCGCTATCGGGAAGATCGGCTTGCGGGGTCGGGGCTCGAACCGCTGTTCCCGATCTGGAAGACCAAACCGACCGCCGACCTTGCCCGCGACATGATCGAGGCAGGTCTGCAGGCGCGACTCACCTGCGTCGATCCGCGCAAACTCGATCGAACGTTCGCCGGCCGCGCGTTCGACGAGGCGCTGCTGGCCGACCTGCCCCGTGACGTCGACCCATGCGGCGAGAACGGCGAATTTCACTCGTTTGCGTTTGCCGGCCCGATGTTCAACCATCCCATCAGCACGACGGTCGGCGACGTGGTCGACCGCGACGGATTCGTGTTCGCCGATGTCATACCCGCAACGGATCGTCTGTCTCACTGAAGAGACCACAGAGACCCTCTACCTGCTCGGCGAGGGCGATCGGGTGGTCGGCATTTCCGGCTACACGGTGCGCCCGCCCGAGGCGCGGCAAAAGCCGAAGATCTCCTCGTTCCTCCACGCCCGGTACGAAAAGATCGAGGCGCTCAAGCCGGACCTGATTCTCGCTTTCTCGGATCTGCAGGCCGAGATCACCAATGATCTGGTGAAGAAGGGGTATTCCGTCTTCACTTTCAACCAACGCAGTGTCGCCGAGATCCTGCAGATGATTCGCGTGCTGGCCGGCATTGTCGGCGTTGCCGCCAAGGGCGAGGCACTCGCGGCCACACTCGAGCGTGACCTCGACGTGATCCGCGAACGCGCCGCAAGACGCCGGACGCGCCCGAAGGTGTTCTTCGAAGAGTGGTACGACCCGCTGATCAGCGGCATTCGCTGGACGGAAGAACTCGTGCAGATGGCAGGCGGCGACCCGATCTTCCCTGAGCTGGCCAACGCGAGCCTGGCAAAGGATCGCATCGTGACCGGCGAACAGGTCATCGCCAGGGCACCGGACGTGATCATCGGATCGTGGTGCGGCAAGCCGGTGCGAAAAGAACGGATCGCGGCTCGTCCCGGGTGGGACCAGGTGCCGGCCGTCAAGAACGGCCATATCTACGAGGTGAAATCCACCTACATCCTGCAGCCGGGGCCGGGGGCCCTCACCGATGGTGTCGCCCTGATCGAACGCATCCTGGCCCGCATCTAGCCCGCAGAAGGCGGGGCAAACGCCGCCGCCAGCGAGGCACGGCCGCTCCGTTTTTTTCATGGTCAGAGGCGAAGCCTCGCTAAGATATAGAGATGTCTAGAATCGCTTTTGCCCTCCTAGTGACCTTGGCCACCACGGCGTGCGGCGGTAACAACTCGCCCGCCAGCGCACCAGCCCCATCCGCTAACGCGTGGGCAGTCGTGGACGGCAAGGAAATCACCAAAGACGAAGTTGAGAAGGCCTACCGGCGCAATGCGCCCGGCGCCAATCAGCCGCAGCCGTCCGAAGAAGAAGTCGTGACCGCGAAGCTGAACCTGCTGAACGAGATGATCGTCCAGGAGCTGTTGCTCGCAAAGGCCGCGGCCTTGAAGATCGAACTGCCCGCCGCCGACCTCGACAAGGCTTACGACGAAGCCAAGAAGGACATCCCGCCGTCAGCGTTCGAGGAAGAGCTGAAGTCCCGCAACCTCACCGTCGCCGACATGCGCGAAGACCTGCGCCGCAACCTGCTGGCGCAGAAGGTGGTCGATCAGGAAGTCGTCGCGAAGGCGACGCCGACCGACGCGGAGATCACCGCGTTCTTCGAGTCCAACAAGGCGCAGTTCAACCGCACCGAAGACGCCGTGCGCATCGCGCAGATCGTCATCACGCCGGTCCGCGAGCAGCAGCGCACGAACCGTACCGGCAGCGATGCGTCGACGCCCCAGGAAGCCACCGCAAAGGCGCAGATGATCATGCAGCGCCTCAAGGACGGCGCGCCGTTTGGCGATCTCGCCACCGACTACTCGGAAGATGGCGAGTCGGCCCAGCGCGGCGGCGATCTTGGCTTCGTCCCGGTCTCGGCGCTGAACCAGGCACCGCCGCAGCTCCGTGACGCGGTGATGAAGGCCAACCCGGGCAACGTGCAGCTGGTCAGCAACGGCGGCGCGCACACGATCGTGCTCACGGTCGCCAAAGACAAGGCCGGCCAGAAGGACCTCAGCATGCCGGAGGTCAAGGAAGGCATCACGTCGATGCTGAAGGGTCGCCGCGAGCAGTTGCTGCGCGCGTCCTACCTGACCAACCTGCGTAACGATGCGATCGTCAAC
>JAYQOO010000165.1:0-2868 GCA_038144855.1 Acidimicrobiia bacterium | reverse complement strand
TGGTGGTGAGCGCCGGCGGCAAGGTGCCCGCGGGTGCGGCGACGCCGGCCGTGGCGCCGGCAGCGGCCGCAGAGCCGGCCAAGAAGTAACTAGACGAACAACGGCAGCGAGGCGTCGATCTTCGGAAAGACGCCCTCGCGCTGTCCCCACTCCAACATCACCCTGACGGCGCGCTCGTCGAGCGCGCGCGTGTAGTCATTCACATACAGCTCAATGTGGCGACGCGTGACGTCGGGATCCATTTCCTGCGCGTTGGCCGCGACGTAGTCCTGGCTGGCCTGAGGGTGTGAGAACGCGTACTCGACGCTGGCCCGCAACGCGGCGTCGACAGCCGGCGCCAGGTGAGCGAGGTCGCGACGGATCGCAATGGCGGCGAGCGGCAACGGCGACTGCATCCGCTCTTCCCAGACGCTGCCGAGGTCGGCGAGCAGGGTGAGCCCCTTGGCTTCAAAGGTAAAACGCCCTTCGTGGATCAGGACTCCGCAATCCACGTCGCCACCCAGGACGGCATCCTCGATCTGGTCGAAGCGCATCACCACCGTCTCGAAGCGGCCAAGTTGCCGTAGCAGCAAGGCGGCCGTCGTGCGTTCCCCGGGGATCGCAATGCGCCCGCCAACGTTCCGCTTCGTCTTCGCGACGACGATCGGCCCGACACCGAAGCCGGCCGCGCCGCCGGCCCGCAGTAACACCAGCCGGTCCCAAAGACCGTGACCGTAGGCATTGATCGACACCTTGGTGATCTCGGTGGACGCACCGGCCGCGCGAATGTTCAGCGCCTCAATATCGTCGAGATGCGGACGCAGCGCCGGGCCGGGCACCAGGCCATGGACGATCGCGTGAAAGGCGAACGTGTCGTTCGGGCAGGGTGAGAACGCGAAGTCGAGCGGTCGGTCGGGGCTCACTGTTGATCGATCCAGCGAAGCAGGGTTTCCTGCGCGGCCGCCGACGCCTCTTTGATCCGCCATGATTTGGTGTCGCGATTCGTGACGGCATTGCTGATGCCGCGAATCTCGCCAACCGGCACTCCGTGCAGGTGAGCGACGTGGGCGATGGCCGCGCCCTCCATGTTTTCGACCGCACCGCCGGTCCGCCTTTCGATCTCTCGTGCCACCAGGTCTGTCCCGGTGCATGTCGACACCGTCACAAAACGCGCCCGGCGTTCTGCCGGAAACACCTGCATCGGCAATTCGTTGAACAGCGGCTCAGGGCCTGGCACGACCGGAAATCCCATCGCTTTCATGTCAATGAAGCCCTCGCGACTCTGCGCACCAAGATCGCCATAGACCTCGGTGTCCGCGCACACCACCTCACCCAGCAGCAATCCTGATGAGGGGTACGCGCCGGCGATGCCGCAGCTGATGATGGCGCGTGGACGCTGTTGCAGGATTGCCACGGTCACGCCGTGCGCGGCGTTGACCGGCCCGACGCCCGTGACCAGCGTCGTCACATTCGAACGCCCGGCCAGCCGGTCGCGCAGCATCGCGGCCTCGAACTCCGTGGCCGTGCAAACGAGGAGCATTTGGAAAGGATAGCCGAAGGGAGCGGTCTACTGCGTGCAGCGAGGAGCGGCGACGTTCACACCCTGCATGACCATCGCGCGATAGTTGGCAATTTCCTCTTCGCAACGCGACTTCTTGCTCTTCTGCCAGACCTGGTTGGCTGCCCAGAACGCGAGCGCGGAGATGGGCAGGCCGGGCGTCCGATAAATCGGCGGCGTCCAGAACTCGATCATCTGGTTATGGGTGGGAGCCGTGCCCGGCACCGCCCCGTTGAACAGGTCGATGCCCTTGAGCACCTCGATCTTCGGCGCCATGCCGTAAACCTGCACGTTGAACTCGAGACGGACCCCATCCGGGTTGCTCTTGTCACGCTCGGATGCCACGAACAGGCCACGCTGGATACGGGACAACGACACGCCCATCTTTGTAGCGTCGACAGAGGTGTCGGCCTTGGTCTCGGCAGCCGGCGACGCCTGAACAGCCTGAGGCTCTGCCAGCGCCGGCGCCGCGAGTCCAAGGATCAGGCCGACCAGCGCAAATCTCCGCATATGCCAATTATGACGAGAAAAGCCGCTCGACAGTCTGTATGACGGGCATAATTACGGCGGTGACCGTAGAAACAATACGGGAGGGAGTCGAGCGTCGGCTGGCGTATCTCTTTATCGCCTTCTCGGTCTTACCGCCGGTCTTCTTCACCATACAAGACATCCTCGCAGATCAGCCCACGAGCAGGATCCTGACGAGAGGGCTGCCACTCGTCGCCGGTCTGGTGAACGTGGCCATACTGTCTTTCAGCCGACGGGGCGTTCGGCAGGTGACGCCCTGAATCGCCGTCGTCACCGCCGCGGCACTGGTGATCAGCACCGCAGCTCGACCAGACGCCGAACTCGTTCCGCTGCGCGGACGCATGCTCCAGCCGATGTTGATGTTCCTGATGCTGCCCAACAGCCTGGTACGTCAGGCGGGCCCTCCGGTGGTGCTGTCGAGCATCTTCATCGTGCTGCGGCTGTGGCGTGTCGAGAACCTGCCGCCGCTTGATTTCGTCAACGACGCGCTCATGCTGATCTTTCTCCACACGGCGGGTGTGCTGTTTGTCTCGTGGAGGATCGCCATGGAGCGCGACCTCGGGAATGCGTGGCATGAACAGAGGGAAGCCCGGCTGGCCGCCGAAGCGGCGCGGGCGGCGGTCCGGACGCTGGAGGGCATCATTCCGGTGTGCGCGTTTTGTAAGAAGATTCATGCCGACAGTAACTGGACGGCGATCGAGCAGAACGTCAGCGCACGGACCGACGCCAGGTTTTCCCACGGGCTGTGTCCCACCTGTCGCGTCGACCAGTACCCCGACTTTCCACCGGCGTCTCTCTAGAGC
>JAYQOO010000164.1:3082-6800 GCA_038144855.1 Acidimicrobiia bacterium | reverse complement strand
TCTTTGACCCACAGATTCTGAATACTTCGAATGTCGTCGCCGGCACTCAGCTTGTCGCACAGCGCGAGGAAAGCCAGCTCCCCCTCACCACGGCAGATCACATCAAGGCCGGGTTTCTCGATGACCTCGGGCGAATACGTCGGATGCGGCCCCCCCATGACCGTCGTGACGTCTGGAAAGTTGCGTTTGACCAAGCTCACCAGGTCGAGCACGGCGCCGTGGACGCCGGTGAGCGCAGAGAAGGCAACGATCTCAGGGCGGTACTGATCGATCGCCGACCGCAGATCGGCGGTGTGGGAGGCGAGGAGCAGGTCAGCCTCATGGCCGTGCGCCTTGATCATGCCCGCCAGGCTCGCCACGCCGATCGATTCCTGGATGCCGTTGTTCTGCAGGAACAGGACTTTCATAAACGTCACCAGTTTAGTGCATGGCGCAGCCATCGCGACCGGAATCCCTGCGGCTTAGGCTTACGGCGGCCAGGCCCGCTCAAGGGGAGGATGCGTAAGCTCCCCCGTCAAGCGGACAGTTCCCAGGGAGACTGGCTGGGCGCTGTAGGCCTCGGCAGAAACGTGTGGGGCGGCACCCGGCCGAGGCTATCGTGGGGCCGCTCGCCGTTGTAGACCCGGAGCCAGGCGTCGGTCACGGCGCGCAGCTCCGCGATGGACTCCAAGAGGTGCGCATTGAGCACTTCGGTCCGGTAGCTCCGATTGAAACGCTCGATGTAGGCATTCTGATCGGGCTTGCCGGGCTGGATGTAGCGGATGACCACGCCGTGCTCGGCGCACCAGTCGACGAAGGGCTGCGCCGTACACTCCGGCCCGTTGTCCACCCGCACGGCCGTCGGACGGCCATGCCCGGCGACGAGTTCGTTCAGGACCCGCACCACGCGGCGACTCGACAGGGACATCCCCATCGCGATCTCCAAGCCCTCCCGGTTGCCCTCGTCGATCACCGTCAGCAAGTGGACCCGCCGACGGTCGTAGAGCGTCTCGCTCATGAAGTCCAACGCCCAGGTCTGATTCAGGACCGGCGGGGCCGCCAGCGGCTGCCGCACCCGGTGCGGCACCCGTCGCGTCGTCCGCCGCGGCAGATTCAGCCGCAACGCGCTGTACACCCGATGCACCCGCTTGTGGTTCCACGGATACCCCTCGACGCGGAGGCGGTCGTAGCGCTGCCAGAAGCCCCACCGGGGGTAGCGGGCGACCGCGGCCGTCACCGCCGCGATCACCGCCGCATCCCGCCGACTCGCCGGTACCGGAGGCTGGTAGTACGCCGTCCGCGAGAGCCTCACCACGCGGCAGGCCCGCTGGACCGAGAACCGGTGCGTCTGCACCAGGACGGCCGCGACCTCCCGCTTCGCGGACGGCGCTATAGCTTTCGGTGGAGGACGTCCTTGATGGCGGCGTTCTCGAGCGCCAGGTCGGCGTACATCCGCTTCAACTTGGCGTTCTCAGCCTCCAGCTCGCGGAGCCGCTTCACATCGGCCACCGACGCGCCCCCGTACTTGCTCCGCCACTTGAAGAACGTGGCCCGGCTCACGCCGTACTTCCGGAGCAACGTGTCCACCGCGATCCCGCTCTCCGCATCCTGCAGGATCCCGACGATCTGGGTCTCGCTGAACTTCGACTTCCGCATGACCGCTCCTTGCCCGGAGCAGTCTACTCAGGAACTGTGACCCCGACGGGGAAGCTTACGGATGGATTTTGATAGGATTGCCCAATGGCGTCCCTGCGATCGCTCCCCAAGGTATCCCCCCGGTGAAATACGACTACTGTATCGTCGGAGCAGGACCAGCCGGGTTGACGCTCGCCTATCACCTGACGATGGCGGGCGCGCGGGTGGTCATGATCGAGCGGGAACAACGCGTCGGTGGCCTTGCCAAGAGCTACAACTACGATGGCCATCTCTTCGACACCGGTCCAAAGCGTTTTCACACCGACGATCCGATCGTGCAGAAGTTCGTTGAAGAAGTCGGTGAAATGGACAGAATCGGCCGCTCGACCCTGGTGCACTTCAGCGACCGTTACTTTGACTGGCCGCTGAACCAGAAGGAACTGTTCAAGCTGCCATTTTCGATCGCGATCCGGGCCGCCATCGATCTACTGCGCAAGAGGCCTGATCCGGATCCGCGGCTGTTCACCGACTTCATTCGGAGCAAGTACGGCGACACGCTCTACGAGGTCTTCTTCAAGCCCTACACCGAGAAGTTCCTGCGCTGGGATGTAGAGGACATCCATGCGGATTGGGCGAGCACCGGCATCAATCGCACAGTGATCGACAAGCGGGTCAGTGCGAATACCTTGCTCGATCTTGTGCGTCTGCTCGCGCTGCCGAGCAAGATCGACACGGAGTTCCTCTACCCGGTGGCCGGTGCCTTTGGTGGCTTCTTTGACAGGCTGCTCGCGTTCTGCCAGGACAGCGAGCGATTCGATCTTCTGACCGCCGATGTGATCACGGCGCTAGAAGACACCGGCGTGACGATGCACGCCGCGACGCGCGGCGGCCGGAACCTGACATTTGACACCCTGGTCTGGTCCGGCAACGTCAAGGACATTGGCCGCATCGTCTCGGGCGCCGAATACAACTTACACTTCATCAACACGGTCTTCTTCAACTTGATCTGCCGCGAGGAGAGCGTCGGCCCCAATCGCGCCCAGTGGATCTACGTCAGCCGCGGCGACAGCCTGGTGAGTCGAATTACCTGCATGAACGAATTCAGCCGCGCCAATGCTCCGGCCGGCTACTACAACTTCATTTGCGAGGTGACCGATTCACAGGCCGCGCCATATTACATGCTGCAGCCGGAGCGGTTTACCGACACGGTGGTCGACGAAATGATTCGGATGGACTTCCTACGCAGCCGCCGCGGTGTCGAGGCGATCCACGTCAATCCGGCCCTCGACACCTACCCAGTCTACCATCGGCGCTATCACAACGGGTTTGGCAGCGTCGTCCGCGCGGTCAAGAAGTTCTCGCCGCGCATTCATCTGCTCGGCCGGTCGGGCGCGTACTGGTACAACAACAGCGACCATTCGATTCGGATGGCGATCGATATGTCTCACAAGCTCCTGCGCGACCCGGAGCGCCACTTTGACTTCCGGGCCTATTTCGGGGGCTCCACCGGCGAGCACCTGAGGGAAGACTGAGTGGCCGCGAGCAAGGGAGCGGTGCTCGTCGTGGGCGGTGCGGGGGGCATTGGTCGTGCCGTCGCCGCCGCTGCCGCCGGTGACGGATACGCGGTGACGGTCTGGGACGTCCGTGCCAACGACGAGGCGGACTGCGCGATCGCGGACTGGCAGACCGTGGATATGGCCGATCCGGACTCGGCGGAACGGGCGATAGCCGTGCTTCGGGATCGCGCCGTCCGCCTTCATGCCGTGGTGGTGAGCGCCGGGGTGCACGCGACGTGCCCGACTGAGCAGATGTCAGACGAGCTATTGGATCGTGTCATGAACGTGAACTTTGCCGCGCACGCCAGATTGGTGCGTGACATCCTTCCGTTTATGGTTCGCGGCGGCCGGATCATCGGCGTCAGCTCCATTGCGGCGTCGGTCGGCATCCCCATGTCGGCCGCCTATTCGGCATCGAAGGCGGCGCTCGAGTTGTTCTATCAGTCGGTGGCCATCGAGCTTCGCCGGAAGTCGATCTGGCCGGTGATTGTCCGGCCCGGCAATGTCAATACCGGATTCAATGAAACCGGCAACGAGCTATCTGGATC
>JAYQOO010000164.1:0-3072 GCA_038144855.1 Acidimicrobiia bacterium | reverse complement strand
ATCTGGATCAGGGGACGCAGAGCTGGCGGAGGCCCATAGGCGCGTTGTGGACAAGATTCACAGCCGCCATGGCATGCCGGCGGAAGACGTGGCGGCGGCAATCCGGAAGGCCATTGCCGCGCCCAGGCCTCGCTTCTGCTACGTCGTCGGCCGGAACGCACAGCGGGCCGCGTGGGCGGCGCGGCTGCTCGGTCCGGACGTGGCCATGATGCTGCTGCGGCGCCACTTCGGACTCCGCTAGCCGTCGGTCCTGTCGCATGTGCGGCATCATCGGACACCTGAGTTGGTCCAGCCGCCAGGAGCTCTCCGCCGAACGATTTTCAGCACTCAACGACCTGATGGCGCATCGCGGCCCCTCCTCCTCCGGCCAGTTCCGCGAGGGGCCAGTCGCACTCGGCGTGCGCCGGCTCGCGGTGATCGACCCGGTTGGCGGTAGCCAGCCCATCGCCAGCGCCGACGGCCGCTTCGTCATCGTCTTCAACGGGGAGATCTACAACTACAAGGAGATTCGCGAGGACCTCCTCGCGAATGGGTATCCGATCCGCACCGGCAGCGACACAGAGACGTTGCTGTACGCCTTCGTCGCCTACGGGCCAGCCTGCCTCGAACGCTGCAACGGCATGTTCGCGGTCGCGATCTGGGACCGCGCCGAGCGGCGGTTGTTTCTCGCGCGCGATCGCCTGGGCGTGAAGCCGCTCTACTTCGCCGCCAGCGACGGCAGCTTCACATTCGCGTCGGAGCTCACCCCGATACGGCAGTCCGGACTGCATGCGCTGCGCCTTGACCTGCGCGCCGTGGCCGACCTGCTGGCGTATTGGTACATCTGCGAGCCAAAGACGATATTCGAGGGGATCGGGCAGGTAGCGCCCGGTCACTACATGCTGGTCGACGAGCAGTCGATCAAGACGGTGCGGTGGTGGCGAATCCCGGCTGCCGGCGAGATTGAGATCGGCGAGCACGAAGCCAGAGAAGAGCTCTCGTCGCTGCTCCGCGACTCGGTGCGCCTGCGTATGCGCTCGGACGTGCCGGTGGGGACCCTGCTCAGCGGCGGCATCGACTCTGGCCTCGTCACCGCCTACGCGCGTGACGCTGCCTCGCGGCTCGAATGCTTCACCATCGGCTTCAAGGAACGAAGCTATTCGGAAGTGGCGCTCGCCACTGAGACGGCCCGGCGCCTGGGGGTCGATCTCGTGGCGGACACGATGAGAACGATCGACGCAGGGCTCATCGACACGATTCTCGGATCAATGGACGAGCCGCTGGGCAATGCGAGCCTGATTCCCACCTACCTGCTTTTCAAACTCGCGTCGGCGCACGTCACGGTGGTCTTGACCGGCGATGGCGGTGATGAACTGTTCGGTGGATACCCGACCTACCAGGCCCCGTTCTTCCGCCGCGCGATCAAGTGGGTGCCGGATACACTCGTCCGGCAGGCCGCCGCCGCGGTTTACGCGCTGCCCGTGTCGCACCGGCGCATCAGCCTGGACTATCGCTTGAAGCGCTTCGCCGCGGGTGTCCGCCTGCCGGCAGAGCGTGCGCATGCCTCCTGGCGCGAGGTTCTGAACATTGGCGATCAGGCGAGGCTGTTTCGCCCAGATGTAGCCGCTGAACTTGCCGGCTACGACCCGTTCACGGTGTTTGCTGACGCGTTCGATCAGTCGAAGAGACTTCAGGAAGCGAATCGGTTCATGCACGCCGACATCAGCACGTTCCTCCTCAATGACCATCTGAGGAAGGTGGATCGGATGTCGATGCTCAATTCCGTCGAGGCCCGCGAGCCGATGCTCGATGTGCGGATCGTTGAATTCGCAATGCGGCTGCCCAGCCGGCACAAGGTGTCGCTGTTCCAAACCAAGCGGATTCTGCGCGACATCGCCCGCCCGATCCTGCCGGCCCGCGTCGTCGCCGGCGCGAAAAAGGGGCTCACCGCGCCGATACCAGCGTGGATCGCGGACGATCTGCACGACTACGTCCGCGACCAGCTCCAGGGTGGCCTGGTGGGGGATCTGTTCGATCCATCCGCGATCGATCGGGTGCTCCGCGAGCACCAGCACCGCCAGCAGGACCACAGTCGACTGATCTGGGCCATCCTCAGCCTCCAGGTGTGGGGGCGCCACGCCGGCATCGGCGCCTGAGATCAACCGGCCGCGGGCGGGCTAACCGGCCGAGAGAAAGCGGTCCACGTTTCGCATGGAGATCGCCATAACCGTCCCCTGCGGGCTTCCCCCCAGTGCGCCAGGGAGCATGCTGCAGTCGTTGACGAAGAGGTTGGAGACCTCTCGCACCTTGCCAAACGGGTCGAGCGGTGCCGTCCCGTCGCTGCCCAGCGGACAGGACGCAAACAGATGGATGGCGGTGATCTCCGGCCTGACACGCGGGATGCGTGCGAGCATCGCCTCGACCTGCGCCAGCGTCGTGGCCGCCGGCAGTGCGGGCATCGGCAGCATGATCTGCTGTGCGCCAGCCGCGAACAACACCTCACACAGCTTGTGCATGCCGTCCGCCAGCCGCCCATAGTCGGAGCGTGACAGGTCGAAGAACACCAGCGGCTCAGGGAGGGGCCACGGATGGCGAACGCGGCCGCGGGTGGTTGAGCGCACCAGCGCGTAGAACACCGCCGTGCGCGGTGCGATCTCCTCGAGATCCTGCGAGCCCCGGCCCGTCATCCACAGCGCAAGGTGGGCAGGCGTGCTGACCGAACAACCAAGTGTCAGCTCCGGCTTGAAGTGATTGATCTGCCGCACCGGCACTCCGAAGTCGCCTTCGGCGACCTCATCTGCGAAGCTGGCCACCACACGAGCCATCGGGTGGAGCTGGAGTGTGTTGCCGACGTGGCGTGTGATGCCGCTTCGCCGCAGTAGCGCGGGAGTTCCGATGGCGCCGGCGCACACGAAGGCATAACGGCAACGGATGTGGACGCGGCCCGTCACGGTGTGGCCGTTGACCCGCCGCCCTCTGGCGCCGACCACGCGATCGCCTTTGCGGACGAGCCGGTCGACGGCCAGCGAACTGCCGACGCGGGCGCCAGCAGCCTCCGCGTCGGCAATATAGGTCTGGGTCATGCCGTGGCGG
>JAYQOO010000163.1:0-6940 GCA_038144855.1 Acidimicrobiia bacterium | reverse complement strand
TCGGTCAACAAGGCCCTCGAATTGAACAAGGATTACATCGAGGCGATGACCTACAAGGGCCTCCTGCTCCGCACCCAGGCGCTGATCGAGAAGAACCCCGCCAAGCAGCAGCAGCTGATTCGCGAAGGCACGGAGCTGGGCGACAAGGCCAACGCCATGCGCAAGGCGCGTCAGGGCGACTGAGTCTCTTCGCCCGCCTCCGGCGGGCACGGGCGATCGCCCGAACTTATTGAAAAAAGGCCGGTTCCGCGGTTCGCGGGCCGGCCTGTTTTCTTTACCTCCGTGTAACACAGCCGAGGGATAATTTCTGCGTAGCTTTTCAGGAGTCCACATGAGAATGTTTTTGACTAGGCTTGTCTTGTCCTTCGTGGCGGTGTGCGCGCTCGCACTGAATGCACACGCGCAGGTCACCACCGGTTCACTCAGCGGCAGAATTCAGAACGCACAGCAGGAAGCTGTATCGGGCGCGAGCGTGATCGCGATCCACCTGCCGTCGGGCACTACCTACGAGACCACATCGCGCGCCGATGGCCGCTTCGTGATCCTCAACATGCGCGTCGGCGGTCCGTACTCGGTCACCGCGGCCTTCACCGGCTCGGGCGCCGCGGCCTTCGCGCCGGAGACGCAGGAGAACGTCGAGATCAACCTCGGCGTCGCCACCGACCTGGTGTTCAACGTCAAGAACATCGCGGTCACCGAGACGGTGACGGTGACGGCGCAGTCGGACACGGTGTTCAGCTCGGCGCGCACCGGCGCGGCCACTGCCGTGAGCCGCGAGGCGCTCGAGACGCTGCCGACCGTGACCGGCCGCATTTCCGACTTCACCCGCCTGACCCCGCAGAACTCCGGCGCCAACTCGTTCGGCGGCGCGGACAACCGCATGAACAACATGACGGTGAACGGGTCGGCCTTCAACAACTCGTTCGGTCTGGGGGGCCAGCCCGGCGACCGCACCGGCGTTGCGCCGATCTCGATGGAAGCCATCGAACAGGTGCAGGTCAGCATCGCGCCCTACGACGTGCGCCAGGGCAACTTCGTCGGCGCCAGCGTCGACACCATCACCCGCAGCGGCACGAACTCGATTCGCGCGTCGCTCTATCACCGCTACCGCAACGAAGATTTCGTCGGCACGGAAGCGCGCGGCCTGACGTTCAACCCCGGCACCTTTAACACCCGCAACACCGGTGGCTGGGTCGGCCTGCCGATCGTCAAGAACCGCCTGTTCCTGTTCGGCAACTACGAAAATGAGAAGGACGCGCGTCCGCTCAGCTCGTTCGTCGCCAACAGCGGCGGTCAGGCCGTGGCCGGCAACGTCACCCGCGTGCTGGCGTCGGATCTGACGGCGTTGAGCAGCTTCCTCAAGACCAACTTCAACTACGACACCGGCTCGTTCGATGCGCCGACCGACAACACGCCGCAGAAACGCGGCCTGATCCGCACCGACCTGAACATCAACTCCAAGAACAAGCTGAGCCTGAACTACATGCAGCTCAACTCGAGCTCCGACAACATCCTGTCAGGTTCGAGCTCGGCCGGCTTCGGCCGCCGCCAGGTCGCCAGCGACTTCATGAGCTTCCAGAACTCGAACTACCAGATTCTGGAGAACCGCAAGAACGCCAGCGGCGAGTTGAACTCGGTGCTGGGCACCACGATGTCGAACAGCCTCCGCGTCGCCTACTCCTACAGCGATGAAGGCCGTCCGCAGAGCGACGTGCTGTTCCCGTTGGTCGACATCCGCTCGGGCAGCTCGGTCTACACCTCGATCGGCAGCGAGCCGTTCACGCCCAACAACGAGCTGGTCTACAACTCGTACGAGGTGAAGAACGACTTCACCAAGTTCATGACCCAGCACGAAATCACCGCCGGCTTCCGCGTCGAGCGCTACCACTCGGACAACGTGTTCTTCAACTGCTGCAAGCAGGGTGCGTGGGTCTACGCCAGCCTCGACGACTTCTACACCGACGCTCGCGACGCGCTGGCCAACCCGAACCGCACCACCTCGCCGGTGACGGCGCTGCGCTACCAGGTCCGCTACATGAACCTGCCGGGGCTCGACAAGCCCAGCCAGCCGCTGACCGCGATCTACGGCGGCGCCTACGTCCAGGACGTGTGGCGTCCGCGCAACAACCTGAGCATGACCTTCGGTCTGCGCTTCGACGTGCCGTCGTTCGAGAACACCGCCTACCTGAACCCGAACGCCAACGCGCTCACCTTCCGCGACGAGACCGGCGCGTCGGTGCAGTACGACAGCGGCAAGATGCCCGGCGCCAACATCCTGTGGTCGCCGCGCTTCGGCTTCAACTACGACCTCGCCGGCGACCAGAAGACCCAGATCCGCGGTGGCTCGGGCGTGTTCACCGGCCAGCCGCTCTACGTCTGGATCTCCAACCAGCTCGGCAACACGGGCATGCTCCAGGGCAGCCTGTCGGCCGACAACACCAGGGCGTATCCGTTCTCGACCAACGTCGACAAGTACAAGCCCTCCGCCACCGGCGCGCCGGCCACCAGCTACGAGCTGAACGTTACCGACAATGACTTCCGCTTCCCGCAGGTGTGGCGCAGCAACATCGCCGTCGACCGCCGCCTGCCCGGCGGCATCACGGCGACCGCGGAGTTCATGTATAACCGCGACGTCAACGGCATCTACTACATCAACGCCAACCTGCCGGCGGCGCAGAGCGCCTACGTCGGCGCCGACACCCGCGCGCGCTACACCTCCAACCGCATCAACAACGCCACCGGCAACCAGGTCACTGCGGCGATCGTCATGAAGAACCAGGACATCGGCCGCAACTGGAACGTCGCCTTCTCGGCGTCGAAGCCCATGTGGCACGGCCTGTCGCTGCGCTCGGCCTACAGCTACGGCGAAGCGAAGAACACCATCGACCCGGGTTCAACGGCGAACGCGTCGTGGAACAGCAACCCGACGCCCGGCGATCCGAACAACCCCGGTCTCGGCTTCTCAAACGCCACGCCCGGCCACCGCTTCTACCTGCAGGCGACCTACACCAAGCAGTACTTCGGCTTCGGCGCGACCTCGCTCTCGGCGTTCTGGGAATCCCGTACGCTGGGCAACACCAGCTACGTGTTTGCGGCCGACGCCAACGGCGACGGCGGCGCCAACAACGACCTGATCTACATCCCGCGCAACACGTCGGAAATGAACTTCCAGACGTTTGCCACCGGCGGCGTGACCTTCACGGCCGATCAGCAGGCCGCGGCGTTCGAGTCGTACATCGCCCAGGACAAGTACCTGAGCGAGCACCGCGGTGAATACGCGCAGCGTGGCGCGGTCATGCTGCCGCTGCTGCACCGCCTGGACCTGAGCCTGACGCAGGACGTGTTCAAGAACATCAAGGGCAAGCGCAACGCCGGCCAGTTCCGTATCGATATCCAGAACGCCGGCAACCTGATCAACTCGGACTGGGGCGTCGGCCAGCGCGTCATTCGCAACAACATCCTGACCTCGCCGGCGATCGACGCGCAGGGTCGCCTCGGCTACCGCATGCAGGTTGTCAACGGCGCCCTGCCGAGCAAGACCTTCGAATCGACGAGCGGTCTGCTGGACGTCTACCAGTTCATGCTCAGCTTCCGTTACTCGTTCAACTGATCACGGGGCCTAGGGTCCTAGGGTCCTAGGGGCTTAGGGAGAGCGGGCGGGTCGAAAACGACCCGCCCGTTTTCTCTGTACGGGGGATATATTTCCCCTATGAGACTCAGGGCCCTGCTCGCAGTCGTCCTCCTCGTGGCATCCGGCTTTAGCCGGATTGTCGCTACCCAGGAGCTCGGCGTCATTGACTTCCCGACGTCGGGGTCGCCGGCGGCGCAGCCGCATTTCATCAGGGGCGTGCTGCTGATGCACAGCTTCGAGTACGACGATGCGCGCGAGGCGTTTGTGGAGGCACAAAAGCTGGACCCGGCCTTTGCCATGGCCTACTGGGGCGAAGCCATGACGTTCAACCACGCCGTGTGGCAACGCACCTCGCCTGACCTCGCCAGGGCGGCGCTGGGCAAGCTCGCACCGACGGCGGAGGCGCGTCGCGCGAAGGCGCCAACCGACAAGGAGAAGGACTGGCTCGGCGCGGTCGAGCGGCTGTTCGGAACCGGCGAGAAGCTCGAACGCGACCTTGCCTACGCCGAGTCGATGAAAACCATGCACGCGAAGAATCCGGATGACGATGAGGTGAAAGCGTTCTACGCCCTCGCCATCCTCGGCACCAGCCACGGCGGCCGCGATTTCTCGATCTACATGCGGGCCGCTGCGCTGGTCGAACAGGTCTATGCGAAGAACCCGCAGCACCCCGGGGCTGCGCATTACCTGATCCATGCCTACGACGACCCGGTGCACGCGCCGCTCGGTCTCCGTTACGCGGACGCGTATTCGAAGATCGCCCCCGCGGCTTCGCACGCGCTGCATATGCCGTCGCACATCTACGTCGCGATGGGCATGTGGGACGCATCCGCGGCGATCAACGAACGATCCGTCAAGGCGGCCGACACGCGTCGTGAGGCGCGCAAGCTCCCGGTTGATCAACGCGGCTTCCATGCGCTGCTGTGGCTGGTCTACAGCTACGCGCAACAGGGGCGCTACGAGGCGGCGCGCGGGGTGCTCACCGAGATGGACGCGGCCGCGAAGGAAAGCGGATCGGAGCGCACGCGGAGCCATCTCGCGCTCGCACGCGCGGCGTGGTTGATCGAAACGCGCAGATGGACCGAAGCGAAGGCCCCGGTCCCCGCGAAGGATTTGCCCAAGGACGCGGCGATCGCCGATCTATTTGCGATTGGTTTCGCGGCGGTCCGCTCCGGCAACCGCGCCGGCGCCGCCAACGCGATGGCGCAGATGGCTGCCCTCATGGAGGAGGCGCCGGTCAACGGCGCGCCAGTGCGGTCAACGCCGGGGGCGTCCACGCGTCCCGGAATCACCCCCGTGGCCCCGGGTCCGCGCGCTGTAGCGGCTCCGCCGGGCGTGAAACCTATCGTCCCGCCGGCGGGCGCCGGAGGCGCGCCAGCCCACGCAGAGCATCAGCCGGCCGCCGCGACTGGATTGCCGACCGCCGGCGCCGCTGGAGACCCGAGGGTTCCACAGGTAATGGCGCAGCAACTCGAGGCCGCGATCCTGTTCTCAGAGGGCCGCCGTGAGGAAGCGCTGGTGCTCGCCCGGCAGGCGGCGGTCGTGGAAGCCAGCCTGGCCTTCGAATTCGGTCCGCCGGTCCCGGTGAAGCCGGCGAACGAGCAGGTTGGCGAGATGCTCATGGATCTTCGCCGCCCCAAAGAGGCGATGGAGGCCTTCGAACTGTCGCTGAAGCGAACGCCGGGCCGCGCCTTGTCGCTGCTGGGTCTGGCCCGCGCCGCGACGGCCGCAAAGGATGTCCCCACTGCGCAGCGGGCGTACGGGCAGCTTCGCGACATCTGGACAAAGGCCGACAAGACGCTGCCTGAGTTGAAGGAAGTTGGCGCAGTCGCGCCGAAGCCTGTTTCGTATTGAGTGGCTAGGGCTTACGCCATTCGGCGTAAGCTCCCCGGTACCTTTCGGGCAGCAGTTTCGCGACCTCGGATCCGAGTAGATCAACGAAGGCGCGGCGGCTGTCACCAACACGACGTCGCACTTCGCCTGCCGTGATCGGTGGGCCAATCATCATCGCGAGTGCGGCGTCGCCGAGACGGCCCTCGCCGATCCCATACATCTGGTCGGTACCAATCAAGCCCACCGGCACAATCAGCAGATCGTCGTCTTCGAAGTAGCGCGATACGCCCGGCAGAAGGGGTTGCATCGCGCCGCTACGGCTGCGCGTGCCCTCTGGAAACAGCACGATCGCATCACCTGCCGCGAGCCTCGCCTGCGTGGCGGCCAGTGTCTGCCTCGCGGCGACGGCAACATCACGGGTGCTCATCGCCGCCTCGCCGCTGGATACCTGCTCGTTCTGGGGCGTCTTGATGGTGCCGAAACACAGGCTCGAGAATCGCCGCGTCACGTCCGAATAGACCTTCGGTCCGGCGACGACGGCCAGGCGATCCGCGATCTCGGCGTGACCGGAGCGGTGCAGCAGCACCTCGATGACGTTGGCGTCCGAATATGACAGGTGGTTGGCGACAATGATCAGCGGACGGCCGTGAGCCGCCGTGAGCCGCTCGGCATGCTCCACGACGGGCGCATTGCGCAGCACCACGTGGGCGAGACGATGGTGCACAAGCCGGGCGACCGGGTCGCCCCGGTAGTAGGCAAAGGCGTCCGTGGTCTCGGCGAGCCGGCCCTGGAGCCTCAGGATGGCGTCGGTTCCCGCCTCTGTGATGAGGCCCTGGACGACCGGCCTCACCTTGTCGGCCTGGATGCCGCTCTTGCGCACCACGAAGCCCGTAATGGCATCTGCGAGCTGTTCCGGGCCGCACTGGGCGGCGATGGCTGCTGAAGCGTCCGTCATCAGCGCACTACCGTACAACAAAAAGGCCGCTCCGGTGGGAGCGGCCTTCCTGCCAACTCGGATGATCGGACCGGGGCTTAGTTGCCGCCGACGCGACCCGGCGCGGCCGCAGCGCGGCGCATGCCTTCGGTGATGATGCCGACCTTCTCGACACCGGCGCCCTTGGCGGCGTCGATGACTTCGACGATGTCGCCGTAGCGCAGGCCGCCGTCGGCCGCGATGAACAGGGTCTTGTCCTTGCGCTCTTCGTAAATCTTGCGCAGGCGATCCTCGAGCTCCGCCACGGAGACGTCAGACTTGTTGATCGAGAGCTTCCGGTCGGAGGTGTACTCGATCACGATCTGCGACACGTCGACCTGTGTCTGGTTGGCGCTCTTGGTTTCGGCCGGCAGGTTCACGTCAAGACCGCGCTGCGACAGCGGCAGGGCGGCCATGAAGATGACGAGCAGCACGAGCAGCACGTCGATCATCGGCGTGATGTTCATGTCCGCCGAGACGTCGAGCTTCTTGGCCTTGACGAC
>JAYQOO010000162.1:0-6961 GCA_038144855.1 Acidimicrobiia bacterium | reverse complement strand
CGAACGTGGCGCCTACGCTGCGCCACCAATCTTGCGCCTCGGGCTGGATGTTCGCAACGAACACCTCGCCACCCTCGGCGCGCTCGAGCACGTCGCGCAGGATGGCCTGCCCGTCGCCCTGCCCGCGGGTAGCTGCCTCGATGTGAAAAAGGACGGCAGGCTTGCCGTCCCTGTCTGCCGTGGTGGCAGTGCCGAGCGTGCGCCCGGTGGATGAATCAGTGACCTGATCCTGGGTGACGGATACGCCGTCGACTGCGCCGGACCACAGCGGGGCCCGGGCAAGGGAGAAGGCCGCGCCACCAGATCCAGCCGGCACTCGCTGGCCAAGCCGCGCGGTTACCGCGTCGACCGCCTCGCGATCAATTCGCGGATCCATGAACCACGGCTGGGTCCGACTCGATCCGTCCGCGTTCTTCGAAACGAGGAACCCGCGCGGGAAGGCTTTCTTGACCTCGCCCAGCCATTCGCGCCACGCCGTCGGCGTGAAGCGATAGGTGTCGCCATTGCGGTCGTCGTACAGGTAGTACTGCTCGTTGTCTGCAGCGCGAGCGTATCGAGCACCGTAGTCGGTCTGGCCATACTCGCCCTGCTTCACCGTCACATCGGCGAACGGGTGGTCTCTCCCCTCCACCTCGTGAAGGAGCGCGTCCAGCGTTCCGTGCGACGCCTCCTGCCCGGACGTGACAACCCAACTCTCCCAGTGCCACCGACCGGGGCTCGCATCTTCAGCGCGGCCAAGATCTCCGTACACACGCGGGAGAACCTGCTGCAGTTGCTGTTCAATGGTCTCGTACAGCATGAGCCCACGCACGCCCGTGGTCATGCTCGCAAGCCCAGAGCCGGGCTTGATCGCGCGCTCGTCGATCAGTTGATCGGCCGGGATCCCCTGCTCTCTTGCGATGCGCTGGATCTCACTTCGCACGCGCTCATCAAATGCGCGTCCATCTTCGCCCTCACGCTGCTCCAGCGTGGCAAAGGTTTCGACCGTGGTGAGCTCATCCAGCAGGTTGTCCGAGAGCACGTTGCCGTAGTCGTCCGTGCTCTGAATTTCTTGCCGGCCGACACTCACCCCGTAGTCGTCGACCACCGATACACCCGGTCGCAGACGACGTCGGATCGCCGTCTGGTATGTGCCGTCGTACAGGTTGTAATTGGCGAACGCCCCGTCATCGAACACGTTCTTCATCTGAACGCGGTCGAGCACGACAACATCGGTATGGCCGACGACGAGCAGGGTAAAGCTGACGACCTTGTTGTCGATGCCAACGCCTTCGCCGATCTTCACGAACTCGCGACGGATCTGTTGCCCGGTCATGTTCGGATCAGAAAACATGTCGTGCAGATACTGCAGCTTGCTGCGGCCGTCCGGCATGGGCTCGCTCATGCGAGTCAGAAACGATCGCCCAAACGCGTTCAGGTTGTGCGTCGTTCCGTTGCCCGGGCTGACGCCGTTGCTGCGCGCAACGCCCTGCGCCCACCTTGTGTACGCGGCCTGCTGGTCCGGCCCGAAGTTGCCGCGCGCCGACGCTCGCACAAACGGCTCAACGCCACGAACCGCGTCGAGGAACATCCCCTCCTGGACATATGGCGATACGCCACGCGACAGGAATGACCACAGCATCAGCTTGCCGGTGGTCTCCACTGGGACGTCGCCGCTTTCGTAGAGCCGCCGGAACTCGCGCCCGTTGGCGAACCCGTCGGTGGCATCCGCAATCTGCCCCGGAGTCAGGCGGCGCAACTGCTCGAGGATCCCCTGCCCGTTGTCGCGCAGTTGATTGATGATGCTCCTCGGCGCAACGGGGACGTCGTTTGAGCCGAACGCCTGCGCTTCAAATTCGAGCCAGGACTTGTCGGATGCGAGTGGATTGGGGTTGGACGACAGAACGTCATCCAGTGCGCTCAACTGCTCTTCAGCGTTGGCGTTGCTTGTCTTCTGGACAATGCGAGCCTCAAGGGGGACTTGAGGCAGCTTCGAGATATTGACCTTCTCACGCAGCCTTGGGACAAGGCCGTGACGGTTCGCGGCCTCTGCGGCCGCGACCTTTCCCTCTAGGCTTTGTCGCTGCTGTCGGGTTGCCCGGTTGACTTGTTGCCAGCGGGCGTAGTCGAAGCCGAACCCTTCCGCTTTGACGGCGAGGATGTACGGGACAAGAAGTGAATCTGTGGCCCGCTCGTGAACTCCGGGTGATCCTTGGGCAAGAACGGAATCCCAAGTTTCTCGGACAATTCGCGTATAGCCTTCGGTGACATTGCCATCGGCTTCCTCCTGGAAAGAGTCCAGTACGCCATGATTGTACGCCAAACTCTCCCCGCGGAGGCCGACTTTCTTCGCCGCCTGCCGAAGGGCCGCAAAATGTTCGCCGGCATTTGCCTCGTCACCAAAGTACAGAAACTTCAGCGCCTTGCCGTCCGGCGTGACGGACGCATCTTCGCCGATGGCATTGAACGCCTTGAACGCGCGCTTCACCTCGGCCGCCGTCAACTCCTTACCGTCGCCGCGCCCGAAGTACACCGCCGGCACAATGTCGCTGGCGTTCTCTGGAACCTCGGCCACCGCCTCGGAGGTGATGGCGGCGTCCTGTTGGAACGCCCAGCCCATCAACGCGGCCAAGCCCCGGGTGCGGTCAAAATCCAGCGGCTTGCCGTCTTTGTCCTTCGCGACGATGAAGAAGGAAAGCTCGGGCTCACCTTGCCACGAGCCGTTGTACGTGACGATCTGGTAACTCTTGACCCCAAGACTGTCGAGCAGGTCACGCGCCGGCTTGGCGCGCAGGATGTTCTCCGCACGCGCGTGCAGACGACCCAGGTTCTTCGCCCGGCGCCCGGTCACGGTGGCAATGTTGTTGCCCGGCTTGGCGGACGCGAGTACCGCCACGCCGCGGCGCTGCTCGTTTGACGCGGACCTCGCCACCGCTTTGTCGGCCGCCTTTTGTTGCGCGGCCCCGCTGGCACCAGCCGCTCGAGACATCGCCGGACGTTCGGCTGACGGCGCCGGCTCGCGATTCCCGGCGAGCGCCTCGCGCACCGAGCTTGCGACCTCGCGCATCGCATCGGCCACGGCGCGCATCGAATCTGCAGACGCGGCCATGGCCTGCGCCGTCGGGTCGGCAGACCGAGACATGGCGGGCGCTTCTTGCCCGGGGCTGCCGGCAGCTTCTGCCGGGGCAGCCGAATTGGCGCGCTCCCGGTTCAGCGCGCCATCCGCCTCTGCTTTCCACCTGTCGTATTCGGTGAGCCCCTGCTCGTCCGTTGTAAACGGTCCTGGCGGAACGCGCCTGTCTCTTGCAACACGGCCGGCGCCCTCGGCCGGTGCTGCCACGGATCCGCCAGGGCCGGCGTCGACTCCTTTCTCGGTGACCGGAGCCGCGGCACTCGCGCCCCCTTGCGTCGGTTCTTGCATCGCCGCTGCCGCCTCGGCTTGCCGCGCGATCGCGGTCTGCTCGGCGGTACGCTGGAATCCGGGAACATCGAGCGCGGCCGCGACATCCGGGTACGCGCGCATCACCGTGATGTCCTCGGCCGTGCGCGCGAACGGGGCCTTCGCCGCCGCCGCAATGACGCGTCGCATGTCTTCCGCCGGGCCGATCGGTGCCGGCGCAGACGGCATCTCGACGGCCGTCTGCTGCTTGCCTTGCACGGTGTACGGCTGCGCCTTCGGCTCGCCTGCCTTCGCCGCCTTGGCGTCGCGCTCGAGACGAGCGATCAGCATGGCGCGCTGCACGGCGGTCATGGTCTGCTCGCCCTCGCCCGCCGCTGTCGCCCGAGCGTTCTGCTGCTGCGCGTCCTTGATCGCCTTGGCCGCCGCCTCGTCCCTGGCCTGCCGCGCCATCGCCTCGACTTCGCGAGCCTTCGCCTCGTCCCGCTGCGCGTACGCCGCGTCGATCTCCCGACCGATGCGCGGGGCCTCCATCGGCGACGTCGAGCCCTTGGTGGCCGCCATCTCGGCCACGGCGCCCGCCAGCCCCTGACCAGACAACGGCTGCTCGTAGGGGATCGTGCTCGCGCGCACCTCGGCATCGACCGCCTGCTCGCGCATGTTCTGCTCGGCACGCTGCAGATCCTGCTCCATCTGCTGCTGCTCGGTGAGCGCCGCGCCGGTGTACGGCACGCCCTCCTTCACGTAGGCGACCATCTCCGGCACGGACCCGAAGCCTTCGGCCATGGCCTGCATGGCTTCCGTCGGCGCAGCGATGTCTTCGCCCGGGGCCGCCGCCATGGCGCGCCCGACCAGGCCGACCGGCGTTCCGACGTCCGGGATCGGCGAGACAGTGTTCGCCGCTGCAGCTGCCGCTCGAATCGCTGAGTCGACGTCAGGCGCGCCCGAGATCGCATCGACCGCATCAGCCTGCGGGTTGGCTGCAGGACGCTGCTGAGGCGCTGCCGGCGCCCGCGAGAGGCCCGCATTGCCGCCACCCATCGCCGCGCCCACCAGCCCGCCCATGGCCGCCGCACCGGCCGCACCTTCGGTCAAGGGGCGATCGGTTGCGATGTTCGTGAAGACCTGCTCCTGGTAGGACTGCGGCATCTCCTCCAGCGCGCCCTCGGTGAGCATCCCCTTGCCGACACGGGAGACGATGCCGCCGCTTGCGCCGCCGGCCTTCTTGCCTGCGGTGGCGATCGCGGTCTCGATGTTGCCCGCGCCGATCTTGTCGGCCAGCCCACCGGAGATGCGCGAGATCGCCGCTGTGCCGGCGCCGCCTGCCACAGACGGCAGCACGTAGTCGGCCCACTCCTTGCCCTCGGCTCGCGCCTGCTGCGCGATGCTGCCGGCTGCCTGCGCGCCCTCGGCTGCGGACGCGGCCCCGAGGATCTTCGGCATCGCCGCTTTGACTGCGGCTGCGCCGGCCTGTGCGGCCGCCTCCGGCGTTGCCCCTGCTGCCAGCGCTCCAGCCTTGGCGATGGTGAACGCACGATCGGCCACGCGGTAGCCCACGGCGCCCATGCCCACGGTGCCCGGCAATGACTCGAGCACAGCGCCCAGGATCGTGCTCGGGTTCTCCAGCGCGGTGAATGCAGTGTCGACGAAGCCCTGCGCGTTCTCGACCTTCTCGTTCGCCTGTTGGCGCGCGTCCGAGTAGAAGCCGGACAGCCACTGACTCGTGCGTGTTGGGTCGTAGCCCAGCGCCTCCATTGCCTTACCGGCGGCACCGAAGGACAGCAGGTCGACGATGCCGACGATGGACTGGCCGTAGCCGACAACGCCCTTGGCGAGGTCGACGCCGGAGTCAGCGAGACGCGAACCGGCGCCAGCGTTCTTTGACCGGACACCTGAGTCCGGCGCGAGGTCAGCAAACGATCCGGTGTTGAGGTCGAACGAGACGAAGCTCATGGGCTCGTGTACCTATTGCTGTGTGTTGGCGTACTGCTTGGTGAGTTCGTCCAGCCGGCGCTGGATCATCCCGCGGCTGGCCTCGTCGAGGTTCGGATTGCCGAGCCCTTGCGGGCCGGTGAGTGTGCCGATCTGCTTGTAGAGGTCCGCTCGGCTCTGCTGTTTTGGTGTCCCGGCCGTAGCCGTCCCTGCCGGTCGCTTCGCTTCTTGCGCCACCTTCGCCAGCAGTTGTTGTGCTTCTGCGCGCGAGGCACCACGCTTGATGACGTTGCCCTGCCACATGACGTCGCCCGTCTTCGAGTCCCAGCCGGTCGCGTTCTCTGGCATTGCGCCGCCTGCTCCAGAGGCTCCGCCGATGTCGGACATCTTCCCCGTCAGCACGGCCGTCAGGTCGCGATAGAGTTCGCCCATGCGCTTTTGCTTCTGCTCTGGCGCCATCGTCTCGGACTTCTCGACTTCCTTGATCTGGGCCTGGATCGTCTCGGCCATGACCTTGGTCGCACCGCTGAGATCCTTCGGCCCGCGCAGCCGCTCGCCCGTGCCGGGATCGGTCATGAACTCGATCGAGCCGTCCATCTTGCGCACGAAGTAGTTGCCCTGATTGTCTTGCTGCAGCGGCCGATTGGCCTCGGCAAGTTTGAGCGCCTGACTCATCGACGCTTGGTGCAGCCTCAGCGCCTGATCGCGGTTGAGCTTCCCTTCCTCGATGATGCGGTTGTTCGTGAGCTCGGCCAGCTTTTCCTGCGTCGCACGGCCAGCAGCGCCCTCCTCTCGAATGCGCGTGTCTGTCTGGGTGTGCAGTTCCTTCTGCAGCGTGCGCGTCTTCTCGCCCTCGGACACCGTGAGGTCACGCTGCAGCGCGCTCTGCTCGGCAGTGAAGTCACGCGACTTCTGCGCCTCGCCCGCCTGAAACTCCTGCAGCCTCCGATCGCGCTCGGCCAGCAGGTTCGCCTTGAACTGATCGTCCGCAATGGACGACACCGCGCCGCCGGCACCTGCCAGTGCCCGGCCGATGAATCCCACCATGATGGAGTGCTCCGAGGAAGAGAGTTACGCGACCTGCTGTTGCTGCGGCTGGGCCTGCATGGCACGACCGATCATGCCGCCGCCATTACCCATCGGCTGCTGCTGCGCCGGCATTGCGCCGGCCTGTGGCGCGCCCGGGCCTCGAGCACCGCCCAACGCTTCGGCGATCTTCTTCGTCACCAGTTGCGCGGCCTGCATCGCGACCTGCTTGTCGATCTGGAAGAGGTTCAGTCGCGCAGCGAAGTCAGCGACGGCCTTCAGCAGATTCTGCGCCGCCGGGATTAGGTATCCCTTCGGAATCTTGCCGCCGGTCTTCTCGTAGATGCCGAGCACGATCTGCACGGTCGCATTGGCCAGCGCGTCGGCCGGATTGTCCGCGCCCTGCTTGAGGATATCGACGATGCCCTGCGAGACCTTCTGGTCATAGAGCGCCTTCATGCCGGCCATGACGAGCTTGCGAATGCCTTGCTGGGCTTCGGGCGGGACGTTGCCTTGAGGCGCGCCCGCGGGTTGAGCGCCGACGCGAGGCGCGGGTGCCGCACCTGCGGCCGGTTGGGCTACCGGTTTCTGCTGTTGCTGAGGTTGCACGGTCGTGGTCCTCGTAGG
>JAYQOO010000161.1:0-7388 GCA_038144855.1 Acidimicrobiia bacterium | reverse complement strand
AGGCCGGCATGGTGCCGGTCGTGACCCACATGAAGGTGCAGGGCCGCGAGCAGGGCACCGCGACTCCGGTGCTGGCCTCGATGGCGCAGGCGACGCCCCGAGGACACTACACCGCCGCTGACGCCTATCCGTATCTGGCAGGGCAGTCGGGTCTTGGTTCACTGATCATTCCTGGCTGGGCGCAGGAAGGCGGCCGCGAGGCAATGGTGAAGCGCTTTGCCGATCCGCAGATGCGGGCCCGGATCATCCGTGAGGCGGAAGAGGCCATGGCCGCGCGCTTCGGCGGGCCGCAGGGCGTGTATCTGCCGCGCACGCAGCAGGAACTGACCGCGGTCATGAAGGAGATGAACGCCGGTGCCGGAGAAACCATCGTGAGGATCCTCGAGCAGACCGGCGATCCTGGCGCGATTCTCCGTTTCGGTGCCGAGGAGGATCTGATCAAGATCCTCCGGGATCCCGTGACGTCCATGGCGTGCGACTGCGGCGCGTCGACTGCGACGCGCGTCCATCCGCGTTTCTACGGATCCTACCCGCGCGTTCTGGGACGCTACGTGCGCGAACAGAAGATCATGTCGCTCGAAGAAGCGATTGGGAAGTCGGCGTGGCTGCCGGCCAGCACGATCGGCATGAGCGATCGCGGCTTGATTGCCGTCGGCATGGCTGCCGACCTTGTGGTGTTCGACGCCAACACCATCATCGATCACGCGACCTATGACAACCCGGCGCAGCCCGCCGAGGGTGTCAAGCACGTCATCGTCAACGGCGTGGTCGCGCTGAAGGATGGTGCCGCCACCGGCGCGCGCGGCGGCCGCGCCTTGCTGCGATCGGCCAACATGCCGAGCCGGCCGGCGAACGCCGACCGGCGCTCGTTGACGGTCAGCGCGAAGGATCGCGACCACACGATCGAGGTCGACGTGACCCACGGCGCAGGTATGCGCGAAGCTACAGGCCGCTTCATTGTTGATGGCATCACCTATCGCCCAGGATTCCTGCAGACCGCGTCATCATGGGCTACGCTCACCGGGTCCATTGACGGCCGCACGATCTCGTTGACCGTCGATAAGGATTCCTCAAGCGGCGGTCTGACGGTCATCGTGTCGATCGACGGCCAACCGGCCTGGACTGCAAAACCCGCGGGCCGTTCCGCCATCCAACGGCAATAGATGCGATTTGTAACGGAGACTGACATCGTGCCACGTCAAAATGCGTCCTTCCTTGCGATCCTGCTGATGATGATCACGATCGCAGGTTGTTCACAGCCACCCACACCGGCTGAGTCGGCTGGACCGGCAGCTCCTCCAGCGCTGCGGTCATTGTCACCCGAGGATCTAGACGCCTTCATCGCGCGCACCGTGACGGATCAGAAGGCGATTGGCGTCACCGTTGGCGTGATGCAGGACGGCAAGGTGATCTTCAGCAAGGGTTACGGTCTGGCCAACGTCGAGCGCAAGACGCCGGTCACGCCGGACACCATCTTCGCCATCGGCTCGGTGACGAAGCAGTTCACCTGCACGATCGCGCTGCAACTGGAAGAAGAGGGCAAGCTCTCGTTCAACGACAAGGTGTCGCGCTATCGCGCCGACACCTTCGGTCACGTCGACGAGATTACGCTGCGAGATCTCGGCAACCATGTATCCGGTTATCGCGATTACTACCCACTGGACTTCGTCGATCGGCCGATGGCGACGGACACGCCACCAGAGCAGATTCTCAAGACGTTCACCAACATGCCGCTCGACTTCCCCCCGGGCAGCCGCTACTCCTACAGCAACACCGGCTACTTGATGCTCGGCCACATCGTCGAGCGTGTGGCGCGCAAGCCGTTCGGGCAATTGCTGCAGGAGCGGATCCTGACGCCGCTCGGCATGACGCACACCCGTTTCGACCCCGTGCGCGGCGAGCCGGGGCTCGCCGATGGGTACACGCCGATGGGCCTCGGTCCCGCCGAACTGTCCGTACCCGAAGGCGTCGGTTGGATCGGCGCCGCCGGCGGGCTGTGGACGACGCCTGCCGATCTGCTGACATGGGACCTTGCGCTGATGGAGGGCAAGGTATTGAAGCCCGCCTCCTGGAAGACGATGACGACACCGCGCGAACTGACGGGTGGTCGCAGCAGCGCCTACGGATGCGGCCAGTCGATTCGCGATCGCGGCCCGATGCTGGTGCTGACGCACGGCGGCGGTGTGAGCGGCTTCGGTTCACGCAACGCCATGATCCCAGAGACGCGATCGGCGGTGGTCGTGATTGCCAACTCCGACTGGGCGGCCGGCGTGCTCGACACGATCCAGGACGCCGTGCTCGCAAAGCTGTTGCCCGCCGCGGACGCGCCCACGGTCGCCGGTCTCTCTGCCAGGGACGCGGCGTTGGGGTTGCTACGCGAGATTCGTAGCGGCTCGGTGGATCGGTCGCGGCTTGGCGCGGAGTACAACGCGTTTCTAACCCCGGCGCGTCTCCAAGCCATGTCGAAGTCCCTGGTCGAGGCAGGGGAAATCGGCTCGGTCGAACCGGGCGGAGTAAGCGAACGCGGCGGGTTGGAAGTATCCACTCTACGGGTGACGGTCGGGACGACGGCCATTCGCACGCTGATGTATCGATCGCCCGACGGGAAGATCGAAGAGTTTCTCTTCAACAGACGATGACGGACACGGCGCGCAGAATCCTGATGGCCATCCTGATGCTGGGGGTGGCCGGCATTTCAGTCGAACTCTGGCTGCTCGACCACGTGGAAGACGCCTACCAGCTCATTCCAATGGGACTGAATGCGGCAGCCGTGCTCGTGGCCGCGCTGGTGGCGATGCGGCCGTCCATGGCGACGTTGAGGCTGTTTCAAGCGGTGATGCTGTTGATGCTGGTGAGTGGCGCCGCCGGTGTGTGGCTTCACTACCAGGTCAACACGGAGTTCCAGCTCGAGATGGATCCCCAGCTGTCGGGGCTTGCGCTGTTTCGCAAGTCGATTGTTGCCAAGGCCCCGCCGGCACTGGCGCCAGGCGCCATGGTGCAACTGGGGTTGATTGGATTAGCCTATACATTCCGCCATCCGGCGAGCGCGCGACGCGGGTGACAGTCCAGACGGTTCGCGCCGGGAGCATCTCATGATTCGCACATTCCGAGTTTTTCTTATCGCACTCTTGTTTGCACTGCCCGCATCGGCCCAGGTCGGCAAGTCCCAGGGCGTTGTCGACGCCAACACCATCAGTGAAGCCGACCTCACGAAGCTGCCCGGCATGACGCCGGCGATTGCCAAGGCATTGATCGCCGCGCGCCCGTTCGACAGCATCGTGGCGCTCAACACGTTCCTGCTCGGTCAGAAGCTGACGCAGGAGCAGGCCAACGCGCTCTACCCGAGCATCTTCGTCAACATCAACCTCAACACCGCGACCGGTGAAGAGATCCTGCTGGTGCCTGGCGCCGGAAAGCGCATGGCGCGCGAGTTTGCGGAGTACCGGCCCTGGAAGTCGTACGCGCAGTTCGAGAAGGAAATCGGCAAGTACGTCGACGCGAAGGAAGTGGCGCGTCTGGCGCAGTACACCTTCATTCCGCTGAACATCAACACGGCGACCGCAGCAGACTTCATGACGATTCCGGGCGCCGGTAAGCGCTTCGCGCACGAGTTCGAGGAGTACCGTCCGTGGAAGACGCAGGCGCAGTTCGAGAAGGAAATCGGCAAGTACGTCGACGCCAAGGAAGTGCGCCGCTTCTGGCGCTACATGGTGATTCAGTAGGCTTCCACGCCGTTCAATTCATCGACGCCACGGCCGTTGCACGGTGTAGACCGGAACGGCCGGGATGTCGAGCCGCAGGTCCACATGGCAACGGTATCGGTCAAAGTGTTCAATCGGGACGGGCAGCTGGTCGGACCACTCGATCTGCCGCGTGTGGAGAAGAGTGACCAGGAGTGGCAGCAGCAGCTGACACCGCAGCAGTTTGCGATCGCGCGCGCGCACGGCACCGAGCGGCCGTTCTGCGGCACCTTGCTCGACAACAAGATGGCGGGGGTGTATTCCTGCGTCTGCTGCGGGCTGCCGCTGTTTGCGTCGAACGCGAAGTTCGATTCAGGGACGGGCTGGCCGAGTTTCTTCCAGCCGATCGCGGACGAGAACGTTGCGGTCAAGCCCGACACGAGCTATGGCATGCGCCGCGTCGAGATCCTCTGCGCGCGCTGCGACTGCCATCTCGGGCACGTCTTTCCGGACGGGCCGGCACCAACGCGCCAGCGCCACTGCGTGAATTCTGAATCGCTCGCGTTTACCGGCGTCGACCAGCTGGCATCGTTGGCCGATCCTGGCGCGGCCTAACTCTTCGGAATGTCGGCCGCGATCGGGTGGAGCGGCTGATACAGCTGCGCGTTGCAACCGCCAGGCAGGCGCATCATCGTTACGATGCCGTAGCGGTGGGTGGCCGGTTCCGGATCGACGTCGACACCCTTTGCGCGCAACTCCGCGATTGTGTTGTGAATGTCGTCGCACATAAACGAGATCGCGTGTGTGCCGGCGTTGCTGCCTTCCGCCGGATGCACGCCGACTTCGCTTGGCGGTGTGCGGAAAATCAGCCAGCCATGCCCCGCATCGACGTGCGTGAAGCCGAACGCATCACGGAGCATGTCGCGTAACTTCTCGGGCTCGCTCGAGTAGAACAGCATGTGGGTGCCGTTGATGGCCATTGCAGTCTCCCTATCGCAGTGCCGGCGTTGAGTCCGGCGAACGTCGATGACGCGTCGCCTGCTCGTACGCGTAGGCGTACTTGAACAGTGCCGGTTCTGACCACGCGCGGCCGAAGAAGGTGATGCCGGCCGGCAGGCGGCCACCACGTGAATAGCCCATCGGCACCTGGATCGCCGGGAATCCGGTCGTCGGCGAGAAGAACTGGCTGTTGTCGCCGCCTGGCGTATTCAGGTCACCGATCAGGCGCGGCGGATTGCTCCAGGTCGGATAGACCCAGGCATCAATGTTCTGCGCATCCATGGTCTTGGTGACCGCGGCGCGGACCTGTTCGCGGTAAGCCATCTCCGCTTTGCAGGCGTCGGTCTCTGGACCATTCACCACACCCGCTTCCGCCTGTTCGAGGCGCACCTGCACCGAGGGATGGAACCGTCGCGACTTGATGATTTCGGCAAGGCTCTTCACCGGCACGCGATCGCCGTGGCCGGCCAGGTACTGATTGATGTCGTACTTGAATCCCATGCACGGGCCAACGCCGGGCTGCCGACGGATCTCGCTCAAGCCATCGATCACACCCGGATCGATGATCGTCGCGCCTTGCCGGCGAAGATCCTCGACCGCGGTCATGAAGATCTGCACGATCTCCGGATCCGTCGAGTCGCGCTCGTAGGCGAAGCGGAGCACGCCGATGCGCGCGCCCTTCAATCCGTCGCGCACGAGCGCCGCGGGATAGTTCTGCGGCAGGTGCGAGGCCGCGGCTGCGGTGACCGGATCCGCGGGATCGCTGCCGACGACGACCTGGAAGATCGTGGCGACGTCTTCCACGGTGCGGCCGATCGGTCCGGCGATGTCCGCCAGCAAGTTGAGCGGCATGACGCCTGATCGGCTCGTCAGACCCATCGTCGAGCGGATGCCGACCAGCGACTGGTGCGATGACGGCCCTCGAATCGAGTTGCCGGTATCGCTGCCAAGGCCGGCGGTCGCGAAGCTGGCTGCTACGCCGGCGGCCGTCCCGCCACTCGATCCAGCGGTGACGCGATCGAGCGCGTAGGGATTGCGCGTGTAACCCGGCAGGATCGAGCTGATCGTCTCAACCGGCGAAAAGGCCCATTCGGCCATGTTCGTCTTGGCGATCACGATCGCGCCGGCGTCCTTGATCTTCCTGACCTGGAACGCGTCCTTGTTCGAGACAAAGCCGGCGAGGGCGAGCGATCCGTTGGCGCTCTGCATGCCGATCGTTTCCATGTTGTCCTTCACCAACATGGGAATGCAGTGCAGTGGTCCGCTCAGCCCGCTCTGCTTGAAGCGCGCATCGAGGGCGTCGGCCTGTTTGAGCGCATCGGCATTGGTGACCACGATCGCGTTGACGGCGGGGCCGTTCTTGTCGAAGGTGTCGATGCGGCGCAGGTACTGTTCCACCACCGCACGACACGTCACGCGGCCGGCCTTCAGGGCGGCGTGGATCTGTGCGATGGTGGCTTCGTGGACGTCGAAGGGCGGCGGCGCCTGGGCGGCGGGCGCAATCACGGTCAACGACACAATCAGGAGCGTGAGCGTTCGAATCACGCCGGAATCATACCGCCATCGGCGGTAGACTCTAGCGGCATCCACCATCTGCGTGGCGCATGTCGGTGGGGCACGTCCGATTCACAGGAGAGCCCAATGAGAGCTAGGGTAGTCATCGCCAGCGTGGTCGTTGCGTGTTCGGTGTCGATCGGGCAGGGCCAGAGTCGCGTGACGCGATACGACCTGACTACGGCGCCAGTGGTCGAGATCGGCGCCAATCTCCGGATCAGGAAGATCATGGGCGAGGTCGGGACGTTCATGTTCGGCACGTTCAAGGCTGGCTGGAAGAACACTCCGCATCATCACACCCATGAACAAATCAACATTGGTGTGACGGGCGCGTTCAACATCGTGACACCCACGACTCCGCACAAGGTGTCGCGACTGCACGGCCTGGTCATTCCTCCCGACGTGATGCATGGCAACGATGTGTCCGGGGAAACGCAGGATCCGCTGCTGATCGAGTTCCAGCCCGTGCGACGGGTTGATTTCCCCCCTGAGCGTGAAAAGGTAGCGTTCAAGGTTGCAGATGCCGCGACTCCGGCTCCCGCTGACATGGACCTGGACTTCAGGCCGGAGGGGTCAGGCTGGCAGAACCACGCGAGCGGCGCGCGAATGAACATCAAGCGCGGGAAGGGCGTCGCCATTTCAGCCTGGCAACTCCCGGCCTCGACCAGGGAGGCCGTCGAGATCCGGCCGCAGGTGCCCGGCGCAGAGCTGTTTGTCTATGTGCTGGACGGCGACGTGGAGGCCACCGTCGGTGGCGACAAGTACGCCGCGTCCACCAACGTCCTGCTGGTGATTGCCCCGAACGCCCCGGCGCCGCGCGTGCGCACCACCGCCGCATCGACCGTGCTCGTCCTTGAAGCCGCGAAGGTGCAGTAGTGGTTCGATACGCGTGTCTGATGATGTTGGTTGTCGCGATTGGTTTGGCGGCACAGTCGGGCCCCGCGTTCGAGCCGATGCAGCCGGACGCGCTCGGCGCCGGAGCCAACTTCACCAACGCGTTCGCTGATTACGACGGCGATGGTGACGCCGACATGTTCGTCGGCTTTGACGGCAAGCCGAACCGCCTGTATCGCAACGACAAGGGCGTGTTCACCGACGTTGCGCCGCCCGCCCGCCGCGCCGGCACCACGCCGCCACCGGGCACCGCCGGGGGGG
>JAYQOO010000160.1:0-7448 GCA_038144855.1 Acidimicrobiia bacterium | reverse complement strand
AGCCCGCGCACCGTCACGGCCGGAGTCATACGAGCATTATTCCGCTCCCGCCGGAGGCGGGCAAGCGAAACAGGGCCAGGCAGGCCCTTAGAACAGCATTTTTCGCTGGTTCGATGTCGGGATCTTCAGCTCTTCCCGATACTTCGCAATCGTGCGCCGGGCGAGCATCAGGCCTTCGCGCTGCAGGATGCTGACGATCTTTGAATCCGATAGTGGCTTCTTCGGGTCCTCGCCCTCGATGATCTTCTTGATGCGGTTCTTGATCGTCACCGAGGACACGGCATCGCCATACGACCTGCTGATGCCGCTGTGGAAGAAGTACTTCATTTCGAACACGCCTTGCGGCGTGTGCATGTACTTGTTGGTCACCACGCGGCTGACCGTGGACTCGTGCATCCCGATGTCGTTGGCGACGTCGCGGAGGACAAGCGGACGAAGATGTTCGATGCCGTGGTCGAGAAAGTCGCGCTGGAAGGTGCAGATGCTGGTGGCGACCTTGTGAATGGTCTTCTGCCGCTGCTCGACTGACTTGATCAGCCAGAGCGCCGAGCGGAACTTGTCCTTCACGTAGGCGCGGGTTTCGTCGTTGTTCTCGGCCGTGCCCTTGTCGAGCAGGCGCCGGTAGGTCGGGCTGATGCGCAACTGCGGCAGGCCGTCTTCGTTCAGGACCGCGACGTACTGCTCCTCGACCTTGATGATGTAGACGTCTGGAATGACGTACTGCGAGGGCTGCGGATTGAAGCGGCTGCCGGGCTTCGGGTCGAGGTGCTGAATGATCTCGACGTGGCTCTTCAGGTCCTCGATCGTCAGGCCCAGCTTGCGCGCCAGCTCCGGCATCTGGTGGTTGTGCAGCAGCCGCAGGTGCTCGCTGACGATCTTCTCGGTCGGCGTGCCTTCCAGATGCAGGTGCTTGATCTGCATCGACAGGCACTCCTGCAGGTCGCGCGCGGCAACGCCGATCGGATCGAAGCCCTGAATCAGCCGCAGTGCTTCTTCGACCTTCTCGACCGGCCACGGTCCCAGCGAGGCGCTCTCGTCGACGGATGCCACCAGGTACCCGTCGTCGTCGAGGTTGCCGATGATGGCTTCACCGATCTCGCGAATGGTGTCGTCGGTGGTCTGCAGCGAGAGCTGCCACTCGAGGTGGTCCGTCAACGACGAACTGGTCGAGAGCGTGTTCTCGATCGGCGGAAGTTCCTTGACCTCTTGCGGCGCGCTCCGCTTGTAGCCGTCGTCGAGGTAGTCGCCGAAGAAATACTCGTAGTCCGCGTCGTCCCACGGATCGGTCTTTTCCTTGGACTTGTCTTCACCGCCCTCTTTCTCCTGGGGCGTCTGTTCGACGGCGGCTAGCTCTTCAGTCGGCACTTCCTCGTGGAGCGGATTCTCGACGACTTCCTGGTTCAGGAGGTCGGCCAGCTCCAGCGTCGACATCGGCAGGAGTTTGATCGCCTGCTGGAGCGACGGAGTAAGGATCAGCTTCTGCGCGAGCTTCGTCTGAAGCTTCTGCTGGATCGCCATGTGCCTAGACCATCTTAGTCCAGCCGGAAATCGGTCCCGAGGTAAATTCGACGAACTTCCTCGTCTGCGGCCAGGTCGGCCGGGGTTCCGCTCCGGAAAATCGCGCCATCCGTGACGATATACGCGCGATCGGTGATCTTGAGCGTCTGGAGCACGTTGTGATCGGTGATGAGGATCCCGATGCCGCGCTCCTTCAGGTGGAAGATGATTTTCTGAATCTCCGAGACCGCGATCGGATCGATGCCCGCGAAGGGCTCGTCGAGCAGCATGAAGCGCGGGTTCATGACGAGGGCGCGGGTGATCTCCGCGCGGCGTCGTTCACCCCCTGACAACACGTACGCCGGCGACTGCGCCACCGGCGTCAACCCGAGTTCGTCGAGCAGCTCGCGCAGGCGCGCCCGGCGGTCGGCGGCACTCAGGTCGAGCGTCTCGAGAATGGCCATGATGTTCTGTTCGACGGTCAGCCCGCGAAAGATCGATGGCTCCTGCGGCAGGTAACCGATGCCCTTCCGCGCGCGGATGTACATCGGATCGTTGGTGACGTCCACGCCGTCGAGGGTGACGCGACCCGAGTCAGGCGACGTCAGGCCGACGGTCATGTAAAACGTCGTGGTCTTCCCGGCGCCGTTCGGGCCGAGCAGTCCGACGACCTCGCCCGCGTTCACTTCGAGGCTCACGCCGCGCACGACGGTGCGGCCGCTGTAGGTCTTGGTGAGTTCGTGGGTCTGCAGTGTCGAGGGCATGTCTCTAAGTCCCACAAACGGCGGGACGCGTCATTTCTCTGAAGGCTGCCAGCAGGCGGGGCATGTCACTGCGCGGGAGGCACAACGCACTTGCCGCCGCCTTTGGTTTGCGTGCGGACTTCGTTGTTGCCGTCGACTTGGACTCTATCGGACGCCTTCCAGAACGTCAACGTCTTGCCGCTGGTCTCCTGGCAGTCCGCATCGATCATCTTCACCGGCGCCCCGACCACGAGGTACCGATCGTCGCGTGGCGAGTAAGTCAGCCGCGTGCCCGTGACCGTGCGCCGGTCGACGATGGCGGTGACCGCGCCATTGGCTTCAAGACGTTCGAGGGCGTTGTCGTCCTTGGCCAGCTTCAACTCCAGCTTGCCGGCCCGCAGGTTGCCCTGTTCCCCATCGAGCTGTGCGGTCGTGGTGTAGGTCGCCATGCGGGTCTGGTCGGAGTAGTTGAACGTTTCCGCGCGTGCGACCATCGGCTTGGTCTTCGTGGCAGCCGAGCCTTCCCCATTCGTGATCACGAGGTTGGTGACGACCTTGCCGTTGGCCGTGAGATCCCCCTTGGTCTCATCGAGCGTCAGGGTGTTGGCGTTGATCGTCGTCTGGCCCTGGAACAGCACCGTCTTGCCCTTGTAGTCCGCCTTCCGGGCCGCTTCCTCGTAGACCAGCGATTCGCTGATGATGCTGACCGGATCCTTGTCCGTCAGCAGGCCCGGCCGCTTGGTTTCGGTGGCGCCGGGAGCCGCCTTCTTGGGCGGCAACAACGTGCTGCGCACGTTGCCCTTGGCGGTCATGGTGCGCGGGTTCAGCGTCACGTCGATCGACACCGCGTCAATCGTCACCGTGTCACTGTCGATGTGCGGTGGTGGCGCCTGGCCGAGCAACGCCAGCGTCCCGGCGACGACTTCGTAGCGCGCTTCGGCGCTGGTGGCATGGAGGGGCCCGCCGGTGAAGTCGACGTTGCCGACGAAGCGCGCGATCTGCAACGTTCCGGCGGCGGCGTCGAGGCCGGCTTCAAGCGTCTTGGACCGCACCGTCCGCCCGGGCTGGCCCTTGACGGCCGGTTCGCGGTACTCGACGCCGTCATTGAAGGTCATGTCGCGCAGCCCCTGCGCGTTGCCGTTGGCGGACAACGAGTTCGAACGGATCGTTCTCGCCGCGGAGTCCTTCGACGCTGGCAGCGTGACGGTGACGGCGTCACGTGCCGACAGGTGCCTCAGGCTGCCATCGGGATCAAGCCCGATATCCATGTACTCGCCCGTCAGGCGCTGTGTGCCTGACGATCCCTTGCTCGCCACCTGGATTTCGGCCTGGCCGGCCAGCGTCGTGTTCTGCAGTGTCCGGCCGTCGTCCATGTAGTCCAGGTTGATGTCGCGTGCCGACATCACTTTCAACAGGCTGTCCGCGCCGCTCCCGGTCACGGCCGCCCCGCCGCGCAGTTCGACGTAATCGGGCTCCTCGCGGTCGGCAAAGAGGCGGACCATCGCGTTGTCGGCATCGATAACCTGCGTATCGCGATCCATGTGCATCGTCTTCTCGAAGCGCATGTAGCGATCGCGACGCGCGTAGCCGAAGGTGCCCGACGTGAAGGCCATCGGGCCGAGATCGTCCTTGGCCGCGAACTTCACGTCCGCCTTGTCGAGGATCCACATCACGTCGCGCTGCTCGTCAAACGTGAAACCAATGCCCGACCCGGTCATGCGGCCTTGGGAGAATTGGACCGCTCCCGGAATGCGAACCATTCGCTCGGCGTCGGTATAGGTCGCCTGTTGACTGGTTGCGACGAGGCCGTCGTCGGTTTCCATCTTCACGTTGCCGCGGACGTCGAACGACGTGTTCTGCTTGCCGATGAAGGCCTGTTCGCCGGTGACGACGTAGTTGCGGCCGCCGCGGTTGCTGACCATGATCTTGACGCCGCGCAGCGAGGTCTCGCCGTCCTTGTTGGTGGTCTGGACGCGATACTCGACGCGAAGGTCCTGGTCTTTGCCCTTGAGCTGGAGGGCGTCGCCGCCCTGGACTTCGATCACGGCTGATGGGTCGGTTCGCTCGAACTTCGGCGGTGGCGCCGGCGTTTCGCGCGGCCGTATGGTGTAGGCAACCCAGCCGACGACCGCGGCGGCAAGAATCGCCAGCACCGCCCGAGCCCTCCGCTGCCACATGGTCACATTTCGATTGTACCAGTGCGGGCGGCCGACGCGGCGAACCGCACTAGTCGATGGCGAAGCAATAAAGCAGGCCGTTGCCGCCCTTTCGCTAAGCGCGGTGTACCCTCCAACGGGACCTGACGAAAAGTTCAGTACCTAGAATTCGGGTTGAAAGTGCCGGCGAATACCAAATAGCAGCAGCGCGAACTCCACGAGGATGCCGCACACAAAGAAGATCGAGACGGCGATCGGTGCATAACGGCTCAATGGCTTGCCCTTTCCGGCTCGAGCGCTAAGCACGGTTGCAACAGCCAGGAAAGCCAGGTTCCCGAGACCTGACTCCGCCCCTTCTGGCCGCAGATTCGAAAATGGTGAGAACACAAACACGGCGCGGATGGCTAAGGCGAACGCTGCATTGGCACCAGCGGAGCCGGCGCCGATCGCGATACCGGTTAGCACCAGCACGGCACCGAAGACGAAGAGCGGTGCAAGCAGGGCTCGCAACCAGAACGGGCCCGACGGCACGGGCCTCGATGGGTCACCGTCTTCGTGCTGATCGAAGATCATGTCCTTGCGGTTCATAGCCCCAGCACCGACTGCGCCGCCGGCCCCAATCGCTTGCGCGCGTCAGCGGTCATGCGGCTCTTGAAGTCGGTGGCGATTGTACCGGTTGGGGGAATGAAGGCGCCTTGTAGTGACCGTCGCGGCTTGTCGGTGCGGTTGGCGGTATGGCCATGCCACGTCGAGCCGTCGAAAATCAGCAGCGATCCAGCCGCACCACAGGCCAACTCCTGCTCTTCATAGTCGGCGGTGAGGTCCTGCATCGAATCATTTGGCGTCTTGCGCCACTTGTGCGTGCCGGGAACGAAGCGCGTCGCACCGTTCTCGGTGGTGAACGCGTCGACCATCAGGATGAATCCGACCAGCGGCCAATCATTGGAGGCACGGGCGACATCGACATGCCATTCGCCCGGCGCCGAGCGCGGATGCAACGTGCGTGCGTGGTAGGAACTCAGCCGGAAGTCAGTCCCAATGACATGACGGCACGCCTCGAGCAACTGCGGCAGCACGTACACCGAATCGAAGTCCGGACCGCGATTGACGAAGTCATTGACACGGGTCGTGGTGGTCCCGGTCTTGACGTCGTCGGGCTGCGCCGCGGCCACGGCATCGTCATACGACTTGGCCAAACGCGCCAGCTTTACTGGTGGGATGACCCGCTCGAGGACCACGAAGCCTCGGTCGGCAACAATCGACGCAGGACTCATCGCTAGCGGAAGTCTTCCAGCCGAAGCTCGACGTACTTGTTGCCCATGTACTCGTTCTCTTCGACGGTATAGGCAATCTCGACGCCGTCCTTCTTCGCGGTCAGCGCCTCGGCATGCTCGGCCGCGTTCCACTGAATCGCGCGCAGGATCTTGCCGTTCTGCTTCATCGTCATCTTCATGTGCCGCTCCTTGAGGATCCGCGGACCATCGACGACGGAGACAGGACCGGTGTGGAAGCGCGGTTTGGGATTGCCCGGACCAAACGGCGCGAGCCGTGCAAACTCGGACATCACCTGTTCGTTCAACTCGCTGAACGCGAGCGGACCGTCGAGCCACAGGCGCGGACGAAGGTCGTCCGGGCCGAGCACATCGGCGGCATAGGCGTTGACCGCCAGGCGGAATTCCTTGATCCGCGATGTCTCGATCTGCAAGCCGGCGGCCGCCTTATGCCCCCCGAATCGCTTCATCAACGGTGCGCACGACTCCAGCGCCGCCAGCATGTCGAAGCCCGAAATGCTCCGGCAGGAGCCGTGGGCCATGTCCCCGTCGACCGACAGCACGATCGCCGGCCGATAGAACGCGTCCACGACCTTCGACGCGACGATGCCGATGACGCCGCGATGCCAGCCTTCACCGGTGACCACCAGCACGCTGTGCGCCCCGACTTCAGGGTCTGTCTCGACGATCTTCTTCGCCTTGGCCAGGATGTCCTGATCCTCGGCGCGACGCTTGGTGTTCTCGGCTTCGAGCTGTTCGGCAAGTGTCTTGGCTTCGTCTGCCATCGCTTCATCCGACGCGAGCAGCAATCGGGTGGCGATGTCAGGGGTGCTCATGCGGCCGGCCGCATTAATGCGCGGCGCCACCATGAAGCCGATGTGGTAGCTGTCGATGGTCTTGCCGTTCAACCCCGCCGCTTCGAGCAACGCGCGCAAGCCAACCTTGTGCGGGCCCTTCGTCAGCATCTGCAAGCCGAGCTTGGCGATCACCCGGTTCTCACCGACCAGCGGCACCACGTCGGCGAGCGTGCCGATCGAGGCGATCTTGACGAATGCCGGTAGCCAGCTCGACTTCCCGGCCTTGGCGCAGATCGCCTGTACGATCTTCAGCGCCACGCCAACGCCGGCGAGGTTCTTGTCCGGGTATTGGCAGTCGTGCCGCTTCGGGTTGACGACGGCGCAGGCAACCGGCAGCTCGGTGTCGGGCTCGTGATGGTCCGTGATGATCAGGTCGACACCCAGCTCGCGGGCCCGGCGCGCGGCCTCGGGCGCGCGGATGCCGCAGTCCACGGACACGATCAGTTGCACGCCGTCCGCGTGCAGGCGATCGATGGTGTGCGGCTGCAAGCCGTAGCCGTCCGTCAGGCGCTCGGGGATGAAGTGCCCGACGTTGCCGCCCAGCAGCTCAATGGCCCGGCGCAGGATGACCGTCGATGTGATGCCGTCCACGTCGTAGTCGCCGTGGATCGACACACGTTCGCGATTGGCGATCGCCGTCATGATGCGGTCGGCCGCGCGATCGAGGTCGGTGAGCTTGTAGGGATCGTGGAGCTGATCGAGCGACGGGTTGAGGAAACGCGAAGCCTCGTCGGGATCCGTGAGTCCGCGAATCGCGAGTAGCCGCGCCGTTACGGCAGAGAGTTTGAGCTCGTTCTGCAGGACCAACGCGGCAGCGTCGTCGTGCGGCTTGGTATTCCAGATTGGCGGTACGGGCATTGGGGGCGCGGGGGGCACCCAAACCGCGCCCCGACCACCGGGGGGGGCATGGTGGTAATAGAGCGT
>JAYQOO010000159.1:0-7615 GCA_038144855.1 Acidimicrobiia bacterium | reverse complement strand
GGCAACAGCGCCTGACGGCCGCATCAGCGTGAACTCCACCGTCTGCGTAATCGTGCGCGCTGCGGTCGCCGGCGGCAGCGCGAACCAGACGTTGACCACCGCGCGCTGGCCGGGCCCCACCACCTGCGGCGTCGCATGGTCGTTGCGAAAACCGGGACGCACAAGGTGCCGCTGCAGTTCCGCGTCGCGGACATCCACCAACTGCACGCCGCCAGCCGTCAGCGTCAGCGCGTGCAGCGTCACATCCACCGGCTGAAAGTTCGTGATGTGCAATTCGTAGGCGATGTGGGAGCGTCCGTCCTGCGAGAACAGGACCGGCGCAAACGGCGTCGAGAGGTCGATCGATTGCACGACCGGCGCGCGATCCTGCGCGACGATCGACAACGCCGCGACCAGCAGGAGTCTCAGCACCGTCTAATACTAGTGAAAATCATGCGAATCAATGGCTGCCTCATCCGGCATGCCATCGAGCTTTGACATCCGCTCGGCCTTGACCGACGTGACGCCGTCCTGGTTCTGCAAGATGCCCTCGACGACCAGGAACGACGACTCAACCACGGTCAGCCGATCGGTGGCATACAGATCAGGGCGAATGATGATGTTCGAGATCCCGGTTTCGTCCTCGAGCGTCAGGAACACAAACCCCTTCGCCGTCCCCGGCCGCTGCCGGGTGATTACCATCCCCGCCGTGCGCACCCGGCGCCCCGCACGCTGGCTCGGCAGGTTGATGGCGGGAATGACGCCACGCATCGCGAGCTCTTTCCTTCTAAACGTCAGCGGATGAGGGCCCACGGTCAACCCAGTGCCTGTGTAATCAGCAATCAGCCGCTCTGAAATATTCATTTCCGCAAGTGGGCTTCCCTGGCTACCGGCGACCGGATACTGGCTACTGTCCTCAAACATCTCTCCGGCCGGCCGTATCGCCCTCTCAACCTGCCACATCGCCGATCGACGATCGTGCCCAAGGGCATTGAGCGCGCCGATTTCGGCCAGCATGGCGATCTCGTCGCGACGCAGGTTGACGCGGCGCACGAGATCATCGATCGAACTGAAGCGCGGCCCTATAACTTCTTCAACGACCGCCCACTGATGTGAGCAGACATTACAAAAACACACATCCGTGACTTCGATCATGGACCGATCGTCGCACCCACATTTGGGACAACGTTCAGCGCCGACCGCCTTCTGCGTTCGGCGTTCTGTCGTGCCAATTTTCTGTCCGACCTCCGCCCTCAATCCGCGCACGTATCGCAACCCAAGGCGAATGGCGCCATCGGTTTCGACCGCGCAGTCCCAGTCCGACACCTGCACGTCGATCGGGTTGAAGCGCACGCCGCGACGCTGCGCGTCCTTCACCAGCGTGGCGGGATGATAGAACCCCATCGGCTGGTTGTTCAGTAGCGCCGTATAGAACGCCGCCGGGTAATGCGTCTTGAAATACGCGCTCGCATAGGCGATCAGCGCAAAGCTGGCGGCGTGCGATTCAGGAAAGCCGTAGAGCGCAAACGAGGTGATCGACAGCACAATGCGATCGGCGACATCGCCGGTAATACCGTGCTTGGCCATGCCTTCGCGCAGCAGGCTTTCGAGCTGCTTCATCCGTTTCTCGGATCGCTTGAAGCCCATGGCGCGTCGCAGGTCTTCGGCTTGTCCGCCGGTGAACCCCGCCACCGCCATGGCCATGCGCAGCAACTGTTCCTGGAACAGCGGCACGCCGAGCGTGCGTTTGAGGATCGGTTCGAGCAGCGGGTGGTCGTAGATGACCGGCTCGCGTCCGGCGCGCCGATTCAAATACGGATGCACCATCTGGCCGACGATCGGGCCCGGGCGAATCAGGGCCACTTCAACCACCAGGTCGTAGAACTTCTCGGGGCGCAGTCGCGGTAACGTCGCCATCTGCGCGCGCGACTCCACCTGGAACACGCCGATCGTGTCCGCCGCCCGCAGCATCTGGTAGACCTCAGGATCATCGGCCGGCAACGACGCCAGCGTGACTTCCGGCTGGCCCGTCGGCCCGTCGGCCTGTTGGCCTGTATTGATCAACCGCAACGTGTCCTGCAGCACCGCCATCATGCCGAGGCCAAGGAGGTCGACCTTGATGATGCCCATGTCGGCGCAGTCTTCCTTGTCCCACTGCACCACCACGCGGCCGGGCATGCTCGCGTTCTCGAGCGGCACGACCGACGACAAGTCCCCCTGGCACACCACCATGCCGCCGGAGTGCTGACCGAGATGCCGCGGCAGGTCCTGCATCTGCCGCCACAACTCGGCAAAGTGCTTCACGCGCGGCTCGTGCCCCTCGATGCCGACTTCCGCCAGCTTCTTCGACAACGTCTCGTCGGGGTCGATGTATTCGAACTGGTGCATCACCTTCGCCAGCCGGTCGATCTGCCGCTCGTCGAGATCGAGCGCCTTGCCGACTTCGCGTGCCGCGCTCTTGCCGCGGTAGGTGATCACGTTGGCGGTCATCGCCGCGCCGTGCTGTCCGTACTTCTTGTAGACGTGCTGGATCACCGCCTCACGGCGATCACCGCTTGGCAGATCCAGGTCGATGTCCGGCCACTCACCGCGTTCTTCGGAGAGAAATCGCTCGAACAGCAACTCCATGCCAACGGGATCGACGGCGGTGATGCCGAGGCTGTAGCACACGGCGCTATTCGCCGCCGAGCCTCTGCCCTGCACGAGGATGTCCTGCTGGCGGCAGTAATTGACGATGTCCCAGACGATCAGGAAGTAACCGGCAAGATCGAGTTTCTCGATCAGGTCGAGTTCGCGATAGACCTGGTGACGCGCCTTGTCATGGAACGGCCGATAGCGATTGCGCGCGCCGACCTCGGTGATCTTGCGCAGAAACGACATCTCCGTCTCGCCATCCGGGACGGGATACGTCGGGAAGCGATACCCGAGATCGTTCATCGAGAACTGCAGGCGATCGGCCAGATCCAGCGTCGATCGCACCGCGTCCGGCCGATCGGCAAACAACCGCACCATCTGCGCCGGCGGCTTGAAGTAGCGTTCGGCATTGGCGGCCAACCGCCGCCCCGCCTTCATCAGCGGCATGTGCTCGCGGATCGACGTCAGCACGTCGAACAGCGGACGGTCTTGCGGTGTGGCAAACGCCACGCCACCGGTCGCCACCAGCGGCACACGATACGCATCCGCCAGGCACACCAACGCGTCGTTGTCGTCTTCCTGGTCGCGTTGCAAATGTCGCTGCAGCGCAACATAGGTTTGCCCGCGGCCGAAGACACCAACCACGCGATCAAGGAGGCCGCCGACGCCGAATCGCTCCGCGCGCAGCAGCGGACGGCCGGGCATGGCGATCAGCCCGGTGGTAAAGCCATCGAGTTCATGAATCGCGAGCGCGCCCTCGCCTTTCCCACCCCACCGCGCAGGCGTGCGCGGCGGGGACCCCGGGGCAGACGCGCGCAGCTTCATCCGCGAGAGCAGCCGGCAGAGATTGCGCCACCCCTCTTGCGACGCACAAAGCACGGGCAGGCTGAAGCGATCGGCCTTCGGCGTTCGGCTCTCGGCGGCCACCTCAATTGTGAGTTCGGCCCCAATCAGCGGGCGGATCCCCGCAGCGAGCGCAGCCTTATGAAAGCGCGGCGCACCCGACACGCCATCGCGATCGAGCAGCGCAACGGCCGGATACCCAAGCGTCGCGGCCCGATCGATGAGCGCTTCGGGGAGCGAGGCAGAACGGAGAAAACTGAACGCGGAGGAAGTATGAAGCTCGATGTACGCAGACACAGACGCCAACCACAGAGGGCACGGACAACACCGAGCTAATCGATTACGCCTTCAAGGAACCACTGACCCACTTCGCGTTCGACCACAAGTCGATACACCGTGCCGTCCTGCATCGCCACATCCCACTCGTCGCGATCCCACGCCTGCGACCCTGCCGGTGAGCCCGTTGGCCCGCTTGCCTGCTGGCCCGTTTCCCACCAGTTACCCGACGTTCTCCACGGTCCTGCCGCTTGCGTGATCGCGCCGCTGGTGAAGCCCTGGCGATCTGTCTGCACGCGCACGGGCCGGCCTTCGCTGATCACGACACGCGTGGGAATGGGGAACCGGAATCTCCGGAGAGCGGCATGCATGGGCACTGCGTTCATCGGCGCATCATCGCGCTTCGTCGTGACAGGCGAGGTCTGCGCCGGCGCGCCGGTGCGAAACTCCTGCATCTCGAATGCGCCCGGCTTCCACGTATCCACCAGCACCGGCGATCCGACATGCCCTTCCCCCATCAGCGCCGTCAACCTGGCCGTCAACGTCGTCACCTGCTCCGGCGCAGGCTGGGCGCGTTCAAGCAGTGTCCATTGCAGGATCTTCGCGGGCGTGGGCTCGACGTAGACGCGGACGATATCAATCGGCGCATCGGGCGGGTGCGATTCAAGGTCGAGCAGGATCAGCGTGCGCAGCGTCTTGGGATCGCGCATCGGCGCCGACAGTTGCAACGTGCGCGTGAACACGGTGCGCGAAGTCAGGCGCAACGAGGTGTAGATCACCGCCGCGCCACGATCCGCGCGTTCGAGCCGCTCCGCGAGTGGTTCGAGCAGGCGCGCCAGCACGAACGACAGCGGTTCGAGCCCTTCGATCGGCCACTCGAGTTCGAGTGCCGCCTCAAACGGCACATCATCCACCCACGGCACCATCGGCCGCACATCGAGCCCGCGCGCCAGCGATTGCCACATCGCACCGCGCTCACCAAGCCGCTCGTGAATGTCAGGACCTGATAACGCCGTCAACGCGCCGAGCGTACGGATCCCCCACTTGGAGAGGATCTCAAGCAGTCGATTCTCCGGCGCCGATTTTTTGCCGCGGCTCGCCTGATGAGTCGAGCGAGGATGGTGCCACCCCCCAACTGTTGGCCTGTTGGCCTGTTCGCCTGCTGGCCTGGGCGTCGACTCAGACAGCTTCTCAAACTGATCCAGCCCACCCACGCTGAGTGGAGCGAGGACAACGGCTTCCTTGCCCGGCATCACCACCGTGAGTCCCGGGCAGCCGAGTGCTAGAAGCGTCGCCGCCGTTTGCGTAGATGCAAGACCAATACGCGGTAGCGAGTCACCAGGAGAGAGTTTCGAAAGCGCATCGCGAAGGTGATCTCCTAGTTCCTGTGGACTGCCAAACAGGCGCGACAATCCGCTCGCATCCAGCAGCACAACGTTGTTGCCTAGAGCGGTGCCCAGTTGCTCGAAGCGCGGCGTGAACTGCCGCGCGACATCGATCACCGCCGCCATGGGGACGGCCGGCGCATACAGGGCGGCAAACATCGCTACACCGCGTTGATCAGCGACGTTTGGTGCGCGAGGCCCTGGCTGTGCGACCACCGCGCGGCGCTGATCGACACACGCGAGCGGACACCGGCCACGCGACGCGAGCGATCGTGATCGCCCTTCCACGTGACGCGCTGATCCGCCCCCAGCACGATCGAGCGGCCGCCCGTGCTCCGTGACACCGGGACCGCCGTCAGGATCAACACCGCGGTATCGCTGTTCTCGATCGCGCGTTCGATGCGAAACCACGTCGAGGCCGGCAAGCGCCGCAACGCGGTTGCCGGCACGTCGATCAGGTCCACGACCACCAGCGTGCAGACGCCGGACTGCACCACGAGATTCAGCGCCTTGATCGCGCGGTCGATCACGCGTTCGACAAACGTGCCCGGACCGCTCACCGCGCGAACCCCCGGCAACCACGCCGGATCGATCGCCGCCGTTGTCTTGGAGACGGCCTGGCCGCGGACCCACAGCAATCGAGACAGATCTATGCCGCACGCCTTCGCCGTCGGCGGATCGAAGCGATCAAACGTGTCGATGAGCGCTACCGATTCACCGCGGCGTGTGGCGGCAGCGAGCGCGGCCCATGCCACGCTCGTGCGCCCGGACGAAGCGGGCCCCACCACTTCCGAGACTTGTCCTCTCGGCAAGCCACCCGCGCCAGCGTCGTTTGGCAGGCCGTCCCGCCCTGCAAGAGCTCGATCGAAAGCCGCGGAGTCGAGTGGAGCAACAGCGTCTTCGCCCAGACGTTCGGGCAATGCAGAGGTGAGCGTGCGATCGAGCTTTTTCTCTTTAAGAAGGGCTTCTACAGCGGCACGAGCGGCCATGGGTTCACCTCGACTTCGCTTAACTTTCGCCATTATAGACAGCCGAAAGCGAATGTAAAGCGAAAGATCGATTGGCCGGTCAGATCAGGTCAAAACGGGCTGAAATGCGCCGTTCTGCATTACCGTATGGGTTGAAGAACGTCATGCTGTCGACGCGCCGGATCACAGCCTTCGCAATCACCTTGATGCTGCTCTGCCTGGCCGCGACGGCGGCGGCGCAGATCTGGCGTGGCGGCTTTGGCGGCCGCACACCTCCGCGCTTTGCGACCATTAACAGCTTTGGCGGCGGCTTCAACTTCTGCCGCGTGATGTTCACCAGCGATCATCGCGAGAAGCAGGGGTGGTCCACTGACTACCCCGGCGCGGATATCAACTTCAGCGTCCGCATCGCCGAACTCACCAAGATCCAGGTCAAGATGCAGGACGATGGCGAAGGCGGCGGCGATCCTGACGCCATCGTCGTACGGCTCACCGACGACGCGCTGTTCAAGTGCCCGTTCATCTTCATGGAGGATGCCGGCACCATGCGGATGCGTCCGCAGGAAGCCGCGCGCCTCCAGGACTACCTGCTCAAGGGCGGGTTCCTGCTCGTGTCGGACTATCACGGCAGCTGGGCGCGCGAGCAGTTCGAGGAAGAGATTGGCAAGGTGCTGCCGCCGTCGCGGTTCCCGGTGAGAAATCTCACGCCGCCGAACGACCACGCCATGTGGAAAACGATGTTCCCGGTGTCGAAGCTGCCGCAGATGGCGTCAATTGCGACGTGGCGACGCACCGGCGGCGACATCATCGAGCGCTGGAATGAAGATGCGTCACCTCCAGCCGCCTACGGCATTGCCGATGAAGACGGCCGCTTGATGGTGGTGATGGTGCACAACACGGATCTCCCCGATCCGTGGGAGCGCGAAGGCGAGGACAAGGGCTACTTCTACCAGTTCTCACCGGATGCGTATGCCGTCGGCATCGACATCCTGCTCTATTCGATGACGCACTAGAGCTACGGCACCATCGCCTCGATCGCCGCCGCCGGCCGCACGCCGGACACGCGATTCACTTCCCTGCCGTTTGCAAACACGCCGATCGTCGGGATCGACCGGATACCAAACCGCGACGACAGCTCGGGATTGGCGTCGGTATCAACCTTCAGCACCAACGCCCTGCCGGCAAGGTTCTCCGCGGCCTTCTTGATCTCCGGCGCAACCATGCGGCACGGGCCGCACCACGCCGCCCAGAAGTCCACGACGATGGGAACCGACGCATGGGCCACGACCGCGTCGAACTGCTCCGTCGTAGTGACGTCAATGGGCGCATTCGGATGCGGCAGGTCGGTCTTGCACTTCGCGCAACGTGTTGCCCGGTCGAGGCCGTCGTAGCCGAGCCGGTTGGTGGTGCCGCATGAAGGACATGCGACAAGGACGCCCTTGGAATCGAGGTTCATGGTGCCTACTTGATGATTCGATGCGCCTCGGCCCCCGGAGGTTCCACAAACGGCTCGATCGGGATGTGCTGGTA
>JAYQOO010000158.1:0-7953 GCA_038144855.1 Acidimicrobiia bacterium | reverse complement strand
CCCGTCGACGGACGCTTGGCGGCTCCGGATGGCCTCGACGGGCAGGGCTTCGGCGTGATCATCGCCTTTCGAGACGCCCGCCGTCATCGCCTGGCTGAAAACGCCGCGCGGCGCGCCGCCGACCAGTTGCGCCACGGCCAGCGCCTCCAGGCGATCGGGCAGCTCACCGGCGGTGTGGCGCACGATTTCAACAACTTGCTGACGGTCATCAACGGCTACGCCGACGAACTGCTCTTCAGCCGCGAATGGGATCCGCGCACCTACCGCCTGATTCAGCGCATCCGCCAGGCGGGCGCTCGCTCCGCATCGCTGACGACGCGGCTGTTGACGTTCAGCCGCTCGCGTGATGGATCGCCGGCGGAGAGCGACCCACACGTCTTGATCGAGGAGATCAGCGATCTGTTGCGCCGGATGATCGGCGAGGACGTCCAACTGGTGACGCGCCTCAAGCACGGTAGCGGCCTGGTTCCGGTTGAGCCCTCGCAGTTCGAGCAGATCGTCATGAATCTGGCGATCAACGCCCGCGACGCGATGCCGACCGGTGGACGGCTCGCCATCGAGACCTCACTGGTGTCGTTCTCCGAACCGACCGAGACGACGGTGCGGATCGGGCCCGGCGACTTCATTCAGCTGTCGGTGGCCGACACCGGATCAGGCATGGACTCGAAAGTGCGCGAGCAGATCTTCGAGCCGTTCTTCACGACCAAGCCGGTAGGGAAGGGCACCGGACTGGGCCTGGCCACCGTCTATGCGATCGTCAGGGAGGCCGGCGGACAGATCCTGGTCTACAGCCAGCCGGGCCAGGGCTCGGTGTTCAAGGTGTTTCTGCCGGCGATCCAGCGGCCGGCACCGACCGTCGTGGCCGCGCCAGCGGTCGAGAGCGATCAGCCGCTTGACGGCGGCACGGTGCTGCTGGTCGAAGACGATCCTGATGTGTGCGAGTTTGCGAGCACTGCCATCGGTAACATCGGCATCGTGGTCATGACGGCCGGCAGCGGTCGCGAAGCGATCGAGATTGCCAACGATCTGCCGGCGCTGGACCTGCTGGTGACCGACATCGTGATGCCGTCGATTACCGGTGTCGAGTTGGTTCGACGCCTGCGCATGACGCGGCCGAGCCTCAAGGTGCTGTACTTGTCGGGCTATCCAAAAGATGCGCCCATCGGCACGGCTGATGGCTTTCTTCAGAAACCGTTCTCGGGCGCGCAGCTGGCACAGGCGGTGCGCCGCCTGATGACCGGGCCTACGGCGAAAGAAACTCGCCGATCGGCGCCGGCGTAAAGCACAGTGCGAGGATCACCATCGCCAGCGCGGCCAGCCAGAGTCGCGTGCGGTTGATCGGTTCGTCGTCGTAGAGCGTCGGGGGATGCCGCGGCCCGAGCGTCGTGAGCATGACGAGCAACAGAACAGTCCAGGCGATCCAACTGGTCGAGATCGTCGCCAGGAAAATGGCGACGCCGACCATCACCAGCGTCAGGTAGGTCGATCGCGCCCCGAGCACGGCGTAGGAAATATGACCGCCATCGAGCTGGGCGATGGGGAATAAGTTGAGCGCCGTGGCAAGCAGCCCGAACCACGCTGCAAACGCCATCGGGTGCATGTTGATCGACGAGCCTTCGGGCACAGTCCCCCAGACCATCCACGCGGCGAACTTGAAGAGCAGCGGCTCGCCGAGCTCGATCAAACCGGATGAGTCTTCGGGCAGCCGGTCGACGCGCGACAGCATGAGGCCGATGAACAACGACGGGACCGCCACCACAAAGCCCGCCAGTGGTCCCGCAATGCCGATGTCGAAGAGCGCGGTCTTGTTGGGAATGCGCGACTTGATGCGAATGAAGGCGCCAAGCGTGCCGGTCATGAGCACGGGCGCCGGCAGAAAGTAGGGTCGCGTCGCCATCACGCCGTAGCGCAGGCACGCGACGTAGTGGCCCATCTCGTGGACGCCGAGAATGGCGAGGATCGTCAGGCTGTACCAGAGCCCGCGCAGGTAGAAGACCGGATCGCCGAAATTGGGACCGCCGTCGGCCAACTGTCCTGCCGTCGCCAGATCCTGCATGAAGCTGTAGTAGTGGCAGCCGCCGGCAAACGTGGTTGTCAGGAGCGTCAGGCCGAGCAGCAGCAGTTGCACCCAGGCCCGGCCATGCGGCGGTGGCAGAGGCTTCGGGACAAACCGGTCGTAACGGTCTTCCTGCGCCGGCGAAGCCGGGAGCAGGTCAGTGGGAATGGGTGGCGGAAATTCAGAAAGAACAGGCGGGGTCTGTTCGGGCCCCTGCTGCGACGGCACAGTAAATCGAGCTTACCCGATGTTCTGGAGTTCCTTGCCTGGCTTGAAACGAATGGTGCGGCCCGGGGGGATGCGAACTTCCTTACCGGTGCGCGGATTGCGGCCAATTCCGCGCTTGCGGGGCTTCACCTGGAACACCCCAAAGCCACGTAACTCAATGCGTTCACCGCGTTGCATCGAGTGACGCATCGCCTCGAACACGGCATCGACCGCCAGCTCGGCCTTCACTTTGGTGACGTCAGCCACCCGGGAGACCTCGTTCACGATGTCGACCTTGATCATGTCGTTGACTGTAAATAGCTTAAATCAGGGGACTTACGCTGTCAAACTGATAAGTGCTTTAAATGGATGTATTTATCGGCATTGGTGTGCAATTCTGGACGCATGCAGCCGCGCAAACCCTTTGAGACCAGTAATATAGACAGACCGTGACGCGCCGCGGATCCCGTCAAGTTGTGTTGGTCGGACGACCGAACGTAGGTAAGTCAACCCTTTTCAATCGGTTGACCGGAACCAGGCGGTCGATCGTGACCTCAATCGCCGGAACCACGCGCGATGTGATCACGCATCCCGTGACGTGGGGCGCGCATCGCTTTGAGCTCACCGACACCGGCGGTTTGTTTGGTGCCAGCCAGGACCCGCTGCACGAACTCGTGAAGATTCAGGGCGCCCGGGCGCTGAAGTCGGCTGACCTGATCGTCATCGTCGTCGACGGCCGCGAAGGGTTGATACCGGGCGACCAGGAGATTGCCAGCGCCGCCCGCGATCAGAACGTGCCGCTGATCCTCGCCATCAACAAGACCGACGATCGTCGTGCCCGCGACGGGGCGCTCGAACTGTCACGCCTCGGCGTCGACACCGTGGTTGAAATCAGCGCCGAGCACGGCGAAGGTGTCGGCGATCTGCTCGAAGAGATCGTCAACAAGCTCGGCCTCGCCAGTGACAAGGCCGAGGACGGCGAGCCGGGTGGTGACAGCGAGCCTGCGCCGCCTTCGGAGACCGCCGTCGCCATCGTCGGCAGACCCAACGCGGGTAAGTCATCACTCGTGAATCGCCTGCTCCGTGAGGAGCGCATGATCGTCTCGGATGTGCCCGGCACGACGCGCGATTCCGTCGACTCGATGTTGCAGTTTCACAAACGCACGTTCCGCCTCGTCGACACCGCTGGCATGCGCAAACCTGGCAAGGTTGGCAAGTCGCAGGTTGAATCACTGAGTGTCCTGCTTGCCAAGCGCGCGATCGAACGTGCGGATGTGGTCGTGCTGGTGATGGACGCGACGGTTGGTCCCACTGATCAGGACGGTGCGATCGCCGGCGCCGCCAAGGAAGCCGGCAAAGGCATCATCGTCGCTGCGAACAAGTGGGACCTGATGAAGGATCAGGGGGAGGACGCGGCCAAGATCTGGGACGAGAACCTCCGCTACCGCCTGAAGTTTCTCGACTACGCGCCGATCATGCACATTTCCGCGGCCACTGGCGAGCGCACGCCCAAGCTGCTCGAGATGGTGGAGAAGGTCGCGGCCGCGGCACGCACGCGAGTACCGACCGGCGAGCTCAATCGCTTCATCGAGCGGCTGACGACCGCATCGCCACCGGTCACGTCGAGCAAACGCAACGTGCGCATCAAGTATGCGTCGCAAGTAAGCGTCGCACCGCCAACGATTCTGCTGTTTGCCAACACCGAGACGAAGTTCCATTTCTCGTACGAGCGTTTCATTGAGAATTGTTTGCGCGAAGCCTACAACTTCTTCGGCAATCCGATTCGGATTCACGTACGCGGTCGCCAGCGCGACGAGCGCGAGGAAACGCAGGACAAGCCGGCCAAGCCCGCTCGTCGCACGGTTGACCGCAAGGCGGTGAAGAAGGGCCCTGGCTCGAAGCCGACTCGTGCGGATCGTGAACGCGCAGCGCGCCCGGTCAAGCGGACCACCAGGAAGGGGCATCGGAAACAGCGATGAGCCATCGCCTGTCGGCCCGTTGGCCTGTTGGCCTGTAGGCCTGTTAAACTTCCTGACGATGGCTGCGCCGAAGCGGGACCTGTTCAAAGCCGCCGAAGTCTGCGAAGTTGTGCAGGTTCAGCCGTACGTGTTGCGATCGTGGGAGGCGGAGTTCCCACAGATCGGGCACGTTCCATCTGGCGGCGGCGCGCGCCTCTACAAGCGCGCGGACATCGAGCTCGTCCTGCGAATCAAGCAACTGATTCTTGAGGAAGGCCTGACCCTATCAGGCGCGCGACGCCGGCTGGAGGAAGAGAGCGGCGTGCCGGGCCCAGCCACGGTTTCGGTTGAAGACGTGCTTGGCGATCGCGTCCGCGAACGCCTCAGGCACGTGAAGAGCGGTCTGCAGTCGATCCTCGAGTTGCTGTCCGCCGACGGCGAACACCAGGTGGAACTGCAATTGGTGGCGCCGGCGAGTTCGGCTGCAGCCACGAAAAAGAAAGCTGCCGCCAAGCCCGTAGCCAAGAAGAAATAAACGAGGGAGTGGAAGGGTTGGTCGGGATGCCGGGATTCGAACCCGGGACCTCCTGCACCCCAAGCAGGCGCGCTAGCCAGGCTGCGCTACATCCCGCTCTAGAAGAGCCTCACCAGTCTACCTCACGGCGATAATAGGTGCAGTGAAATTCTCCGCGAAGGCCGCCGCGCAGGTGACGGTGTTGTTGGTCGCTGCCGTGGTCGCGTTGTTTCCCCCGGGAGCGCTCAGCGTCGAGCGCTACTACGCCGGCTGGCTGTATCCGATCATCCAAGCCAACGTCACCGCGTTATCGAACCGAGCGCCGTTTGCGCTGTTTGATCTGGCGGTCGTTGGCTTCCTCGTCGCGCTAGTCGCCACCTGGGTGAGATCGATCCGCCTGGCGCGAAAGAAGCAGGCGTTGCGCAATCTGTGGCGTGGAGGTGTGGCCACCCTGACCGTGCTGGCGGTGGTCTATGTGTGGTTCCTCGCCGCGTGGGGCTTCAACTACGCGCGTCCGCCGCTCGAGCGTCAGGTGTCCTTCGACCGCTCACGGGTCACGCCGCAAGCGGTGCGGGCTCTGGCGGAGTACGCCATCGCGCAAGCCAATCGCACGCATCGCGCCGCGCATGCTGCGGGATTTCCCGGCCTTCACGAGTCACCGCAGGGGTTGATCGACGCGCTCCATTCCGTGGAGAAGGAACTTGGGCGTCCGCGGCCAACGCTGGTCGCGACACCCAAGTGGTCGTTGTTCTCGCCGTACTATCGCGCGGCAGGCGTGAGCGGGCAGCTGGGCCCGTTCTTCCTCGAGACGTTGCTGAATCCGGACCTGACCGGCCCTGAGCGGCCGGCCACCCTGGGGCATGAGTGGGCGCACCTGGCCGGCTACGCGCCGGAGGCAGATGCGAGTTTCGTCGGCCTGCTGGCGGCCATGCGATCGGGAGTCGCCGGTGAATACAGCGCCTGGCTCGATCTGGTGTCCGAGGCGACCAGCCAGCTGCAGCCCGTCACCCAGCGCATCGTGTTGCAGCAACTCGGCCCCGGCCCGATCGAGGATCAGAACGCGATTCGAGAACGACTGAAGGCGCGTGTGGAACCCGTCGATCGTGCGGCGTGGGCGACCTACGACAGCATGCTGCGATCGCAAGGCGTTGAAGAAGGCGTGCGGAGCTACTCGCGTGTGATTGAATTACTCATTGGCACCGACGTGCTGAAAGTCCCTTCGGTCGCAGTGTTGCGCCCCCAGGTCACGACGCCCTCATGAAGACTCGAGTCATTGCCGTCGATCGCGACAAACCGGATCCGCAGGCGATCGAAGAAGCCGCGGCCGCGCTCAAGGCCGGTCAACTCGTCGTGTTTCCGACCGAAACGGTTTACGGTCTTGGCGCGCACGCGCTGGACGCGCACGCGGTCCAGAAGATCTTCGACGCGAAGGAACGGCCGGCGAACGATCCGCTGATCGTGCACATCGCGCACATCGGCCAGGTGAACCAGTGCGCCACCGGCATGCCGGCTGCGGCGCGCAAACTCGGCCTGGCGTTTTGGGCCGGGCCACTGACGCTGATCCTGAAGAAAAAACCTGTCGTGCCGGACCTGGTCACGGCCGGACTCGACAGCGTGGCGTTGCGCGTCCCGTCGCATCGCGTCGCGCGCGCGTTGATGGAGATGGCCGGCGTGCCGGTCGCGGCGCCGAGTGCGAATCGATTTTCGCGGCCGAGTCCAACGACGGCTGCGCACGTGCTCGAGGATCTCGACGGGCGAGTGGACCTGATCCTCGACGCCGGTCCAACCGACATCGGCCTCGAATCGACGATCGTCGACTTCACGACCGATCCGCCGGTGATTCGCCGGCCAGGCGGCGTCACATTCGAGCAGGTGCATTCGCTGGTGTCTGAAGTTGTGATCGCGCATGCCGCGAACTCGGGCGATCAGCCACAGGTGGCGCCCGGCCAGTTGACGCGGCATTACGCGCCGAAGGCCGAGCTGACGTTGTACGAAGGCGCGGCGGACCTGGTTCGGGTGCGCGTGGCGGCCGACCTTCGCGCGCTAACCGCGGCCGGCGACCAGGTCGGCCTGCTCGCGCCAGAGGAGGATCTGTCGGCGCTGGCCCCCGAAGTCGCCGCCCGGGCCGCCGCCGGACGAATTCACTCGGTTCCGTTCGGGGCGAGAGCCGACTTGGAGCGCTCAGGTCGGGAGCTCTACGCCGCGATTCGGGCGATCGATGCCACAGGGGTCGCTAAGATCCTGGCGATCGGTGTCGGGACCGAGGGCCTCGCGCGCGCGATTCACGATCGATTAATGCGCGCAGCTGATGGACGAATTAGGACTGTCGTTTAAATCGTCTATATCCGACTATTCGTGTCGGATATGCGGGTGTCACTTACTGCTATCATGCGCAACTAACTAGGCCGACGTAGGTCTAGTTAACTCAGTCAGCAGACTCAATTTGAGGGGATGGCTCATGAGTCACGAGAGCAAGCCAGAGGTTCCGGCTGTACAGCCGGGGCACTCACGACGTAACTTCATTAAAGGCGTGATCGCAGCGGGCGCGACCGTTTCAGCATCAGCCTATTTGTTCCGCACCAACGTGCTCGGCCAGAACGACGGAATGGCCGGTGCCGTTGAGCGTCTCATCACACTCGATATCAACGGCCAGCAGCGCCGTGTCGACGTGCTGAAGAACGAGACGCTTGCCATGACCTTGCGCTACAAGGTCGGGCTCACCGGCACCAAGCTCGGATGCGATCGCGCGGAATGCGGCGCGTGCACCGTGCTGGTGGACGATGTGCCCAGGTATGCGTGTTCGACCCTGACGCATACGGTGCGTGGCAAGAAGATCGTCAGCATCGAAGGCCTTGCCAAGCCGGACGGCACGCTGCACCCCGTGCAGCAGGCGGTCGTGCAGGGCCAGGGCTTCCAGTGCGCCTTCTGCATGCCCGGCTTTGTGATGGCCACGGTCGGCTTCCTCAAGACCAATCCCAGTCCGACGCGTGAGCAACTGGCTCACGGCATCTCCGGCAACATCTGCCGGTGCGCGGACTACAACAAGATTCTCGACTGCATGATGCATGCAGCTGACCTGTCGAGGGGGGCGTAAGTCATGGCTGATCAGGAAAAGCCAGTCGCGACCGGCAACCCCATCGAGCCGCCGAAGAATGCGGCGCCGGGGGGGCCGCCCAAGAAAATGGAGTTCAAGCGCCGAGGCAAGAAAAAACAGACGC
>JAYQOO010000157.1:0-7957 GCA_038144855.1 Acidimicrobiia bacterium | reverse complement strand
GCCGTGAAGGCCCCGGGCTTCGGCGATCGCCGCAAGGCGATGCTCGAAGACATCGCGATCCTCACCGGCGGCAACGCCATCACCGAGGACCTCGGCATCAAGCTCGAGAACATCAAGCTGGAAGACCTCGGCAAGGCGAAGAAGGTCACCATCGACAAGGACAACACGACCATCGTCGAAGGCGCCGGCCAGGCGTCGAAGATCGAGGGCCGCGTGAAGCAGATTCGCGTCCAGGTCGAAGAGACGACGTCCGACTACGACCGCGAGAAGCTGCAGGAACGCCTCGCGAAGCTGGTCGGCGGCGTGGCGGTCATCAAGGTCGGTGCGGCTACCGAAACCGAGATGAAGGAAAAGAAGGCGCGCGTGGAAGACGCCATGCACGCCACCAAGGCGGCTGTCGAAGAGGGCATCGTCCCCGGCGGCGGCGTGGCCCTGATCCGCTCGAGCAAGGCGCTTGACGCGCTGAAGCTCGAAGGCGACCAGAAGATCGGCGTCCAGTTGATCAAGCGCGCGATCGAAGAACCGGCGCGCTGGATCGCCACCAACGCGGGTCTCGAAGGCTCGATCATCGTCAACCAGATCAAGGACGGCAAGGGCGACGAGGGCTTCAACGCCGCCACCGAGACGTTCGAAGACCTGGTCAAGGCCGGCATCATCGACCCGGCGAAGGTCGTCCGCAATGCGCTGCAGAACGCGTCGTCGATTGCGTCCCTGCTGCTCACCACCGAAGCGCTGATCTCCGAGATTCCAGAGGAGAAGAAGGAAGCGGCCGGCGGTGGTCACGGCATGCCGGGCGGCGGCATGGGCGGGATGTACTAACCAGCAGTCGACAATCAGCAGTCGGCGGTTAGGAGTTGGGCCCGGGAGCGGAAGCTTCCGGGCCTTTTTTTCTGGCTTCGTTTGATGAGCCACGCCCATCATTTGGCGCCCGTTTCCTGATCTGCTACCCTTCCGCTGATTTTTCTCCTCACGCGCGGACTCAGGAGGCCTTCATGGGCAAGCGGTTGGTCTGGTTCGGTATCTTGCTGTGTTCATTCATCGGCCCACGGGACACTCTGGCGCAATCGACCACCGGCACGATCACCGGCCGCGCGGTCGACAATAGTGGCGCCGTCCTCCCTGGCGTCGACGTCAGCATTAGCAGCCCAGCAATGATCGGCGGTGCGAGGCAGGCCGTCACCGATGCGCTCGGCACCTACCGCTTCACTCAGCTTGTTCCGGGCGCGTACACCGTGGTGTTTCAGCTACCCAGCTTCCGGACGTTGACCATCGAGCGGGTCGTCGTGAACGCGGGCGGCACGGCCACCGTCAACGCGCCGCTGCAACTGGAGACCCTCGCCGAGTCGGTAACGGTGACCAGCGCGACGCCGACCATCGACCTGCAGTCAACCACCGTCGGCGTCAATTGGACCGACGACCAAATGGAGAATCTCCCGTACGGCCGTGGCATTCGCGGCCTGGCGCGGCTGGTACCGGGCCTGTCGCCCACACAGTTCGACGTCGGTGGCAATACCGTCGGCGGCTCCACCACGACAGGTGCCCGATCGTACGGGCGCACGGGTGGCGAACTGATCAAGTTCGATGGCGTGGTCTGGGACCAGTTCTTCGGCGACTACAACACCTACGATCAGGTCCAGGTCTCCGGAGCCGCCAAAGGCGCGGAATCGCAAAGCCCAGGCGCGTCGTTGAGTTTCGTGGTGAAGTCCGGCAGCAACAAGTTCAGCGGTGCGTATCTGCTGGCCTGGCAGGATGGCGCGTTCCAGGGCAACAACGTCACCGATTCGCTGCGCCAGCAGGGGTTCGACCCAGGCAACAACAAGTTCACGCGCTACAATGACGTCAGCCTCGACCTCGGCGGGCCCGTTCTGCGCGACAAGCTGTGGTTTTACGCCGCCTACGGCTACAACTATTCGGGGCTGCTGATTCCCGGCTTCATCTCAGAAAAGACCGGGGAGCAAGTCGAGTTCTTCACGCGCCTCGACAATCCCACCTTGAAACTCACCTACCAGTTATCGAAGAACAACAAGCTCGAGTTGACAGAACAGGTGAACCGCAAGTGGCAGCCGTACCGCAATGCCAGCACCTTCCTGCCCTCCGAGGCAACCCAGAACCAGATCGCGTGGACCCAGATCGGACCTGCGTTGAAGTTCACGCGCATCATGAACCAGAGCATGACGCTCGATGTCAGCGTCAATCGTTCCGGGTACTGGTGGCCCGACTACGCGCACACGGACGATGTGCGCAGGACTGACCTGACGACCACGCACACTCGTGGGGCGTTCATCGAGCTGAAGCGCGAACCGGTACGGTGGGGCTGGAACGGCACCTGGTCCTGGTACCGGACGTTCGGCAACATGAATCACGAAATTCGCTCGGGAGGCCTGGGCTATCGCAGCACCAACTATGTCGAAACCTACGGGTATCCCAACCAGCAGATCTATCGCTACCGCAGCCTCCCTGGCGACACCGACTTCTTCCTGCGGCCCGACTCGGTGCAGGTGTTCGAGTATCCCAACAACACCAACGCCGGCATCAACTACGCGTCGTGGTATGCCAACGACAGCGTCAGCCTGACCACCAAGTGGACGGTCAATGCGGGCATCCGATTCGACTACTACTCATCCTGGCTGCCTGAACAAGGCAACCCGGGCACGGGTCCGTTCGCCTCGCCTCGTGTCTATCCGGAGAACCACGATTTCCCGAGTTACGCGGACTGGTCGCCGCGCATCTCCACGGTATATGACCTGTTCGGCAACGGCCGCATCGCCTTGAAGGCGAGCTACGGGAAGTACGCGGGCGCCGGGTCCGGCGTCAACGCCGCGTCAGGCCCGGTGGCCAACGCCGTCAACCCTGCGGCGACGCTCGTGTCGACCTATACGCGTTGGGACGGCCGAATTCCCTATACCCCTGTCGCCGCGAACCTGACCGGTGTCACGGGACAGAGCCGTGACAGCCGGCTTGATCCGAACCTCAAAGGCGAGTACTTGATTGAATACACGGGTGGCGTCGACCTCGGCCTGGGCCGCGACACATCCATTCGCTTCAACGTCGTCCGTAAGGGCGACTACCGCGGAAGCAAGGAGTTGAACGTCGCCCTGCCCTACGACGCCTTTACCGACATGGTGACGGGCGTCGATCCCGGTCGCGACAACGTGGCCGGGACTGCCGACGATGGCGTCGTCCAGGTCTGGTCGGTGCCGCGCACATATCCGCGATTTGGGCAGGTGCAGTCGCTGTTCACTAACGCGGCCGATGGTGAAGGCGACGATCGTTACACGGCGTTCGAGACCACATTCAACAAGAGCCTGTCGAACGGCTGGTCGTTCCTGGCCTCGTACCAGATCGATCGTCGTAACGTGAAAAACATTGCTCCGCGCAACCCCAACGAGGCGAAGTACAACTGGGAACTGCCTGAGACCTACCAGGGTGTCCGCATGAGCGGCACCGTCAACCTGCCGTGGAAGATCCTGGCGGCTTCGACGTTTACGGCGCAGCAGGGCGAATACTACAACCGCGTCGTGCAGGTGCGCGACGCACTCAACACGCTCGTCAACCTGACCGTGGAAGGCCAGGCCGGGCGCTACGACTGGGTCAAACTGGCTGACCTGCGTTTGTCCAAGTCCGTGTCGATCCGCCAGGGCCACACCTTCGAAGCCATGTTCGACGTGTTCAACTTGTTCAATACCAGCGTGGTACTCCGCCGGGTCACGACCAACGGGCCCAACTACTTCAAGCCGCTGTCAACCGGCGGCATCGATGCGGCGTCAGCCAATCCGATTCCCGCCGCCCGAGTGTTCCGGATCAGCGCGCGTTATCGCTTCTAGACTGCGGAGCGTACGCGCCGAAATCCCTTGGGCCGGGAGCAGTCGCTTCCGGCCCTAACCTAGTACGGGCCCTCTGACGCCCGATACTGCCTGAGCTAGTCCTCGTGGAACGCGAGGAACTTCACGTCGGGATTGGTGCGCTGCGCGTACTCGAGCGCCCACTCGGACTCAAACAGCATCACCGGCCTGCCATGCCGGTCGTTGACCAGGCGCGTGCCGGCCCCGCTCATCATGGCGCCGACCTTGTCGGGCGGGCCCGTCAGCCAGCGGGCCGACGTGTACGAAAGCGAGTCCACCGATGCGTCGACGTTGTATTCGTCCTTGAGGCGGACCGCCAGGACCTCGAGCTGCAGCGGCCCGACCGTGCCAAGAATCGGCTCGCGCCGGCCGACCGTTGGAAACAGCACCTGCATCAGGCCCTCTTCCTCGAGCTGCTTGATGGCCTCGTCGAACTGCTTGAAGCGCACGTCGCGCAGCCGCGCGACGCCGAAATGCTCCGCCGGGAAGCGCGGGATGGCGGGATACTTCACCGGCTGGTCGGCATAAAGCGTGTCGCCGATGCCGAACTGACCAGGATTGACGAGACCGACAACATCACCCGGAAACGCGCGATCGATCGTCTCTCGCTCACCGCCGAAGAAGCGATACGGCCGCGCGGCCCGGATCTCCTGGCCTTCGCGCGCGTTGACGATCACCATGTCCTTCTCGAAGACACCCGAGCATACGCGCAGGAACGCCACGCGGTCGCGATGGCGCTTGTTCATGTTTGCCTGGATCTTGAACACGAAGGCGCTGAAGTGCGGCGTCTCCGGAGGAATCACGCCGCGGTCGCTTTCGCGCCCCCTCGGCGGCGGCGCCAGTTCCGTCAACGCATACAGGAACGGCTCGAGGCCGAAATTCGACAGCGCGCTGCCGAAGAACACCGGGGTCATCTGGAAGTCCAGGTAGGCATCGTGCGAGAACGAGGTGCCGGCACCGGTCACCAGCGAACTCTCGTCCACCAGCGTCTTCCACGCGTCTTCGCCGACCAACTCCTTCAGCCGGGGATCGTCCACGGCGCCCACATTCACCGGCGCGGGGTGCGCGCGTTCCTTGCGGTCGTAGAGGTGAACCAGCCCCTTCTGCAGGTCGTAGACGCCGCGGAAACGGTCGCCGCTTCCGATCGGCCAATTCATGGGCACGGCGTGAATGCCCAGGACGCGCTCGATCTCGTCGAGCAAGTCGAACGGATCGCGGCTCGGTAAATCGAGCTTGTTGATGAATGTGAGCACCGGCAGCCGGCGCAGCTTGCACACCTCAAACAGCTTGCGCGTCTGTGACTCAATGCCCTTCGCCGCGTCAATGACCATCACGACACCATCGACGGCAAACAGCGTGCGATAGGTGTCTTCGCTGAAGTCTTTGTGACCTGGCGTATCGAGCAGAGTCAGGTGGTGCGGGCCAAGGTCGAATTCGACCGCCGCCGACGTGACCGAAATGCCACGCTCGCGCTCGATGTCCATCCAGTCCGAGACGACATGCTTGTCGGTTTTGCGGCCTCGAACCGCGCCGGCCAGCTCGATCGCCCCTGCGTACAGCAGGAGTTTCTCGGTCAGCGTGGTCTTGCCGGCGTCAGGGTGGGAAATGATGGCGAAGGTGCGCCGGCGCTCAACCTCGGTCTTGAGCGCTGCGCTGGCGACTACCGTGGACAAAAGATCTGGCTCTCTCTCGCTGCTGGCTACCGGTTACTGGCTACTTGAGCTGTTCCAGAAATTTTACCAGCTCTCCGCCCCAGATCGCCGGGATTGAATGCGTGCCGTGGCCACGGGTCTCGTCGGTGATCGGCAACAGGATGAACCGCCCCTGCTTTACCTGCTTGATCAGGTCCTGCATCATCGGCAGTTCGGGCGGGTTCACGAAGTCGTCTGCCGAGTTGATGGCCAGCAGCGGCGCCGTGATCTTCGACAGGTGCGGCGCGGGATTGTAGTCCTCGATCGCGTGGTAGTAGTACAGCATGTCGTTGGCGTCGGTGTTCTTCGAGCGCGACGCCACCTGCTCCTCGACATACGTGTCCGCGGCCGCAACGGTTGGGAACTGCTTCTGCCACTGCAGCGGGACGCTGGTGGCCATCATCAGGAAACCAATGGCGCTGGCCAGGCCGCGCGGCTGCTCGGTGTAGTTGCCGTTGTTGAAGCCCGGATCCTTTTCAATGGCATCGATCAGGAATTTGCGCCACACCCGGTTGCGGCCGCCAATCTCGACCGGGTTGCTCGCCAACGGGACCAGCCCGGCCGCAAAGCCGGGATACATATAACCCCAGTCCCAGGCGTGCATGGCGCCCATCGACGTGCCCATCACGAGCTTCAGGTTCGTGAGTCCCAGGCCCTTGGTCACAAGCTCGTACTGCAGCCTCACCATATCGGCGTAGCGGTACTTTGGAAATTTCTGCAGCAATCCGTCGCTCGGCTTGCTCGACTGGCCATGGCCGACGTTGTCGGGCAGGATGATGTAATAGCGCTCAGCGTCGAGCGGCTGCCCCTTCCCAAACAGCCGGCCCGCATAGCTGTTGCTGAGAAAGCCGCCGCCCGTGCCGCCGGTGCCATGCAGAATCAACACGCCATTGCGCACCACGCCGCTGGCGTCCTTACGCGGCGTGCCCACGGTCCGGTAATGAATCTTGACCTCCGCCATCCGCTCGCCGTTCTGGAAGGCAAAGTCTTTGGCCACGAAGTCGGCTTCAACCGGCGCGGGATACGCTGCGGGTTGAGCCGTCGCGGTAACGGCGACACTGAGGACGAAGAGAATGGTAAGGAATCGCGCCATGGCCGTAATGGTAACAGGCCTGTTCGCCCGTTGGCCCGTCCGCCTGTTGGCCTGTGCTATCGGAGCGTAAAGGTCAGTTCGATCGTAATGATGACGGGCACAGGCTCGCTCTGGCGCATGCCGGGACGGAAGCGCCACATCTTGGCGGCCTTGATGGCTTCCTGATCGAGTCCGAAGATCGGGTCGAGCGAACGCGTCACCTTCACGTCACCGACCGAACCGTCGGGCATGACGATGCACTCCAGCCAGACCGAGCCCTGAACCTTGGCCCGCATCGCGTCGGCCGTGTAGGCAGGCTTCACTTCCCTGACCACCGACGGCAACGAGACGCCTGATCCGGGGCGGAACGCGCCGCCGCCAAACCCGCCGCCAAAACCAGGTCCCAGGCCAGACCCTTGTCCTGCCCCGGCGCCTGTGCCCGGGCCTGAACCCGCGCCGCCCGTTGTGGGGGCGGACGGTGACACCACGCCCGCCAGGGTCGTCTCGGCGTCAGCCATCGGCTTGAACGGCACGGTCATCTCGAGCGGCGGGGGCTCTTCGACCTTGGTCGGAACCGGTTCCGCTGGAGCGGGGACCGAAATAGGATCTTTCTTCTGTTCGACCTGGGCCTTGCGGACCGGCTCAGGCTTGGGATCGCCACCACCGCCACCGCCACCGCCCGGGCCTGGCGTTGGCAGGAACACCGCCATGTTGACGTTCAGGTTTTCAACAATCTCGGGGGGAAGCGCTTGTGGCGCGAACCGCAGGACCAGGATCAAGGCGCCAATAACCGCGATGTGCGCGGCAATCGAGGTGCCGGCGCCGACCTTGGACTTCGCGCTCTCGAAGCCGAAGGTGTACTCGCTCGGCCGATCATCCAGACTCAGCTGTGATCCCCGCACCAGGGCGGGCGCCTTGTTTCCGAAAGAGTTTGCCATTTGCGGCTACGGCTCTGGGGTCATTCTGACCGACGGGTTATCCCCTATCAAGTGCATTGTCACGAGGCCCCGCCTCGTGACGCAGTCTTGCCTTACCCGCCTCCGGCGGGTGTCTGATGTATTTGACGCCGACACGGTATGAAAGGCTTCACCTGCCAACCTGAGCTACAATCAGGCCTTAAGGAGCACTTATGTTTTCCCTATTTGGCCCCATCGGACTGCCGGAAATGCTCATCATTCTGGCGATCGTCATCCTCATCTTCGGCGCCAACCGGCTGCCTGAGCTCGGCAAGGGCATCGGAGCCGGCATCAAGAACTTCAAGTCTTCCATGAAGGAAGGCGAGCAGAAGTAGCCCCTCCGCGCTAGATGACGAGGCGAACGTCCCCCGTTCGTCTCGTGACGCGCTCCCGGTC
>JAYQOO010000156.1:0-8433 GCA_038144855.1 Acidimicrobiia bacterium | reverse complement strand
GTGCTATTGCGCTGGTGCTGTCGATCATGGGCATCTACAGCCTGATGGCGTTCCTCACGACGCAGCGAACCCAGGAGATCGGTGTACGCATGGCACTCGGCGCCAGCTGGTGGCAGGTCATTCGCGCGACAACCACACGGGCGATCGGCATTACCGCATTTGGCGCGCCGGTCGGGTCCGCGCTCGCGCTGGGTGTCGGCCGGGTCATGGAGTCGCTGCTGTTCGGGCTGGTCAACATCGACCTGCTCCAGCTTGGCGCGCTGGTGCTGGCGCTTGCAGCGGTCGCGCTGGCGGCGGCCTACGTGCCGGCCCGCCGGGCCGCACAGATCGATCCGATGACGGCGCTTCGGGAATCGTAGGTTATAGTTCCGGCCGAGGTTCCCTTGGCCGAACTCTTCCACCAGACCTACGATCCCGTCGCGGGCAGCATCTTCTTTTCAGCGGTTGTGGCATCGCTGCCGCCGCTGGTCCTCGCGTTGATGCTGGCCTATTGGCGGTTCGCGCCATGGAAGTCGGCCATTGCCGGGGCGGCAAGTGCGTTCGTGCTGGCGTGGCTGGTGTGGGGCATGCCGTTCTCGCTGACGGTAGCGGCGGCGACACATGGCATGGCCTACGGCCTCTGGCCGATCTGCTGGATCGTCTTCAGTGCCGTCCTCTTCTACAACCTGTCGGTTGAAAGCGGCGACTTTGACGTCATCCGCCGCTCCCTCGCGCGGCTGACGACCGATCGGCGCATCCAGGTCCTGCTGGTGGCGTTCTGCTTCGGCGCGCTGATCGAAGGCATCGCGGGGTTTGGCGCTCCAGTGGCGATCACGGCGTCGATGCTGGCGGGCCTTGGCTTCGAGCCCATCATGGCCGCCGTGCTGGCGCTGATTGCCAACACGGCACCGGTCGCATTCGGATCGCTCGGCATCCCGGTCACCACGCTCGGTGGACTGCTCGCGCCGATGCTTGGGCACGACACGCAGACCACGACCCGGGCGCTGTCGGCCATGGTCGGCCGCCAACTCCCCTTTTTCTCTCTCCTGATTCCTGCCTACCTCGTGGTGCTCTACGCGGGCTGGAACCGCATGATAGGTGTGTTGCCGGCGGTGCTGGTGGCCGGCGTGACGTTTGCCATAGGTCAATTCGCCGTCTCGAACTACGTCGGCCCCGAACTGACGGATACGCTGGCGGCGCTGGTCTCGCTGGCCTCCGTTGCGCTCTTGCTCAAGTTCTGGAAACCGTCCGACAGCACGGGCGAGGTGAATGCACCGGCCGAGACGACCATCGATGCGCCATCGCGCGTGTGGCGCGCGTATGCCACCTACGGCATCCTGGTCGTCGTGGTGTTGATCGGCCAGAGCGGCAACTTTGCCGGCATGTCGCAGGTGCAGCCGCCGGCGAATGTGACGGCGTTGCTGCGCTGCGGCCAGGCCGGATACCGCCTCTGCCCGGAGCCGTGGATCGGCCCGACGGCATCCGAGGCGCCCCAGGCGTTCCGCTTCCCGGTGTGGGACTTCAACTGGCCCGGTGCGTACCAGATGGTGGATGGCAAGGTCATGCCGCGGGTGCAGCGAGAGGTGCCGGTGGTCGCGCAATCGACCCCGTACGCGCTGACCTATCGCCTCGACTTCATGGCGACGGCCGGCACGCTGGTGCTGTTTGCGACGATCATCGCGTTCATCCCGATGCTGATGGCCGGCGCGGGCGCGTCGATCTTCGGCGTGGCGTTCGGCAAGACGGTCGCGCAATTGAAACTGCCGATCGTCACGATTGCCTTCATCCTGTCAATCGCGACAGTGATGAACTATTCAGGGATGACGTCGTCGATGGCCCTGGCGCTGGCGCAGACCGGTTGGCTCTTCCCGTTCTTCTCCGCCTGGCTCGGGATGCTCGGCGTGTTTCTCACGGGCAGCGACACGTCGTCTAACACGCTGTTTGGGCCACTGCAGGCCACGACCGCGAAGGTGTCTGGGCTCGATCCCATCCTGATGGGCGCGACCAACAGTTCCGCGGGCGTGATGGGCAAGATGATCAGCCCGCAGAATTTGTCCGTCGGTGCCGCTGGTGTTGGCGCGGTCGGCCGCGAGGGCGAGATCTTCTCGAAGGTGATCTTCCATAGCCTGGTGCTGACGGCACTGATGGGCTTGCTTGCCATGCTTCAGGCCTACGTCCTGCCATGGATGGTGCCGACGTTATGAGCGCCGCCCGCTCGCGGATGTCGTACTAAGCGACTTAAGCGAACTGTAACGCCGTACTCTGCCTCGAGAGACAACACCGGGGGACGAAACGGCTTCGGCGCTCGGCTAGAATTGGCGGCCGTGAGCGCCCTGCGTTTTGGCAGGTTTCACTTCGATCCATCCGCACGCTTGTTACAGCTCGACGGAGAAGCCGTGCATCTCACGGCGAAGGCGACCGATCTGCTCTCGCTGCTCGCGTCCCGCCAGCCCGACGCGGTCTCCAAGAAAGACATCCACAAAGCGCTCTGGCCGGACACGTTCGTGTCGGACGTGAGCTTGACGACGCTGGTGTTTGAACTGCGGGCGGCCCTGGGGGAATCGGCACGCCGGCCGCAATTTGTGCGGACCGTGCACGGCTACGGCTATGCCTTCCAGGGCGACAGCGGACAAGACACCACCACCGACGGAGAGACGCCGTTCTGCATCATCTTCGACGGGCACGAGTTCGGGCTGCAGCGCGGCGACAACCTGCTGGGCCGGTCGAGAGAGTGTCGGGTGCGCGTGGATTCGACGCGCGTGTCACGGCGGCATGCGCGCATCACGATTGATGGCGATGCCGCGCTGATCGAGGACTGCGGCAGTCGCAACGGTACCTGGATTCGCGGCGAACGCGCCAACGGGCGCGTGCGACTCAGCGACGGCGATGACATCGCCATCGCCGGCCACCGGATGCTGTTTCGAGTGCTGGCGCCGGGCAGCGGCGCGGAACCGACCAGCAGCTAGGTCGTCGGCGCCGGATCGACCGGCGGCTTCTTCGGCCCCGGCGCTTCTTCGGCGGCCTGGAAGCCGCACGTCTTGTGCGAGCCGTCACAAAACGGCTTCTCTTTCGACTGGCCGCAGCGGCACACCGCAAACGGTTTCTTGGGCACGTAGTATTCGTTGCCGTTCCAATCGATCAACTTCACGTCCTCGCCTTCGACGAGGATTGAGCCGTTCTGACGCACCTTGAGAGTAACCATTTAGCCCTTCTGCATGGCCGAGAGGAACTCGGCGTTGTTCTTGGTCTTGGCCATCTTGTCGAGCAGCAGCTCCATGGCTTCGACGGGTGACAGCGGATTGAGGACGCGCCGCAGCACGTAGATGCGGCTGAGGTCTTCCTTGGGGATCAGCAGCTCTTCCTTGCGGGTGCCGCTCTTGAGGATGTCGATGGCCGGGAAGGTGCGCTTGTCCGAGAGCTTGCGATCGAGGTGGATTTCGCTGTTACCGGTGCCCTTGAACTCTTCGAAGATCACGTCGTCCATGCGCGATCCGGTGTCGATCAGCGCGGTGGCGACGATCGTGAGCGAGCCACCCTCCTCGATGTTGCGCGCAGCGCCGAAGAAGCGCTTCGGTTTTTGCAGCGCGTTGCTGTCGAGACCGCCCGACAGCACCTTGCCGGAAGCCGGGATCACGGTGTTGTAGGCGCGGGCGAGACGCGTGATCGAGTCGAGCAGGATCAACACGTCCTTCTTGTGCTCGACCAGGCGCTTGGCCTTCTCGATCACCATTTCAGCCACCTGCACGTGGCGCTGCGCAGGTTCGTCAAAGGTCGATGCGATCACTTCGCCATCGACCGAGCGCTGCATGTCGGTGACTTCTTCCGGGCGCTCATCGATCAGCAGGACGATCAGGTAGACCTCGGGGTGATTCTTCGCGACCGACTGCGCGATCGACTGCAGCAGCATGGTCTTGCCGGTGCGCGGCGGCGCGACGATCAAGCCGCGCTGCCCCTTGCCAAGCGGCGTCATCAGGTCCATGACGCGGGCAGACAGGTTGTCGGCCTCGGTTTCGAGCTTGATGCGCTCGAGCGGATACAGCGGCGTGAGGTTCTCGAAGAACAGCTTCTCTTTCGCCTGGCCGGGCCCTTCGAAATTGACCGCCTCGACCTTGATCAGCGCGAAATAGCGCTCCCCTTCCTTGGGCGAGCGGATCTGGCCGGAGACCGTATCGCCGGTCTGCAGGTCGAACTTGCGTATCTGTGAAGGGGAAACGTAGATGTCGTCGGGGCCCGGCAGGTAGTTGTAGTCGGGGGCGCGGAGGAAACCGAACCCGTCCGGCAGCACCTCGAGCACGCCCTCAGAGAAGATGAAGCCGCTTTGCTCGGTCTGGGCCTTCAGGATCTGAAAGATCAGCTCCTGCTTGCGCATGCCGGTGGCGCCGGCGACATCGAGCTCTTTGGCGACCTGGGTGAGATGCTGGATGGTCATCTCCTTGAGGTCGGTAATGTTGAGGCCGGGCTTGCGGCCCTCCCTGCTCTCCTGCGCCTGCAATTCGGCGGCTTCGTTGGCGACGTCTGGCTGCGGAGGGGGCTGGTGTCCACCACCGCGGTGGGATCCGTGACGCTTGTGACTAGGCATGCGGGTTATCCAAAGGTGAGGGATTCCGGGTTGTCAGGCTCTGTGAGGGGCGCGGAGAGGTCCGCAGAGAAACGCAGGCAAAACCGAGTGAAACTGCCGGTAGTATATCACCAGTGCATCGCATCACGCTTCCGCTGCTCCTGCTCGCAGCGCTGACCTTTTTTGCGGGTCTGGGGCGTGGCGCCATCACCGATTCGGACGAGGCGTTCTACGCCGAAGCGTCCCGGGAGATGGTGGCGTCGAACGACTGGCTGACGCCGTACTACAACTACGAGAAGCGTTTCCAGAAACCGGTTCTGTATTACTGGCTGACGTCCGCGACCTACCTGGTGACCGGCGCCAGCGAGCTCGGTGCCCGGCTGTGGGCGGCATTGGCTGGCGTTGGGCTGGTGCTGGTGACCGCGGCCTGCGGGCGACGCTGGTACGACGAGACGACCGGGCTGCTGGCGGGCGCGATCGTGGCGACCAACTTTGGCTACTTTTCGATCGGGCGTATGGCCCTGCCCGATCTGCCGCTCACCTTCTGCATCACGCTCTCGATATGGGCGGCCTTTGTCTCGACGCTCGAATCGGAGCGGTCGCCGCGCAAGTTCGTGGTGCTCGCAGCGCTTGGGCTCGGCCTCGGGTTCCTGATGAAGGGACCGGTCGGCCTAGTCATTCCCGCGCTGGTGATCGTGCCGGTCCTGATGATCGAGCGGCGATCGATCGGGTTGAACCCGGTCGACATCGTGCTCGGCTTCGTGATCATGCTCGCCGTGGCGCTGCCCTGGTACGTGGCGATGTGGATGCAGCATGGCAACGCGTACCTGCAGAGCTTCTTTGTCGGCGACAACTTCGAGCGCTTCGCCACCGACCGCTTCAATGACCCGCGACCGTGGTGGTTCTACCTGCCGGTCGTCGCCGGCGGCCTGTTGCCGTGGACGCCACTGGCGCTGACCTGGCTCGGGCCGATCACCCAGTTCCTGCGCGGCCGCCGCGGGCTGCACACCATTGATCTGCGCCTGCTGATGTGGGCGGCATTGCCGCTGATCTTCTACACCCTGTCGGTCGGCAAACAGCCGCGCTACATCCTGCCGGTGCTGCCACCGCTCGCGTTGTTGCTGGCCTCGTCAATTGTCGAGCGCACGCAGGAGCATCGCGGGCTGGATGGCGCCCGGTCGTCTCCACGGCGCGCGGTACCGGTGGTGGTGGGGTCGCTGATCAGCGGCATCTTCTTCGTGACGCTGGCGATCCTGCTGTATCGCGCGCAGCCGCTGTTGATCAACGTCCAGCCGGTCTACACGACGATTGCGTCGTACCTGATCGCAACGGCTGGCGCGATCGTCATCCTGGTCGCGGTGTCCGGAGCCTGGCGCACCGCGCCGGTCGTGATTGCCCTCGCTGGCGCGATCACGCTCCCGGTGGTGCAATACGGCGCGTTATCGAGCGGCGGTGACGATACCGTCCGCCAGATGGCCCGCATGGTCCAGCAGCAGCGCCAGGGAAACGAACAGGTGGGAACGCTCGGCGTGTTCGTGCGGAACCTGGTGTTTTATTCAGGCGTCCAGACCGTGGACGTGATCGGCGACGAGCAGGCAAAAAATTTCCTGGCGCAACCTGCGCGGGCCTTGCTGGTGGCGCCGGTGGCCGAGGTGGATCGCCTCGAGCGCGATCACGGGATCACGCTCCATCGTCTTGGCGAACTGCTCTACTTCAACGAAGCCGGCGTGCGGGTGCGGACGCTACTCTGGCCGGAAGCCAGCCGCGACCTGACGCGCGTCGTCCTGGTTTCGAACCAGTAAGTCTATTTGGCGGCGCTCAGCTTGCCGGACGATTCGAGCTTCTGGACGAACGCCTGGATGCGGTCACACCCTTCCCGCAGCCGCTCGATCGACGTCGCATACGACAGACGGAAATAGCCCGGCGCGTCGAAGCCTTCACCCGGAGTGACGGCGACGGCGGCGTCCTTCAACAGCGCTTCTGCGAATTCGCCGCTGCTCTTCAACCCGTGAGGCGACAGCAGGTCGGCGATATAGGGGAACAGGTAGAACGCGCCCCCGGGCTTGACGCAGACGATGCGGGGATCGGCCGTCAGCCAGCCGTGCACGGCATCGCGGCGCTTGCGGTATTCGTTGAGCATCGCGGTCACCCCGTCCTGGGGGCCCGTGAGGGCGGCGATGCCGGCTTTCTGCGTGATCGAGTTGATGTTCGACGTCGAGTGGCCCTGGATCACGTTGCACTGGGCGATGACGTCCTTCGGGCCAATCGCCCAGCCGCAGCGCCAGCCCGTCATGGCGTAGGCCTTCGACGCCGCGCTGCAGATCACGGTGCGATCGCGCATCTTGTTGAACAGCACCTTGATCAGGTTGTGTGCGACGGGTTCGTAGATCAACTTCTCATAGGTGAAATCGACGATGACCCAGATGCCGCGGGCAGAGGCCGCGTCGGCAATCTTCGCCATCTCGCCTTCTGAGATCAGCGCCCCCGTGGGATTGCAGGGCGAGTTGACGAGGATGGCCTTGGTCCTGGTGGTGATCGCCGCGATGATCGGGTCGGCCTTGATGGTAAAGCCGTCCTCCATGTGCGTCTGCACGATCACCGCCGTGGCGTCGGCGAGCTTGATCTGGTCCCCGATGCTGGGCCAGAACGGTCCGTGGGTGATCACCTCATCGCCCGGATCGAACAGCGCCATCGCGGTGTTGTAAAGGGCCTGCTTGGCGCCCGCCGTGATGATGACTTCCTCGGGCTTGATCTCGACGCCGTAGTCCTGCCGATAGCGATGGCAGACGGCGTCGCGCAGTTCCATCACGCCGGCCGACGGCGTGTACTTGGTGAAATTCGCGTCGAGCGCGGCATGCGCGGCGGCCTTGACGTGCTCCGGCGTGGCGAAATCGGGTTCGCCGGCGCCGAGATCGACGACGTTCACGCCCTGGCGGCGAAGACGGTCGGCTTCAGCGGCAACTTTGAGCGTCGGGGACACGGCGACGCGCGACATGCGAGAGGCGAAAGTCATAGGCAGGCTAACAGGCTAACAGGCCAACCGGCCTGCGGGCTACTTCTTCTTGGTCTGCTGCTTGGCGCGGAGCCGCTCTTCGACGATCGGCGGCACCAGGCCGCTGATCTCGCCGCCGAGCGAGAACACTTCCTTGATCAGGCGCGAGCTGATGTAAGTGTACTGCTCCGCCGGCATCATGAACACGGTTTCGAGCGCGGGGTCGAGATGGCGGTTCATCAGCGCCATCTGGAACTCGTATTCAAAGTCGGACACGGCGCGCAGTCCCCGCACCAGCACACTTGCCTGCTTCTGCTTGGCGTAGTCCACCAGCAGGCCGTTGAAGGTGTCGACCTTGACGTTGCCGGCGTCCTTGAACACGTCCTGGATGATCTCGACGCGTTCCTTTTCACTGAACAGCGGCGCCTTCTCGGAGTTGACCAGGATCGCGACGACGATCGAGTCGAAGATCCGCGAGCCTCGCTCGATGATGTCGACATGCCCGCTGGTCAGCGGATCAAAGGACCCGGGATAGATCGCGACGCGCGGCGCTGTTGGAGTGGTCATGAGTAAAAGCTCAGGGCGCTGTCGCCGGAGGTGACCGTTCGCGTCAGCGCGAGACCGGCCGGTTGCGGCGGCGTTACCCGCGCCGCATGTTCCAGTACGACGATTCCGCCTTCGGCGCGTTGCGTGGCGGCGTGAACCACGGCCGCCTCGAGCTCCGGATAGTCGTACGGCGGATCGAGCACCACGATGTCGAACGGTCCGCCCGGAAGCGGCTTCACCAACGCCCGCTCCGCATCGTCGCGGATGATAGCACAGCGATTCGTCTCGCGGCAGAGCGCGGCGTTCTCGGCGATCAGCGCCGCGGCGCGGCGCGCCTTCTCGCCGCCCGGCGCGGCGG
>JAYQOO010000155.1:0-8440 GCA_038144855.1 Acidimicrobiia bacterium | reverse complement strand
CTATAACTACTTTCCGAGCAAGGAATCGTTGTTCGAGGCCGTGGTCCTGGCTGACCGGCAGGAGACGGCTGAGCGCCTGTCGCCACTGCTCGACGCGCCGATTGCCGACGTGCGCCGGTTCCTCGAGGAACTTGCCTCGCTGGCGATCGAGACCTACAAGTCGCCGATCCAGCAGCAGCGCTTTCGCATCCTGATGTCGGACGGCATCAGGCTGGCGGTCGAGGGCCGAATCAACCTGATCGACCAGCAGGTGGGCAGCAAGAGCCAGGTGGTGCGAACCGTGATGGCGCGACTGGTCGATGAAGGGCATTTCAAGGCGGGAGATCCGGATCTGATGACCTTTCAGTTCATCGCTCCGTTGATGACCTGGCGGCAGCTGCAGGCGCTGCGGCCCGATCTCCCCTTGGTGACCGACACACAGGCCTTTGTGAAGGGCCATGTGGATTTGTTTTTGAACGGCTGTATGCGCCGAGAGGCGAGTGAACGCCCAAGACGGGGGCGGACCCGCCGGACGGGCGGTCGAGTGAGAGTGAGGGTGCGATGAGCGGGCGTTGGGTGTTGGGGCTGGCGGTGCTGGCGGTTAGCATGGCCGGCTGTGGGGGACGAGAACTGCCGGCGGCCGCTGCGGCCAGCGAGGCCGTGTCGGTCACGGTCGTTGCCGCAACGCAGCAACCGTTGACGCGGTTCATCAGCGTCTCGGGAACGCTGACCGCCCAGGAAGATGCCGAGGTGGCGGCCGAAGTGGCCGGCCGCGTGGTCGCGACGCCGATCGAGCGCGGCAGCCGGGTTGGACAAGGCGAGAAGTTGATTCAGATCTCAGACCTGGAAGTCGCGGCCCAGGCTCGCGAAGCGGAGGCCAACGCGGCGCAACTCGAAGCGAGACTCGGCATGGCGTCCGGTGCGGCGTTTGACGTCGAGCGCGTCCCCGAAGTGGCGAACGCGAAGGCGGCCCAAGTGCTCGCGCGCACCGAGTTTGAGCGCACGCGGATGTTGCAGGCGCAGCAGCTCGTCTCCAGGTCCGAGTTCGATCAACGCCAGGCCCAGGCCGATGCCGCCCAACGGCAATACGAGGTTGCGCGCAACGGCGCCGAGCAGCAATACCAGGCGTTGATGGCGGCGCGGGCACGGGTTCAGCTCGCGCGCAAGTCTCTTGCTGATACGCAAGTGCGGGCGCCGTTTGATGGCGTGGTCGGCGAGCGTATGGTGTCATTAGGTGACTACGTCACCCGTGGCGCCAAGGTGGCCACGATCATGCGTATCAATCCATTGCGCCTGGAGTTGACGGTGCCGGCCCAGTACTTGAAGACGGTCGCCGCCGGCCGCACCGTGCACCTCGACGTGGACGCCTACGCGGGCGAGCATTTCAGCGGCGAGGTCCGTTTCGTCTCGCCGGCATTGAAGTCGGATGCGCGGGCGTTGATCGTGGAGGCGATTGTCCAGAACGCCGATGGCCGCTTGAAGCCGGGACTCTTTGCGACCGCGCGGATCGAGCAGGCGGAGCAGACGCCCGCCATCCTCGTCCCCAAAGGCGCCGTGACCACCAGTGGAGAAGTGTCGCGCGTGTTCGTGGTCAAAGGTGACAGGGCAGAAGAGCGCCTGATCACGGTTGGCCAGGAGGTCGACGACAAGATTGAGGCCACGAGCGGTCTCACCGCGGGCGACCAAGTCATCGTCGGCGGACGCGAGAAGCTGCGCGACGGCGCGACCATCAAAGTCGGGAGCTAGTCATGCAGTGGCTCGCGGAACTCTGCGTCAAGCGCCCAGTGTTCGCCTGGGTGCTGATCCTGTCGCTGACCGTCGTTGGCACGTTTGCGTTCACGCAGCTTGGCGTCGATCGGTTTCCCAACGTCGACATCCCATCGGTCTCGATCACGACCCGGCTTCCGGGTGCGGCACCCGAGCAGATGGAGACGGAGGTCACCGACAAGATCGAAGAAGCCGTCAACACGATCAGCGGCATCGACGTCCTGACCTCGAACTCCTCCGAAGGCGTGTCGCAGGTGGTGGTGTCGTTTGTGCTCGACAAGGACGCCAACGTGGCAGCGCAGGAAGTGCGCGACAAGGTGAATCGCGTGATCCCGCTGCTGCCGCGGACCGTGATCCAGCCGATCGTCGAGAAGCTCGACCCAACGGCGTCGCCGGTGCTGACGCTGGCCGTGACGGCGGAGAAGCCGATCCGCGAGATCACCGAGTACGCCGACAAGGTGCTGCGCCGTCAGCTCGAAAGCGCCGATGGCGTTGGCCAGGTGCTGATCATTGGCGGTCGCAACCGGCAGATCAACCTCTGGCTGAACGCCGAATCGCTGCGTGCGCACAACATCACCGTGAACGAAGTGTCGCGCGCCCTGCAGACGCAGAACGTGGACGTACCGGGCGGCCGGATCGACCGAGGTGCCGAAGCCGTGACACTCCGGACCAAAGGCCGAGTGTCGAGGGTCGAAGATTTTGGCAACATCGTGATCCGCGAGGTGGGTGGCCACCCGGTGTTGCTCCGCGACGTGGCTCGCGTCGAGGACGGGATGGTCGAAGCCCGCACCGAGGCGAGCCTCAATGGCGCGGCCACCGTGCTGCTACAGATCCGCAAGCAGTCCGGCACTAACACGGTGGAAGTCTCCAACGGCCTGAAGGAGCGCATTGCCACGCTGGAGCAGTCGCTCCGTCCAGGCTACGCGCTGCGCATCGTTCGTGACGAAGCTGACTTCATCGAGGCGTCGATCGCCACGGTCGAAGAGCATCTCGTCGTCGGCTCAATGTTGGCCGCCGTCGTCGTCTGGTTATTCCTCGGGAACCTCCGCTCGACGATCATTGCCGCGATCTCGATTCCGACCTCGATCATCGCGACCTTTGCGCTGATCTGGTACATGGGCTTCACGCTGAACATGCTCACCATGTTGGCGCTGACGCTCTCGGTCGGCATTGTCATTGACGACGCCATCGTGGTGCTCGAGAACATCTACCGGTTCATTGAAGAGAAGGGCGTGTCGCCGCGCCAGGCAGCGGTCGAAGCGACAAAAGAAATCGGCCTGGCCGTGCTGGCCACGACCTTCTCCCTGGTCGCGATCTTTGCGCCGGTCGGGTTCATGAGCGGCATGGTCGGCCGCTTCATGCAGAGTTTCGGCTTGACGATGTCGTTTGCGGTGTTGGTGTCGCTGTTTGTGAGCTTCACGCTGACGCCGATGATGTGCGCGTATTGGCTGAAGGGCAAGGCGCTCGACGCGGGCAGTGGCCACGATTCGAAGCACAATCGGTTCTTCGAGCCGCTCGATCGCAGCTACACGCGGCTGCTGGAGTGGGCAATGGCGCATCGCGGCGTCGTGGCCGCGGCAACGGTCGTTGTGCTGTTGTCGAGCGTCGGGCTGTTTCAGGTCGTGAACGTGAATTTCACGCCGGTCGACGACACGTCCCAGTTTGATGTCACGCTGCGGGCGCCGGAGGGCTCCAGCCTTGCGGCCACCGAAATCCTCTCGAACCGGCTGGCGACGGCTATTCGCGAATTGCCCGAGGTGGCCTACACGCTGGTGACGGTGGCGGGCGACAACGCCGGCACGCTGAATTCCGCGACCGTATTCGTCAAACTCCATCCACTGTCTGAGCGGAGTCGAATCCAGGACGATGTGATGGGCGACGTGCGCACCAGCATCCTGCCGAAGGTGGCCCAGCCCGGCGTCCGCATGGCGGTGCAGGCTGGCGGCGGGCCGGGTGGCGGTGGTGGTGACATCCAGTTCGTGCTGCAGGGGCCGTCGCTTGATGCGCTCGAGAAGTACAGCCAGACGCTGCGCGATCAGGTCGCAAAGATCCCTGGCCTGGTGGATGTGGACACGACGCTGAATCTGGGCAAGCCCGAAATCTCAATCCAGATCGACCGCCCGAAGGCGTCGGACCTTGGCGTTTCGATCTCCGACACGGCGGAAGCGGTGAGGTTGCTGGTTGGCGGCGACGCCGTCACGACGTTCAACGATGGCGGCGAGCAGTATGAGGTGTTGCTGCGCGCGCGCGCGGAGGACCGCAACAGCGCCGAGTCGCTCGGTGCGCTGACCGTGCCGTCGTCGCGGCTGGGGAGCGTGTCGCTCGACAATATAGCGTCGTTCGAGCGCGATTCGTCGCCGGCCACGATCAGCCGCATCTCAAGGCAGCGGCAGGTGACGATCGTCGCAAACCTGCTGCCCGGAACGGGGCAGACCGCAGTGCAGCAGGAGATGACGCGGCTGGCAGACGAGCTCCAGATGCCGTCCGAATATCGCTCCGGCTTCGTGGGCCGATCGCGCGAGCTGAATCGCACGGCGACCGCGTTCCTGTCGGCGATCGTGTTGTCGCTGGTGTTCATGTACCTCATCCTGGCGGCGCAGTTCGAGTCGTGGCTGCATCCGGTCACCATCTTGCTGTCCCTGCCGCTGACGCTGCCGTTCGCACTGGTCTCGATCATCATCTTCGGCCAGTCGCTTAACATCTTCTCGGGTCTTGGGCTGCTGGTGCTGTTTGGCGTCGTGAAGAAGAATTCGATCCTGCAGATCGATCACGCCAATCAATTGCGAGACGAGGGGCTGCCGACGGACCGCGCGGTCGTGCAGGCAAGCCGCGACCGTCTGCGGCCGATCCTGATGACGACCCTGGCGTTTGTGGCCGGCATGATCCCGCTGGTGATCTCGCAGGGGGTCGGGTCGGCGACCAACCATGCGATCGGGTGGGTAGTGATCGGCGGGCAGACGTTGGTGCTGGTGCTGACGCTCGTCGTGACGCCGGTGGCGTACTCGTTGTTTGATGAAGTGCAGCGGAAGGGCCTCAGCCTCACCTGGCTGCGCATGCGCAAGAGCCCGCCAAGTCCGGCCTGACGAGATGCATGCTACGGCCGCAACCAGAAACGCTGTTAAACGCATGGCAGCACCACGGCGAGGCCGTGGACGACCGGGAGCCCGCTGGGCGATCCAGCTTATGAACGCATACGCCCCATGAATTGCCCGGCCGGTGTATGCTGGCGTGGTTCGTCAGCAAGTTCAGGACATTCGAAAAGGGATCACTCGATGCGACTACAGAAACTGTTGGTTATTGGTTTTCTTGCGCTCGGCTCCGCCGGCGCGTTTGCCCAGGGTCGTCCCGCGGCGAAGGACGATGGCACGAACCCCCGCACCGCGCGCTACGGCGTGTGGGATAACTCCACCAACCCGAACAACGTGATGACCTACGAGGCGTTCGAGGGTGACGGCAGCAAGCTGACCGTCAGCAACCCGAGCGATCCGAAGTCCGATTGGTCGTACGTGACGAAGTTCGACGGTGTCTACCGCCCGGTGACCGGCCAGCAGGGCGCGGAGACCGCGGTCGAGATCATCGACCCGAAGAGCATCCGCATCTACAACAAGCGCAATGGTGTGCTCAACCAGGTCGTGATCAACACGCTCTCGGCTGACAACAACACCATCAGCAACGAATACATCCGCATGGACAAGGATGGCAAGATCATGGGCGTTACGCACGTGACCTACATCCGCCGGATGAAGAAGTAGCTGCGCCCGCGTTTGTTTCGGCTGGCGTGAGGCCAGCCGAAATCCCACATGTGATGACCCCGTGTCCGGCGCGAGTCCGCGCCGGGCCGCCGGTCGACAACTTTCACAATACGAATCGGGTTTGACCTGGCGATCGCTCTCGCCTTGATCCGGCGCCTTCTGGGAGGCCGGATTGCCTGAAAGGGCGGGCGGCCCCTGTTCCGCCCGCCCCAACCGAGCATGGCTTACACGGCAACAGTCAAAGTCGCCGTGAAGCCGGTGCTGGCATCACCAGTCATCGTTGCCAGTTCGAGGGACGATCCATCCCGGAAGATCCCGTCCGTCGCCAGCGTGATCTGCGCGGCGTTACGGACACTCTGCTCATAGCCGGCGACGGCGTACGCCAGGTCATTCGACGCCTTCGGTAACGCGATCTGCGACGTGGCGGTCTTGTTGCGCACGCTCTGGGCGGCAGTCAGGTTGGGGTAGACCTCGAAGTGGATGTGCGGCCACCGGCCGGCATAGCATCCCGGGTAGATCGACTGAAACGTGACGCGCCCGTTGGCGTCGGCCGCCTGCACACCCCGCAGATAGTTCTGGTTGGTGACGCCGGAGGTGTAGAGCGAGTAGCGGCCTTCGCGGTCGCAATGCCAGAGATACACCGCGGCGCCAGCCAGGGGCGCGCATGTCGTCGACGAGACAATCGTCAGGACGATGTTCAGGGGCACGCCGGCGGCGGTGCCGCTCAGGCCGGCGAAGCTGGAACGGATGTCGGTGCGGTTGACGCCTGACGACGTCAGAACGTTCGGTCCGTTCGAGCCGTCGCCCGGATACGGCCCCTCGGTCTCCTCAGGGGTCTTCGAACACGTGCTGGTCGACGTCACCGCGGTCGTTGTCGACGTGGTCGCAGTGGTGCTGGTGGAGCTGCTTGAAGTGGTGGTGGTCGCCGACGGTGAGGTCGGGGAATCGCTGCAGCCAACCAGCTGCAGGGCGCCAAACGCGGCGCCGAACCGCGCGCCTAATCGAAGGACGCCACGGCGGTCGAGCGCGGCCCCGCTTGCCAGCAAGTCGCGGTGCAGCCCGCCGTGGTCGTCGTGGTCGTCATGATCGTGACTGCTCATCTCGTCTCCCTGATTGCTTCGACGTCCATTGCACCAGAAAGATGTGGCAGAAGTGTGAGACCGCTAGGGCAAATTGGGTGAGCCGGCCCTGTTGGCCCGGATCTCCGATGATGTGACAATCGGGGGATGGCCAGCCTCGAGGACCAGATCGACCGTCTGTATCAACTGCCGCTCGAGGAGTTCACCGGCGCCCGCAACGCGCTCGCGAAGGAGTCTGGCAACGCCGCGGTCAAGAAACTCGAAAAGCCGGTGCTCGCGACGTGGGCGGTGAATCAACTTTACTGGCACGAACGGAGCCTGTTCGACGAGGTGGTCAAGACCTCGGGCCAGGTGCGCACAGCGCATCAGCAGATGCTCGGGGGCCAGGCCGCAGACGTCAAGGCGGCCGAGGTCTTTCACGCCGAAGCCATGCGCCGGGCCAAGGACGCGATTCGCAAGATCGTGGAGGCCGCCGGAAACGCCGCATCGGACGCGGTCATGACGCCGGTCACCGAGATGCTGGCCGCCTTGCCGACGACCGACACGCCGGGGCGCTTCATCAAGCCGTTTCGGCGCACCGGATTCGAAGCGCTGCACGGCGTGACGATCACGGCGAAGCCGAAGCCGCGAGAGGTGAGCGCGGCCGTTGATACAACGGCGTCGGTGAAGGCCGAGGAGGCCAGACAGCAACTCGCCATGGCGAAGGAGCGGCTGCGCTTTGCCGACGCGGCCCTGCGTGAGACGGAAGCGGCGTTCGAACGATCTCAGCGCGCCCTCGAGCGGGCCCAACGCACCCGCGAACGGGTCGAGAAGGAACTGTCAGACGCCGCAGCCGCCGAGCAGGCGGCCGCGGCCGAAGTGGCGGCAAGTGAGTCCACCCTGAATCAGATCAAGGCGGAGCGAGAGAAACTCTCGAAGCAGGTCAGCGCTTAAGGCCGGCCAGAATCGACTTGCGCATCTTCGCGACCATCGTGAAGCGTGGATCGACGACGTTGGCGACCTCGTATTCAAGCGCCTGGCCCATCAGGATGGATGCGCCGCGTTCGGTCATACCGTAGTCCTGCATCAACCAGCGGTGCATTTCCGAGGTGGCCTGCTGCAGCGCCTCGATCAGCGAGCGCTCGCTACCCAGCACCATCACGTGCGTGTCGTTCTCAAGCCGCGGCCACTGAATCGGTGACTTCTTGACGAGTTGCACGGTGAACTCCACATCCATGGACGTTTCGAGCCCGGTGCCGACGACCTCGCCTTCACCCTGCCGCGCATGTCCGTCGCCGAGGAAGAGCAGGGCGCCGGGTTCGTTCACGGGCAGCATCACCTTCACGCCCTGATTGAGTCCGGCGTAATCCATGTTGCCGCCGAAGGCCCCCGGGGTGCTGGTGACAATAGCCTCTTTGCGGGCCGGCGCCACGCCGACGCAGCCAAGCATCGGCCGCAACGGCAACTCAAGGCCGCCGATATCGGCGTTGTCGAGCCGGGCGACGTTCTTCGCCTTGTCGAGGATCCAGCTGGCACGCGGCGACTGGCGCTCGGTGCGGTTGAGGATCGAGCCCGGCGTCACGGTGTACGGCGCCAGCGCACCGCCGGAGTATGCCGTGGTGCGGTTGATCTCGAGCTTGTCGATCGACACCACGATCATGTCGCCCGGTTCGGCGCCCTCGACGAAGAAGGGGCCGGTCTGCGGGTTTGGTCCTGGAGTGATCTGTTTGCCGTCCCAGTCTGTACCACCGGCGTCAACTGTCTTGGTGATGATGCGCTCGCCGGGCTTGATGCGCAGTGCGGGTGGATGCGCACCGGAGAACGTGTTGTAGAACTGCGTGGGCGCGAAGGTGCGGGGTGCGGGAGACTGCTGGGCGTTTACGG